>DAORJJ010000052.1:0-21408 GCA_035439005.1 Polyangiaceae bacterium | reverse complement strand
CCGAGGAGCCCCGCGCGCCCCTCCCCGCGAGCCCCGCCGCCGGCGTGTACCCGCCGCCGCCGGTCACCGCGTTCTCCCCTGGCGCCGCGGGCTCGCCGTTTCGCCACCCCGCGCCAGGCTGGCCGCCGCCCACGCCGCAAGCCACCGGGAGCGCCGCCGGCCCGCTCCTCGCGCTCGGCGTCGCGGGGATCCTCATCGTCATGCTCGGCGCTGGCCTCGCGGGGTTCCTGACCTACCGAAAGCGCGCGCGCGCGGCCAAGGCGACCCCCGTCTTGACCTACTGGAGCGACGCCGACTCTCCCGTGCCCGTCACCTCGCGCGATCCGGTGTGGGGCGACCGCGACGCGCCCGTCACGATCGTCGAGTTCTCGGACCTGCAGTGCCCCTTCTGCAGCCGGGCCGAGAAGACCCTGACGCAGCTGAAGGGCGAGTACGGCCCCCAGAAGCTCCGGGTCGTGTGGAAGAACCAGCCGCTGTCGTTCCACGCCAACGCGCAGCCCGCCGCGGAGGCCGCCCAGGTGGTCTTCGAGAAGAAGGGCGCGACCGCGTTCTGGGAGTTTCAGCGCCTCGCGTTCGAGAACCAGACCTCGCTCGAGCGCGGCTCGTACGTCCGCTGGGCCACGGGCCTCGGCGTCGAAGAGCCGAGCTTCACGCTCGCGCTCGACGCGCACCAAGGAAGATATAAAATCCAACAAGATCAAGACGTTGCAAAGCGCGTTGGCGCCGTCGGGACGCCCACGTTCTTCATCAACGGGCTGCGCCTCGCGGGCGCACAGCCCATCGAGAGCTTCCGCAAGCTCATCGACCCCGAGCTCGTGAAGGCCGCCGCGAAGGTGGCCGGAGGGACCCGCAAAGACCGCGTGTACTCGGAGCTCTCGCGCGAGAACTACTCCGCGCCCGCGAAGCCCGAGCCGACGGCGCGGCCCGTCGAGGACAGCACCCGCGTGCACAACGTGCCCATCGGCGCGTCGCCGGTGAGCGGCCCGGCCAGCGCGCCGGTCACGATCGTCGTCTTCTCGGACTACCAGTGCCCCTTCTGCAAGCGGGCGGAGAAGACCCTCGCGTCGCTCCGCGAGACCTTCGGCGACAAGCTCCGCTTCGTGTGGAAGGACCAGCCGCTCGCGTTCCACGCGCGCGCGATCCCCGCGCTCGAGCTCGCGCACGAGGCGCGCCGCCAGCGCGGCGACGCGGGGTTCTGGAAGGTGCACGATCTCCTCATGGCCTCGCCGCGCCTCGAGGACGACGACCTCAAGCGCATCGCGCGCGAGGCGAACCTCGACGTCGCCAAGGCGATGGCGGCGGTCGAGCGCCGACCGCACTGGTCCTCGACGTCCGACGACGCGCTGCTCGCCAAGAAGCTCCACGTGACCGGTACGCCGCGGTTCTTCATCAACGGGCGCTCGCTCATCGGCGCGCAGCCGCCCGAGGCCTTCGCGACGATCATCCGCGAGGAGCTGGCGCACGCCGAGCGCCTCGTGAAGGCGGGCACGAGCCCCGCGGGCGTGTACTCGGCGATCATGGCCACGGCGGTCGACGACGACGCGCTCCCGTCCGCCAACGGGGTCCTCGGCGGGGTCGACCTGGGGACGCCCACCGTCACCAAGGTCGACCTCACGCTCGGCACGGGCATGATGGCCGCGGCGGGCGACCGACTGAAGGTCCACTACGTCGGCACCCTCAGCAGCGGCGCGGAGTTCGACAGCTCGCGCAAGCGCGACGCGCCGTTCGAGTTCGAGCTCGGCGCGGGCCAGGTCATCAAGGGGTGGGATCAGGGCCTCGCGGGGATGCGCGTCGGCGGCACGCGCCGCCTCGTGATCCCGCCGAGCCTCGGGTACGGCGACGCCGGGCACCCGCCGATCCCGCCGAACGCCACGCTCAGCTTCGTGGTCGAGCTGCTCGAGATCAAGGCGAAGCGGTAAGGACCGGCGCTTCAGAACGTCACGACGTCGAAGATCTCGCAGGGCGCGCGGAGGTGCCGGAAGCCGCGGTGCGCGAGCGTGGCCTCGCCGGCGGCGACCGTGAGCTCGAGCCACCCGAACGGGCTCGGCGCGGGCACGCGCGCCAGCGTCGGGTGCCGGGCGCGGTCCCCCGTGAGCAGCCGCATGCGAGGGGCGCTCGCGCTGCCCGCGACGACGAGGTGCTTGCCGCGCGACGCGAACCGCTCGTACGCGTGGACGTGCCCGCTGAGCCACGTGCGCGCCTTCCCGGCGCCGTAGAACGCGTCGAGGAGCGGGCCCAGGAGCGGCGCGGCGGCGCCCGCGAGCGCGCTGTTCGTCCACGGCGGGTGGTGGCTCGCCACGACGACGGCGCGCACCGCCGCGTCGCGCTCGGCGTCCGCGAGCTCGGCCCGAAACCACGCGAGCTGCTCGCCCCACAGCCCGTCGCCGAGCGCGCGCCGGTTGCTGTCGAGCGCGAGCACGCGGAGATCCCCCAGCGCCACGCGCTGCCAGCTCGCCGGCCCGAGCAGGCCTCGGCGGGCGAGGTCGTCGTAGCCGCGCCACGCGAGCGGGAACAGATCGTGGTTGCCGGCGCACGCGGCGAGCCTCACGCCGCGCGCCCCGAGGCGCGCGAGGCACGCGTCGACGATCCGCCAGGCCCCGGCGGACTGGCGCGCCACGAGATCTCCCAGGAAGATCGCGGCCTCGGCGTCGAGCTCGGCGACGAGGCCGAGCAGCCTCGCGCGCTCGGCGGAGTTGTCCTCGCGCCCGATCAGCCGCTCGAGCAGCAGGGTCGCCTGGGTGTCCCCCACGAAGATGGCGCGCACCCCACGACCTTAGCAGCCAGCGCGGCAGGACCCGCGCGGACCGAGGCGTCCGGCGCGGCGGCCGTGGTACCGTCGCCGCCATGGAGCGCTCCGCTCGGCTCCGCGGTCGCGCGCGCGCCCGCATCAGCGCGCGCGCCCTGCGCGTCGGCTGCGCGTGCGCCGCGGTCACCTCCTCGGCGCACGCGAGCGCCCAGGTGAACGCCGAGGCGCTCCGCCCCAAGTTGATGGAGGCGGGGGTGTCCGGCAACGCCGATCTCAGCGTGGGCGTGGCGAAGGGGAATGTAGACTACATCGACATCGGCGGCGGGCTCCGAGTGCAGCTCCAGACCCTGCGGCCGCCGCGCGCCGACGGCGGCATGCCGTTCGCAGCGCAGCGCGTCTTCGTGGCCGCGAGCGCGCGGTACGCAGAGCGCACGCGCCTCGGCGAGGCGCAGAGCGAGGCGTTCGTGAACCAGCTGCTCGTGCACGCGCGGTGGACGGCCATGTGGCGCGAGCGCTTCGGCACCGAGCTCTTCGCCCAGCTCCAGACCAACGAGTTCTTCCGCCTGCGGGTGCGCACGCTCGGCGGCACGGGGCTCCGCTTCGAACTCGTGCACGAGGAGCCGCTGCAGGTGTGGGCGGGCACGGGCACCATGCTCGAGTACAACCGCATCGACGTCGCCCCCGGCGCCGCCGATCCCCCGACCGAGCTCGTCAACCGCTCGACGAGCTACGCCGGCGTCCGCACCGCGCTGCGCGAAAAGACGCTGCTCTTTCAGCTCGTCGGATACGTGCAGCCTGCATGGATACGCCCCGAGGACCTCCGCGCGCTCGTGGAGCTCGAGGCGCTCGCCAAGCTCACCGACACGTTCTCGCTCGGCAACACGCTCTCCGTCTTGCACGACAGCCGGCCCCCGACCACGGTGAGGCCCACCGACCTCCGCCTCACCATGACGCTCAAGCTCACGTTCTGAGGGGCCGGTCAGTTCCCGCAGCCCTCGCCGATGTCGACGAGGTCGTACCCGATGGCGAGCATGCCGATCGGCGCGCCCGTGGGGCTCATCATGCGCAGCTCGTGCCAGCCGTCGTCGTTGCCCGGCCGCTGCAACCAGAGCGACACGATGTTGCCGTTCGGGAGCACGCACGGGCTGTTGTCGTTGGAGTAGGTCGGCGCGAGCGCGTACTCCGGCGTGGTGGTGGCCGGATCGAACTTGTAGATCTGCTCGCCGAAGACCTCCTCGCCCACGCCTTTCTGCTCGTGCTCGAGCACGATGGTGCCGTCGGGCGCGTAGCTCGGGCTGTGCAGGTTGAGGATGCCGGCCGAGGTGCGGAGCACGCGGAAGCCCGTGCCGTCGACGTTCACCTCGCAGATGGCGCCGAGCTCGCCGCCGCTCGGATCGGCGCCGCAGTCGAACGCCACCTTGCGAGAGTCGGGCGAGAGGGATGGCCGCTGGTTGTACGCGTAGGGGGAAGCGGCGGAGAGCACGCGCGGCTCGCTCCACCCCGCGGCGGTCTTCACGGTGGAGAAGAGATCGGTCGGGTGGGCGCCGCCGGCGCCGAAGATGATGAGCTTCCCCTGCGCGCCGATGGCCATCATGCTGCCACCGAGCCGCACCGGCTCACCCGCGATCCGGACCAGGCCGCCCGCCGCGAGCGAGCTCTCGTACACGGCGAGGCACGGCTCGGTGCTGCACCCGAAGCGCGAGGTCTCGGCCACGAGCCACGCGCCGTCGCGCGAGAGGTTCATGCGCGTGTCCTCGCCGGGCGACAGGCGGTCGAGCGCCGTGTCGAGCACCTCGATGGGGGCGCCGACGGTGGCCTCGACCCGCCGGTACTTGCGGTCGGGGTGGAGGTAGATCACGTGCCCCGGGCCGGAGGGCGTCACGGCCCCGTACGGCGGCGGCTCCCACGCGACGGGCGGCGGCGGGGCGGAGTCGCCCGCGTCACGGAGGACGGGCGGTGGGCTCGCGTCGCGCGGCCCGCTGCTCCCGCCGGAGGCGTCGCGGTTCTCCCCCGCGGCCACGTGCGGAGGGGACGCCGCGTCCTCCCCCTCGAGGGGCGGCGCCTCGGGCCGCGGCGGGGGCTCGGGAGTGCCCGGCAGGATGTAGTCGCCGCACGCAGCCACGGCGAGCAGACCAACGAGCAGGGCCGCAGAGCGGGCGAGAGCGGAGCGAGAGGCGCGCATCGGGACCTCGAGGCGCTCCCCTTGGAGCGCACCCCTCGAGGGTACGCAAGGCGCCACCCACGTCGCCTGACGTTCCCGTTAGAAACACAACGATTACGGGGAGTTCACGCAGCCCGGGAGGTCACGCGTAGCGCGAGAGGAACGGCGCCAGCTCGGCCACGCGGCCCTCGGGCCAGGCGGCGCGCGGCGTGAGGATCGCGGTCTTCAGCGCCGAGTGCGCCGGCGGGCTCTCCCCGAGGGGGACGCGGGCGATGGCCAGCGCGAGCGCGCGCTGCGCGAGGGCCGCGTTCGCCTGGAGCTGCTGCACCACGGCGCCCACGTGGACGTCCTGGTCGCCGGGCTCGCCGGGCTCGCCGTGCTCGCCGAAGGCGTCGTAGTCGGTCACCATCGCGAGCGTGGCGTAGCTCATCTCCGCCTCGCGACAGAGCTTCGCCTCGGCGAGGTTGGTCATGCCCACGATGTCGCAGCCGAGCGACCTGTGCCACTCGGACTCCGCCCGGGTCGAGAACGCCGGGCCTTCCATGTTGACGTACGTGCCGCCCAGCGTCGCCTTCGCCCCCGCGTCACGCGCGGCGGTGGAGAGCACCTCCGCGAGCACCCCGCACACCGGCCGCGAGAAGGCCACGTGGGCCACGATGCCTCGGCCGAAGAAGGTGTGCTCGTCGCGCTGCTTGGTGCGGTCGAGCATCTGCAGGGGCACGACGAAGTGGCCGGGCGCGAGCTCGCGCCGGAGCGAGCCCACGGCGCTGGCGGAGAGCACCCAGCGCACGCCGAGCTGGCGCAGCGCGTGGATGTTCGCGCGGAACGGGATCTCCGAGGGCAGGAGCGTGTGGTGGCGGCCGTGCCGCGCGAGGAACGCGACGCGACGGCCCCCGAGCCGGCCGATGCGCACGGTGTCCGAGGGCGGACCGTACGGCGTCGACATGGCCCGCTCCTCCTCCACCGTGAGGCCCGCCATCGACGAGAGGCCCGTGCCGCCCAGCACGGCGAGCGGCACGACATCCGAGGTCTCTTCAGGGTAGTTCGCCACGGCTCACCCTCGCATGATCAGGTCTTTGCCTCAGTCAGCGGCCATGCGACTGACGACGCCGCCGAGGAGCCACGTGACCGTCCAGACGATCATCGTGACCTTCGCGGGCGGCATGAGCTTCTCGCCCTTGGCGGCGGCCTCGGCGTCGAGCTTGCCCGAGTTCGCCCAGCCCCAGTAGAACCCGAGCGGCCCGCAGAGGCTGAGGAGCCCCCACATCACGCCCGAGTTCTTGAAGGCGCGGATGACGGTGATGACGTAGGCGGCGAGGCCGACGAGCCAGATGAGTCCAGCGAGTGCTTGCAGCATGGTGTCTCCCTCCGTGCGCGGGCGAGGCGCCCGCGCCCAAACGTACCCCACGGGAGGGATCGCGCCCTCACTTTTTCGGAAGAACCTGGCCGCGGCACACGAGGCGACCCCGGTCGCGGCGCGCTGACGCGAAGGAGCGCTAGCCCTCGACGAGGAACAGCGTGTTCCCGTCAGGATCGCCGAACGCCGTCGCGGCCGCGCCGAGGTGCGCCTCGCTCCGCAGGGCGAGGCCGCGGTTCTCGAGGAGCGCCGCGGAGCGCTCGACGCTCGCGACGCACAGCCCCACGGTGGCGCGCGGGCGCTCGGCCGACGCGGGCACGAGCCCGACGAGGAAGCCGCCCCCGAGGTCGAGGGTCGCGTGCTCTGGCGCGCTCGCGACGAGCTTGAGCCCGAGGGTCTCGACGTAGAAGCGCAGCGACCTCGCGAGGTCGGCGACCGGCACCTCGACGACGCCTCCGCGGATCATCCGACGCTCTGCCCGAGCTTCCGAGGGCCGTCCTCGAACAGCACGCCGACCTTGAGGCGCTCGACCTCGACGATGACGCCCTTGCCGAACTTCGGGTGCACCACCAGGGCGCCCAGCTTGAAGGTGCCTGCCATCGAGTACGGCGCGTAGTCCGCGTCCGCGCGGCCCTCGGTGTGCTCCGACCAGGTCTTCTCCTTCGGCACCGGGCGGGCGAAGAAGTCTTGGTTCGTGTCGCTCGCCCGAGCCGCGCCGCTCTTCGCCTTCGTCCGCTTCATTGACATGGGCGCGACGATTAGTACCTCGGCCCCTGGACCTCAACCGAGTTCGCCCGGCGAGGAGCGATGGGCTACGGCGCGAGCACCGCCGCGCCGCGCGGGCCGAGGGTGATCGTCACCTGACGGCCCGCGACGGTGGCCTCGCCGCCGCCGAGGCGATCGCGGAGCTTCTGGCCGCTCGCGAGCGGCAGCGTGACCGGCAGCGTCACCGTCGCGGTGCGCCCCGCGGGGTTCGACGTGAGCGCCACGAGGGCCGCCTCGCCCGCCGCGGTGACCCGCGCGTACACGAGCAGGTCCTCCTCGGCGAGCACGGTGCGGTAGTCGCCCCGCCGGAGCGCGGGCAGCTCCGCCCGCGCGCGGCCGAGCGCCCGCGTGAGGTCGAGGGTCTTCTGCTCCTCGACCGAGAGCGCCCCCGCGCCGCGCCACATGGTGCGGTTGTTGGGGTCGGCGCCGCCGAAGTCGCCGTACTCGTCGCCGTAGTAGAGCAGCGGCGCCCCAGGCTGGGTGAGGAGCCACGCCATCGCGAGCCTGTGCCGCGCGAAGGGCTCCGCGTCCGCCGGGGGCCCCGCGGGGTTCGACCACTTGTTGCCAGGCACGCCGCGGTCGGCGCCGGCGTTCTGCCCGCGGTAGCTCGAGAGCGTGACGAACCGCGCCGTGTCGTGACTGCCAATGTACGGGGTCATGACCGCGCCGGGCGTGTATTGCTCGAGGCTCGCGCGAGACCAGTAGTCGGCGTGGATGAGGCCCTTGTCGCCGTAGGCGAACGAGCGATACGGCACCGCGTGGTACAGCACGAAGTCGAACTGGCCATCGAGCGCGAGCGGGCCCATGTACCGGTTGATGGTCGAATACTCGCTCTGGTTGCACGCGAGGCCGCAGTCGTTCCACCCCATCGCGGTCTCGCCGGTGAGGAACACGCGGCGCCCCGAGGCCTCGAGCTCGCGGTGGATCTTCTCGCGGAGCGCCATCGCCGCGGCGTCCTCGACGTGCTTCACGGCGTCGACGCGGAGGCCGTCGAGATCGAACGAGTCGAGCCAAAACACGGCGTCGTCGGAGAACTGCTCGGCCGCCTTGGGCACCTGCCAGTTCACGTCGGGGAGGTAGTCGGCGAAGAGGCAGTCGAGGCGGCGCTCGGTCCAGTCGCAGCCGTTCGTGCCGCACACGCAGCCGGTGCGGAACCAGTCGGGGTGCTGGGTGAAATACTCGTGCTCGCGGTGGATGTGATTGACAACGAAGTCCTGGAGCACGCGGATGCCGTGGGCGTGGGCCGACTCCACGAGCGCCTCCAGGGCGGCCTTCCCGCCGATGCGCGGGTCGACCTCGCGGGCCTTCGTAGGCCAATATCCGTGATACCCCATCACGTTCGCCACGCCGCCGTCGGCCGGGTACGAACCCGCGGGGTTCGTGTGGAAGGGCGAGAGCCACAGCGCGCGCACGCCGAGCTTGTCGAGGGTGCCGTCGTCGACGCGGGCCTTCAGCCCCTGGAGATCGCCGCCCTTGAAGTCGGCGCGCGCGTCGACCCCCGCGGTGGGCGCCGGATCGTTCGCCCGGTCGCCGTTCTCGAAGCGATCGACCATGGCCATGTAGATGAGCGCGTCGCGCCACTCGAACGCCTGGGCCTCCACCCAGAACACGAGCCGGAGGGGGCGGCTCGCTGCGCCCGACTTGTCCTTCGCCGTGAGCACCACGGTGTACTTGCCGTCGTCGAGGCCCGACAGCTCCACCTTCACGGTGCGCTTGGCCGCGTCCACCGTGGCGGGCACCTTCTTCACCGAGCGCCCCGCTCGGAGCTCGGCGGTGACCTGTGCCGGATCGAGCCCGGCGCCGCCGGCGGGCCGCGTGAAGAGCGCCTCCGCGGCGAACGTGCCCATCTTCGCGGCGGGCCGCGCGACCGCGATGGGGCGCGCGAGGGTGAGCGTGGGGACCTTGCACTCCGCCGCGCGCACGCCCGAGTTCTCGACCCCGCCCACGTACTTGCGGAGCTCGGCCTTCGGGTCGATCTCGTACTCGCCGTCGACGAGCAGCTTGTAGCCGACCACGGCGCCGAGGCCCGCGTCGAGCTTCACGCGCGCGGTGAACGCGCCCTCGGCGTCGGGCCCGACCATGGGCGTGCCGGGCTTGGCGAACGCGTTCCACTCGCCCGCGAGGGCCACCTGCCGCACGAGGCGGCCGGCCGGGGGCACGTACCGAAAGGCGGTCTCGCACGCGACCTCGGGGCCAGGCTCGACCGCGGGGGGCTCGGCGTCGGGCGCGGCGCCGTCGACCCGCACGGGCGGGACGGCGCCGTCTTGGGCCGCGCCGCCGTCGACCGCGGGCTCCGCGGGAGGGGTGGAGCTGCACGCCGCGGCGACGACGAGGGACCCGAGCACCAACGAGAGTCCTGCAATGCGCATCGCCATGGAGCTAGCACGCGGCCCACGGCCCGCCAGGGCAAAGTCACTCATTCCTGCGTTACGGCTGAGGCGCTCCCCCGCGGGGGTGCCGGGTCAGCCGCATCCTCGCCCCGCATCCCCGCTTCAAGATTGACCAAAGGAGCGCTAGGGTCCCCCGCATGAACCTCGCGAGCCCCTTCGCCGTCGCCCTCGCCGCCGCCGCCACCGCCGCCACGGTCGCGCTCTCCTCCGCGTCCCTCGTGGCCTGCACCCCGGAAGCGGGCCCGAAGAGCGCCCAGATCAAGGCGGGGGAGATGCCCGAGGGTGAGACCTACACCGGGGTCTACTTCCACCCCGTCTACGGCCACCTTCACATCGTCGAAGACGGCGGCAACGTGTTCGGCAAGTGGAAGCGCGCCGACCAGAGCCGCTGGGGCGAGCTCCAAGGCACGAAGACCGGCAACGTCGTCCACTTCAAGTGGAAGGAGCACACGATCGGCCTCGTGGGGGCGGGGTCCGAGTCGAGCGGCAAGGGCTATTTCATCTACAAGCTCGGGAAAGACGGCCCGAACGCGTCCGCCGAGCTCGACGGGCAGTTCGGCCTGAAGGACGACGAGACCGGGGCCGACTGGCACAACGTCAAGCAGCAGCGCATGAACCCCGACCTGAAGTCGATCCCCGGCGACACCGACGCGACCTCGCAGCCCACCGGCGAGAAGTGGGAGTGAGCTAGGCGCCTCCGCGCGCCTACGTGTTGCCTCCTCTTGCCTGAACACGGCGTCGGCTCCATGACGAGCGCCGGCGCCTTCTTCCGTTCGATCGTTCGATCCCCCCCGCCCAAGAGCCCCCATGTCCGTCCGCCTGAGCCACCCCGACACCTTCGTTCGTCGTCACCTCGGCCCGAACCACGCGGAGCAGCAGAAGATGCTCGACGCGCTCGGCGTCCCCACGCTCACGGCGCTCACGCGCGAGATCGTGCCGGCGACCATCCGCTCGCCGAAGCCGCTCACCGTGGTGGAGGCGCTCTCGGAGCGCGCGATGCTCGACGAGCTCGCGGCGCTCGGCCGCGAGAACGTCATCGCGAAGAGCTGGCTCGGCATGGGCTACTCGGGGTGCATCACGCCGCCCGTCATCTTGCGCAACATCGTGCAGAACCCGGGCTGGTACACGCAGTACACGCCCTACCAGGCCGAGATCGCGCAGGGCCGCCTCGAGGCGCTCCTGAACTTCCAGACCCTCGTGATGGATCTCACCGGCCTCGAGATCGCGAACGCGTCGCTGCTCGACGAGGGCACCGCCGCCGCCGAGGCGATGGCGCTCGCGCACGCCTTCAAGGGCACCCCGGAGCGGCAGACCTTCTTCGTGTCGAGCGAGTGCCACCCGCAGACCATCGAGGTCGTGAAGACCCGGGCCGAGCCGCTCGGCATTCGCGTCTCCGTCGGTGACCACCGCACCGTCGATCTCCACGCGCTCGGGGCGTTCGGCGCGCTCGTGCAGTACCCCGGCACGCACGGCGAGGTCTTCGACTACCGCGCGTTCGGCGAGGCGGTGCACGCGGCGGGCGGGCTCTTCGTGGTGGCGGCCGATCTGCTCGCGCTCGCCCTCCTCGTGCCGCCGGGCGAGCTCGGCGCGGACGTGGCCGTCGGCAGCTCGCAGCGCTTCGGCGTGCCGCTCGGGTACGGCGGGCCCCACGCCGCGTTCTTCGCGACCAAGAACGAGTTCGTGCGCAAGCTGCCCGGGCGCATCATCGGCGTGTCGCAAGACGCGCACGGCAAGCCCGCGCTCCGCATGGCCCTGCAGACCCGCGAGCAGCACATCCGCCGCGAGAAGGCGACGAGCAACATCTGCACGGCGCAGGCGCTGCTCGCGGTGGTCGCGAGCATGTACGCGGTCTACCACGGGCCCGAGGGCATCCGGGACATCGCCGAGAGCGTCCACGGGGCGGCCTGCACGCTGGCCCACGGCCTGCGCAAGGCGGGCCACACGGTCGAGACCGGCGCCTTCTTCGACACGATCGTGGCGCGCCTCGACGCGCCGCGCGCGACCGCGGTCTTCGCCGCCGCCGCGGCCGAGGGCGTGAACCTGCGCCGTGTCGGCGCTGACGGCCTGGGCGTCGCCTTCGACGAGACCACGACCGAGGCCGACATCGCGCAGGTGCTCCGGCTCTTCGGCGCCTCGACCGACGTGCGCGGCCTCGCCGACGAGGCCTCCTCGGCGCTCCCCGCGGACCTCCGCCGCACGAGCGCCTACCTCACCCACCCGGTGTTCTCGGCGCACCACTCCGAGACCGAGATGCTGCGCTACATGCGCAAGCTCGAGAGCCGCGATCTGTCGCTCGCCCACTCGATGATCCCGCTCGGCTCGTGCACGATGAAGCTCAACGCCACGGCCGAGATGATGCCCATCACCGAGCCGTGCTGGAACGCCCTCCACCCCTTCGCGCCGCTCGACCAGGCGAAGGGATACGCGCGCGTGTTCGCCGATCTCGAGCGCTGGCTCTCCGAGATCACCGGCTTCGCGGGCGTGTCGCTCCAGCCCAACGCCGGCTCGCAGGGCGAGTTCGCCGGGCTCCTGGCCATTCGGAAGTACCACGAGAGTCGCCACCAGGGGCACCGCAAGGTGTGCCTCATTCCGCAGTCGGCGCACGGCACGAACCCCGCCTCGGCGGTGCTCGCGGGCCTCGACGTGGTGGTCGTGGCGTGTGACGACCAGGGCAACGTCGACGTCGACGATCTCGTGAAGAAGGCCGACGCCCACAAGGAGTCGCTCGCCGCCCTCATGGTCACCTACCCGTCCACCCACGGCGTCTTCGAAGAGCGCATCCGCGAGATCTGCGCGATCGTCCACGAGCGCGGCGGACAGGTGTACATGGACGGCGCGAACATGAACGCGCAGGTGGGCCTCACGAGCCCCGGCGAGATCGGCGCCGACGTGTGCCACCTGAACCTCCACAAGACCTTCTGCATCCCCCACGGCGGCGGCGGCCCCGGGGTGGGCCCCATCGGCGTGGCGGCGCACCTCGTGCCGTTCCTCCCGCGGCGGCCCCTCTTCGACGCCGACGCGGCGGGCACGGTAGGGCCGGTGTCGTCCGCGCCGTGGGGCTCGGCCAGCATCCTGCTCATCTCGTGGGCGTATATCCGCATGATGGGCGGCGCGGGGCTCACCCTGGCGACGCAGGTGGCCATGCTGAACGCGAACTACATCGCGACGCGGCTCTCACCCCACTTCCCGCTCGTGTACAAAGGCCGCAACGGCCGCATCGCGCACGAGTGCATCCTCGACATGCGCGGGTTCAAGAAGTCCGCGGGCATCGAGGTCGACGACATCGCCAAGCGCCTCATGGACTACGGCTTTCACGCGCCCACGATGTCGTTCCCCATCCCCGGCACGCTGATGATCGAGCCCACCGAGAGCGAGTCGCTCGCCGAGCTCGACCACTTCTGCGAGGCCATGATCGGCATTCGCGAGGAGATCCGCGCCATCGAGGACGGCCGCCTGCCCAAGGACGACAACCCCCTGAAGCACGCCCCTCACACGATCGAGTCGATCTCCACGGCCACGTGGGACCACCCGTACTCGCGTGATCTGGCGGCGTTCCCCACCCCGTGGACGCGCGAGCGCAAGTTCTTCCCGGCCGTGGCGCGCCTCAACAACGCCCTCGGCGACCGCAAGCTCGTGTGCTCGTGCCCGCCGATCGAGGCGTACGTGTAACAGCGACTCACGTTGAGGCCGCCGGCGGGGAGCTGCGGCTGCGGAACGGGGAGGGCGGGGAAGACAACGCCGCTTCGTGGAGGGCTCGGCGCGCTCGAGGTGGATTCCGACGAGCGCGGGTCTTGAACAATCGAGAGAGCGACGTTTTGCTAGCTCACCCCGGCTCGGCCCAAACGGCGGTGCCGTACGCGAGGACCTCCGTGAGGTTCTGCCCCTTCTCGGTGGCGTCGTAGCGCATGCCGATGACGCCGTTGGCGCCGAGGTGGGCGGCGTGTTGGAGCAGCGCGACGAAGGCGTCGGCGCGGGCCTTCTCGCAGAGCTGGTTCATGGTGGCGACGTTGCCGCCACCGAGCGCCTCGAACGACGCGGCGAGGCCGCCGCCGATGCCGGGGGAGCGGACGACCAGCGGCGAGCAGGGCCGCACCGGCCGCGGCCTCCCACCAAGAGCCTGAGCGGGTCGAGCGCGCGGTGCGGAATCGCTGCAGCCGACGCGTACCAAGTCAACGCCCTCCGCCGGGGCGGCCCGCGACTCGACCCGGTCCGGGTGCAGAACAACGGGCGCCATGTCACGATCGAGGCGCCCCGCACGACGACCCGAAATGACCAAGATCCGCCTCGCCACGCTCGCGGCGCTCGTCGCGCTCGCCGCCGCCCCCGAGCGCGACGCGAGCGCCGACGCCCCCGCCGTGCGCCTCGTCGTCCACAAGGCGGCGCGGACCCTCGTGGTCGTCAAGGCGGGCGCGGCCCCTCGCAGCGTCCACGTGTCTCTTGGCCCGAACCCCGCGGGCCCGAAGCGCGAACGAGGCGACGGCAGGACCCCCGAGGGTCGGTACGTCGTCACCCACAAGAACCCGAAGAGCCGCTTCCACCTGTCGCTCGGCCTCTCGTACCCCAACGCCGACGACGCGCGCGTGGGCTTGGCCGCCGGGCGCATCTCGAGGGCCGAGCACGACGCCATCCTCGCGGCGCTCGCGCGAAACCAGATCCCCCCTCAGAACACGGCGCTCGGCGGCGACATCTTCGTGCACGGCGGCGGCACCCGCGGCGACTGGACGTTGGGCTGCGTCGCCGTCGACGACACGACGATGGACGAGCTCTTCGCGAGCGTACCGGCCGGCACCCCCGTCACGCTCGAGCCCTGACGAACCCCTCGCGCTCCCCCGCGGGGCGAGTCTCGGCGCGTCCGACGACGAGGACGCAGGCGACGAAACGAACGACGCCAAGTAACCTGACGACCACCATGTCGACCGGCACGCTCGTTCTCGCCCCCACGCCCGATCCCAGGGTGTTCCTCGCACCGGACGGGACGCGCCTCCGCCCGCCGGAGGGCTGGGTGTGCCTCCCTCCCGGGGACGCGGGCCTCACGCGCAGGGTGAAGCTCGCGGGTCCGTCGTGGGCCGTCCTCGAGAAGCGGGGTCGCAAGTCGTTCTCGATGGGCCTCTGGGCGCCGCTCGAAAACATCGAGTCGGCGCGCGCCGCGCTCGAGGCGGAGCGCAGCACCGAGGGCTACGCCAAGAAGCGGCAGGCCGACGTGGCGCGGCGCGAGCGCACGCAGGCCGACTACGTCGTCACGTTCGAGCAAGAGGTGGAGGACTTCCTGCGCTTCTCGGCCAAGTGGCGAGAGCTCGGCAGGGTCTTGGCCCGGAGGGTCGCCGAGCACGCGACCCCGGTCGGGAGCGGCACCGTCGCGCGCACCAAACGTATCTCGGTGGCCGAGCGCGCGGAGGCCGCTGTGATCGCGTGGATGCGCCACCAGACGACCGTCTACGACAGACTCGAAATCCCGAAGATCAAGGGCAAGCGCCGCGAGGTTCGGCGCGAGCTCGCGCAGCTGTCCCGAGGCGTGCTCGATCTTCACCGCCGCGACGATCCCCACGAGCTGCGCGCGTGCTCGCTGTGCAAGGCCGTGGTGGGTCCCGTGCTGCGGGACAGCGCCTCCTGCGGACCGACCCACACATCGTGACCGAGCGTCAGGGGCGCCAGTCGCGAAACGCGGTGGGCGCCCCGAGCGCTTTTCCGGGTGAGGGGTGGCGCTCGAGCTGCTCGGCCAGCCACTGATACCACTCGCCGAACATGTTCCCGAGCACCTCGCGGCGCGCGATGACGTAGGGCTTCACGCGCCGGAAGCTGCCGCGCACATAGCCGCCCACGAGGTGGTCGACCACGTGCAAGGGCAGCAGCCTGTGGAACACGAGCACGCCCAGGCTCTCGAGCGCGTGGGTCACCACGAACACGGCGGCCACGAGCGCGGGATCGGCGCGGATGACCTCGGGCTCGACGTCGAGCGGGAGCTCGACGATGCGCGCGATGCTCCGCGTGAAGTCGGGAGTCTGGAGGGTGCGCACGAGCTCGACCGCGGCCGTGAGCGAGCGCGTGCGGCTCCACTGGCGCAAGGTGAGGGAGCCAAACACGATGCCAGTGACCATGCTGGCCGAGGAGATCATCGCCGCGACTGTGGTGGGCTGCATGCCGCGGTTCTAGCACCGCCGCGAGGCGGCCCTCTCGGGCTCCGGCGAGCGCCCGCCGGCCGCGCGAGTCAGTGGGTCGCGCGGCTTGCGATGATCTCGATCGCCGCGATCAGGAGCACGATGAAGGCCACGACCCCGCCTACCACCCAGCCCAGCCGTCGCTGCCTCACCGCGTGCTCGCGGAGCACCTCGTCCTTCATCGCGAAGACGCCGTGCTTGAGCCGACGGCGGGCGATCGCGGACGCGTCGACGTGGTCCGAGAGGAGGATCGTGGTGCCACAAAACTGGCAGACGACCTGCACGCGGCCGTCGTCCGGGACGGGGTTCTGGCCGCCGCACTTCCCGCACGGCACGCCGGCGGCGAGGAGCGCCTTGAGCGCCTCGTTGCCGGCCACCTGGCGGGCCATGTCGAGGGCGAACCGCTCCTCGTTGGGAATGTAGTCGTCAATCGACTGCGCGCGCCCGCAGCCCGCGCAGGTGGTGGTCCGCACCTCGAGGTCCATGGAGAGGGTGAGCGTCGCGCCGCAGTGGCGGCAGGGGGCCTCCCGCGTGGCCTTGCTGCCTCCCTGGAAGCGCGGGCCCTCGTGCGCTCGCCGGGCCGCCGTGCTCGGATCCGTGCCGAGGAGGCCGCCCAAGTGGCCGAGGAACGCGTCGGCGGACACCTGGGTGTTGCCCGCGTACGCCGCGGTCGAGAGCTCCACGCCGCACGCTCGGCACGCGAACGTGGGGACTCGGAGGTCCTCCGGGAGCGGAGTGCTCCCCCCGCACCGCTGGCAGGTCACGCCCTTGTCGCTCACGGTCTCGCTCCTTCACGGCGCGGCGCTCGACGGTCGCCGACGCCGTCCGCCGCGCGGTGGGAGCAGCCTAGCGCACCCCGTCGCCGCGCCCTACGGCATTTGTCGACCGCGCTCGGCGCTCAACCCGCGCGGCGCCGCCGGCGAGCGCGCTCGCGATCGGGTATTCGAAGGGCGGCAGCGCGACGGAAGGTCCTGCTGAATCAGCACTTTTGGGGATAGTGCGCGGGTGCAGGCGCACGGTACGCGTGCTCCATGTTCGACCTCCGTCGCTTCCTGGTCCCGCTCACTCTCAGCTTGTGCGCGTGTTCGAGCACGACGACCCCCAGCGGAGGTCCGAGCGATGCGGCGCCCGACACCACGGCGCCCGACGCCGCGGTGGCCGACGCCGCCGTGGGCGACGCCGCCGTGGCCGACTCCGCGGTGGCCGACGCGGGGCTCCCGGCGTACCCCGCGGGCCCCTACGGCCTGCGGCAAGGCGACGTGTTTCCCCTCCTCGTCCTGAAGGGATACCGCGGCGGCGTGGCTCCCTTCGGCGACGTCTCGACCAACGAGTACTACGATCCCTCGGGCGCCCGCGGGATCCGGGCCGTGCACCTCACGGTGCAGGGGTCATGGTGCAGCCCGTGTCTGGCGTTTGAGAAGATCCGCGTCGGCTTCTCGGTGAACGCCCCCACCGCCTATGCGACCAAAGGCGTGCGGTTCGTCACGGCGCTCATGCAGGGCCCGACGTTCAATCCGGCCAAGCAAGCGGACCTCGACGCGTGGCTCGTTCGGACGCCCTCGACCTTCGATCTCCTCGCGGACCCCGAAGACGCGGACGCGGGGGTGCGGGCGCGCACGATCTGGGACGTGGACGGCGGCGCGAACACGGGAAACACCGCGATCCCGACGAGCTACGCGATCGACCCTCGGACGATGAAGATCGTGAGCCTCGAGACCGGCTTCGACGACAAGGCGACCTCGATCTCGGGCATCGACACGCTGCTGCTCAAGAACCCGTAGCCCAGCGCGGCCACGTGCCGCGCCGGCGCCGGCTCAGAGGCCGGCGAGCGCGGCGCGAAGCTCCTGGCGCTGGGCCTCGTTCAGCGTGCGGCCGAGCTCGTCGAGGATCGCGGCCTCGTCCCGCGCGTGCCGGGCGTAGAGCTCTTCGAACCGCGCGAAGAGCTCGCGACACGCGGTGAGCTCCTCGTCGTGCGCTCCGCGGAGGCGCCCAACCGCGTGAGCCAGGCGACTCACCGTGCCACAGGTAGCGTCGTGCGACGCTTGGAGGGTGCGCGCGCGCGGCTCGAGGTCGGGCGCGTTCGCCGCGACGAACGGGAACAGCCCCTCCTCTTCGCGAGCCGCGTGTGTGACGAGCTCGTCGAGGAGCTGTTCGATCGCGGCGACGAGCGCGGACCACCCCTCCTCACCCTGATAGCGCGCGGTGAGCCGCTCGCGGACGACGAAGACGAGCTCCGTCAGCTGTCGATGGTCGTGCGTGAGCTCCTCGATGGGATCGGTCCGTTTCATCCAGCGAAATTTGCGCCGACCGACGGCGAAAGGGAAGGCCGGTATGCTCGAAGTCGCGAATGGGGCAGAGGCCTGTCGTTGGACGGGTTCGCGGCGCGCCCAAAGGCATTCGTCGAGCCTCAGCCCGCGCTGAGCCGCCGCGCGAGCTCGGTCGCGACCGGGTACTCGAAGGCCTGGCCGCGCAGCTCCTGCACGCCCGCCCAAATGTGCACGAGCAGAAAGAGGGGAATGGCGAGGCCGCACGTCGCCATGGCGCACAGCGTGCCGAGGCCCGACCACAGCAGCACGGCCAGCGCGCGCGGCGCGGCGCGCGGGGCGCTCGCGCGCGCCCAGAGCCACACGACCAGCGGCGCCAAGAACCAGGCGAAGCAGGCCCCAAAGTGAGCGAGGGCCACGAGCCACGCGTCGCTCGAGGGCCCGCTGACGCGCGGCACGAGCGCGGCGTCGCGCTCCGGTGTGGACAGCCCAAGATCGTTCACGCCAAAGTCGTCGCCCAGCTCGCTCGCGGCCATGGCCCTCTCCTCTGCCGCTTCGCGCGGCTCACGAGGGAGGTCGACCGCGGGGCGCGCCCGCTTTCGAAGGACCGGTCGATTTCTTCTACAGGTCGCCGGCGCGGGTGATCCCGCAGCGCTCGAGCGACGACTTGAGCCCGCTCGCAAGCTCCTCGCGCACGCACGAGGCCGAGCCGATGGCGTCGCCCACGCAGCGGATCACGACCCCCGCTTGAGGCGGGATGGGCGGGTTTCCGCTCTTCGCGAGGGCGTCGGCCACCAGCGCCGGGCACGCGCTCGGGACCGCGCACACGTCCACGCGCTCGCCGACGCACCGCGCGATGTACGAGCACAACCGCCCGACGAGGTAGCAGGCGGCGTCCGCGAAGGTGGCGAGGCCGCCCGACGAGGCGCCCGAGGCGGCGCCGCCGAAGCCGGCCGCCGTCCCGCCGGAGGCAGGTCCTCCGGGGCCGAGCGAGCCCGCGCCCACGCCGCCGTTGCCCGCCGCCGAGGCGCCCGCGGCCGCGCCGCCCACGGGCACGCCCGAGGCGCCCGCCGTGAGCGCCCCCGAGAGCTGCGCGGGCTCGAGGCCGCCGAGCGAGGTCTCCGAGGTGGCGCGAGTCGACGCGCTGCCGGAGGGGACGTCGGTGGGGGAGCCGGTCGTGATGGGCGCGCGCAGCTCCACGAAGGTGTCGATCGCCTGGCGCATCTCGGGCGACAGCGCGGCCTCTCCTCCGGCGGGCTCCGACGCGCACGCCATCGCCAAGAGCCCCACCGTTCCCGCCACCAAAACGCCGCTCGTTCGCCTCATCGCCTCACCTGTTCCTAGAGCATACGAGCCATCGCGCGCTCTACCAGTAGAAGTTGCCGTAGATGCCCGAGGTGCCGGTCGTCACGCCGACGGTCTTGAACTTGTCGCGGAAGCCCACGCCGAGGCCCGTCTGGCCCGAGACGCTGAGGTGGTCGGAGAAGAAGTACTCCGCGCCGAGCCCGACGTTGAGCTGGAGGGTGAACGTGTCGGCGAAGTCTTTCCCGTCCGCGGGCTTCGCGACGAAGACGCCGGGCTGGAGGAAGGGCGACAGATTGCCCGCCTTGGCGATGTACGCGCGGTACCCCACCTCGACAGAGAACCCCGGGATGAAGGTCTCCTTCTTGGTGCCGACGTCGAGCCCGAGGTCGAGCTTCAACGCCGAGGTATCACTAAGGAAATAGGTAATACCCGCCGTCGGAGCGCCGCCCGCGGGCAGGCCCAGCGAGATGCCGAACCAGCCGCCGTGCGGGCCGTAGGTCCCCGGATCCGCGCTGGGTGCGCTCGCCGCCGCGGGGGCGGCTGGGCGCGCGGACGCGGACGCGGACGCGGACGACGCGGTGGAAGGAGCGGAGGCCGCGCCCGGCGGCGGGGGCGGCGGCGGCAGGGGCTCCTCGGCGCGGGAGACGCGCGGCGCCAACGCGAGGGCGAGAGCGAGACCGAGAGCCGGAGCGAGCGTGTTCATCTTCATCGGTGAGCCTCCCAACGGGGCCGCACGCGCGATCCCCGCAACGCGACGGACGGTCGCATGGGCCCACCGCGACGGCCAAACTTCCGACCGCGGAGGCTGCGGCGGCGACCACGGCCGGCTACGATGCGGCCATGCTCTCTCGCTACGCGATCGCGCTCGGCGCCGCGCTGCTCGCCTCGGGTTCGGCGCTCGGCTCCGCGCGCGCGGCCGACGTCACGAAGCCCGTCGCCGACGGCGTCACGCTCGTGACCCGCACGACCTCGGCCCCGCTCGTCGCGCGCGTGCTCAAGATCACGCTCGGCGCGCCCGGCGTGCACCTCGGCGCGACCACCTCGGCCCAGCGTCGGCGCACGACGTCGAGCTACGCGAAGCTCGTCGGGGCCGCCGCCGCGACGAACGGCGACTTCTTCTCGTACGCCACGTACGCCACGACCGGCCTCGCCGCGGGAGCGGGCGTGAAGTGGGCGGACACGAAAGACGACACGACCTCCGCGAACCTCGCGTTCGACGACGCCGGGAGGGTCGAGTACTTCGACGCCCGGCGCGTCGTCACCTTCGACCCCACCTGGATGAAGGGCGTCGTGTCGGGGCACCCCCAGGTCGTGAACGCCGGCGTGACGCTCGCGACGAACCCCGCCGCCGCCGCGTGTACGGCGAGGAACCCTCGCTCGGCCGTCGGGCTCTCCCAAGACAAGAAGACGCTCGTGCTCGCCGTCGTGGACGGCCGGTCGTCGTCGAGCGTCGGCATGACGTGCACGGAGCTCGCCGCGCTCATGAAGTCCTTCGGCGCCTACGACGCGTTCAACCTCGACGGGGGCGGCTCGTCGACCTTGTACCTGCGCGGCACGGGCGTCGTGAGCCGCCCCTCCGACGGGAGCGAGCGCGTGGTGGCCAACCACCTCGCCGTGTACGCCCCGCGCCTCGGCTCGGTGGGCTCGGTGCGCGGCGTGGTGTTCGCCGATCCCGACCCGAAGAAGCCGCTCGAGAAGGCGCAGGTGTCGCTTTCCGGCGGCGCCGACTCCGACACGACCGACGCGAGCGGGCTCTACGAGCTCGAGACCGTCCCCGGCACCTTCACCGTGACCGCGAAGAAGCCGGGGTTCACGCCCAAGAGCGTGCGCGTGACGGTCGCCGCCGGCGCGGACGTGAAGCTCGACCTCGGCCTCAAACCCGACCCGCTCGCCGACTTCGACGGCGACGGCGTGGTCGACGGAAAAGACAACTGCCCCGAAGTGAAGAACCCCGATCAGGCCGACCGCGACGGCGACAACATCGGCGACGCCTGCGACAAGGACGACGACGGCGACGACGTCGCCGACGAGGACGACAACTGCCCGCAGATCGCGAACAAGGACCAGGCCGACACCGACGAGGACGGCATCGGCGACGCCTGCGACGAGGTCGTCGCGCCTCCCACCGGCGACGCAGGGGCGCCTGCTCCGGCCGGGCCGGATCCCGCCGCCACGGGCGACGGCGCCGCGGACACGGGCTGCCACGTCGGCGCCGGGCGGAGCGGTGTGGGAGCCGGCGTCGCGGGCGCGCTCTACGTGCCGCAG
>DAORJJ010000051.1:0-21421 GCA_035439005.1 Polyangiaceae bacterium | reverse complement strand
AAGACGAGGCCGAGCGCGGGTGCGGCGACCACCCCCACCACGGGCACCTCCGCGCCGTCGACGCCGGCGGGCACGAC
This sequence comes from Polyangiaceae bacterium, assembly GCA_035439005.1. GTDB lineage: Bacteria > Myxococcota_A > Polyangia > Polyangiales > Polyangiaceae > JAAFHV01. Next base: position 21,344 of record DAORJJ010000051.1, on the reverse strand, counting down.
GAGGCCGATCGACACGGCGAAGAACGGGTGGCCGTGGACGAAGTTGGTGGTGCCGTCGAGCGGGTCGACGAAGAACGTGGGGCGGCCGCGCGGCGACTCGCCGCCGTACTCCTCCCCCACGACCGCGAGGCCCGTGCGCTCGAGCCGCGCGAGCACGATGCGCTCCGCCTCGCGATCGAACCGCGTGACGAGATCGCTGCGGCGCGCCTTGTGCTCGACCTCGAGCGGGGCGCGAAACCCGGTGAGCAGGTGGGCCGCCGCCTCGTCGGCGGCCTCCTTGGCGGCCTCGAGCAGCTCGAGGAGCGTCGCGTTCGTCAGGGGCTCCGCCATGTCAGCCACGCTCCCGGAGCGCCGCGAGGAGCTTCTGGTGGATGCCGCCGAAGGCCCCGTTGGAGAGGAGCGCCACGGTGTCGCCTGGGCCCGCGTCCCGCGCGAGCTGCGCGACGATGGCGTCGACGCTCTCGGCGCTCGTGGCGCGCTCGCCGATGTCGCGCGTGAGCCTCGTCACGTCGAGGCGCTCGGCCTCGGGCACGTTCGTGCGCCCGAGCGGCGCGAAGACGACGCGGTCGGCGCTCTCGAACGCGCGCGGGTACTCCGCCTGGTGGAGGGCGCGGCAGGCCGTCGCGCTGCGCGGCTCGAACACCGCGAAGAGCTTGCCCGCGCGGTGCTTCTGCCGCAGCGCTCGGAGGGTCTCGAGCACGGCCGTGGGGTGGTGCGCGAAGTCGTCGTAGACGCGCACGCCGGAGGCCTCGCCGACGAGGTCCTGGCGACGCTTCACGCCTTCGAAGGTCGCGAGCCCGGCGCGCAGATCGGCGAACGAGATCCCGAAGCCCTCCGCGCAGGCCGCGATCACGGCGAGCGCGTTGCGCACGTTGTGCGCGCCCGGGCTCGTCATCGAGAAGCGCCCCGCCGACGAGCCGCCCACGAAGACGTCGAACGACTGCACACCCGCCTCGTCGATCGGGACCGGCGCGGCGAGCCACGCGGGCGGCTCGTGCTCCCCGTCGGCGCGCGCGACCGCGTCGCCCTCGAGGGCGACGTAGACGACGCGGCAGGTCGCGCGCGCGGCGACGGCGCGCACCTTGGGATCGCGCGCGTCGACCACGAGCAGCCCGCTCGCGGGGATGGCGCCGACGAGCCGCTCGAACTCGCGCACGTACGCCGCCTCGTCCGGGTAGATGTCGATGTGGTCGTGCTCGATGCTCGTGAGCACCACCACGTCGTCCTCCGACGCGCCCACATAGTCGAGGAATTTCGGCGCTTTATGCCAGTACACGGCGTCGTATTCGTCGCCCTCGACGACGAACGGCGCGCGCCCTCGCGGAGCCGCCGAGGTGCCCCCGAGCCGGTGCTTCACGCGCCCGATCTTCGCGCCCTTGCCGAAGTTCTTCGGCACGCCGCCGATGAAGAAGCCGGGCTCGGCGCCGGCCTTCTCGAGCAGCCACGCGGCCATCGCGGAGGTCGTGGTCTTGCCGTGTGTACCGCAGACCACGAGCGCGCGGCGCCCCTCGAGGAAGTGCGCGCGGAGCGCCGCCGACATGCTGCTTCGCGGGAGGCCGCGGGCCTCCGCCGCCTGGGCCTCGGGGTTGGTCGCGCGGATGGCGTTGCCGACGACGACGAGGTCGAGCGCGCCCTCGACGTGCGCGGCGTCGTAGCCGCGCAGGCAGCGCACCCCGGCCGCCTCGAGCGCCGGGCCGATGGGCGGGTCGAACGCGAGATCCGAGCCGCTCACCTCGTGCCCGGCCTCGACGAAGAGCGCGGCGAGCGCGCCCATCCCCGTGCCCGAGACCCCGACGAAATGGACGCGCACGGTCAGGCTTTCCGGAAGGTGAACGCGTCGTCGACCACGTCGACGTGCACGACCGAGCCTGGCGGGTAGCCCCCCGCGAGGATCTCCTCGGCCAGGGGGTCTTGGACGTTCTTCAGGATGGCGCGCTTCAGCGGCCGCGCCCCGAAGGCGGGCTCGTAGCCGAGGTCCACGAGGCGGGTCTTGGCGGCCTCCGACAGCTCGAGGCGGAGCTCGCGGTCGACGAGCAGCTTCTCGAGGCGCTTCAGCTGGATGCCGACGATCCCGGAGAGATCGACCTTCGAGAGCGGACGGAAGATCACCACGTCGTCGATGCGGTTCAAGAACTCGGGGCGCAGGAAGTTGCGCAGCTCCTCGCGGAGCACGTCGCGCAGCGCCTCGCGGCCGTCGGCCGACTCGAAGAGCTTGGCGTCGGTCTCGAGGATGCGCTGCGATCCGATGTTGCTCGTCATGATGACGACGGTGTTCGAGAAGTCGGCGGTGCGGCCGCGCCCGTCGGTGAGGCGCCCGTCGTCGAGCACCTGGAGCAGCAGGTTGAAGACGTCGGCGTGGGCCTTCTCGACCTCGTCGAAGAGCAGCACGCTGTAGGGGCGCCGGCGGACGGCCTCGGTGAGGAAGCCGCCCTCCTCGCTGTCGACGTAGCCGGGCGGCGCGCCGACGAGGCGCTGCGCCATGTGCTTCTCCATGAACTCGCTCATGTCGAGGCGGGTCATCGACTGCTCGTCGTCGAAGAGAAACTCCGCGAGCGCCTTGGCGAGCTCGGTCTTGCCGACGCCGCTCGGCCCGAGGAAGAGGAAGCTCCCGATGGGCTTGCCTGGATCGCGGAGGCCCACGCGGCCGCGGCGCACGGCCTTGGACACGGCGCGCACGGCCTCCTCCTGGCCGACGACGCGCGCGCTCAGGCGCGCCTCCATCTTGAGCAGCTTCTCGCTCTCGGCCTCGAGCATCCGCGCGATGGGGATGCCCGTCCAGTCGCCGAGCACCACGGCCACGTCCTCCTCGGTGACGACGCGGGTCGCCCCGGTGGTCTCGGACTCGCGCGCGACCGCGCCCTCGGCGGCCTCGAGCCGCCGCTTCACGTCGGGGAGCTGCACGTGCTCGAGCTCTCCCAACTTCGCGAAATTATGCTCTTTTCTCGCGACCTCGAGCTGCGCCTCGAGCTTCGCGTACTCCTCGCGGAGCGCGCCGGCGGCCGCGAAGGCCCCGCGGCGCGAGTCGAGCTTCATGCGCATCTCGGAGACGCTCGGCTCGAGCTCGCGGATCTCCTTCTCGATGCGCTCGCGGGTCTTGCGGCTCATGGGATCGTCGTCGTGGACGACGCCCGCGAGCTGCGACTTGAGCGACGCGAGCCGGCGGATCGCGTCGTCCATGTGCGCGGGGATGCCGTCGAGCTCCACGCGCTTGCGCGCGGCGGCCTCGTCGAGCAGGTCGAGGGCGTTGTCGGGCAGCGCGCGATCTTGCACGTACCGCTTGGCGAGCCGCACGGCCGCGACCACGGCGGGATCGCCGATCTGCACCTGGTGGTAGGCCTCGTAGCGCGTGGCGACGCCGCGCAGGATCTCGATCGCCTGGTCGGGCGTGGGCGCGTCGATCGTGAGCATCGTGAAGCGACGCAGCAGGTTCGGGTCCTTCTCCTGGAGCTTGCGCACGCCCTCGGGCGTGGTCGTCGCGAGCAGGCGCACCTCGCCGCGCGCGAGCAGCGGCTTCAGCAGGTCGCCCACGCTCGCCCCCGCGCCGCCCTGGCCGAGCAGCGACTCGAGGCCGTCGATGAAGAGCACCGTGTCCTTCTGCTTGACCAGGTTCAACACCTGCTTCAAGCGCTCCTCGACCTCGCCGCGGAGCTTCGCGCCGGCCATCAGCGAGCCCACCTCGAGCTCGTGGATGACGAGGCCGCTCAGGTTGTGCGGCACGTCTTCCGCGGCGATGCGCGAGGCGAGCGCGCCCACGATGGCGGTCTTGCCGACGCCGGGCTCGCCCACGAGCAGCGGGTGGTTCTTCTGCCGGCGCTCGAGGATTTGCAGCACGCGGCGCACCTCCATGTCGCGCCCGATGACGGGGTCGAAGCCCACGTCGCGCGCACGCGCCGTGAGGTCGTTCGTGAAGCGGCCCGAGCCCGACTCGCTGGTCGTGGAGGGCGCGGCGCCGCCGCTCGCGACGACCTCGCGCGGCACGCTGTTCAGCGCGTCCATGTGCGAGCGAAGGGAGCCGGGCCCGAGGCCGAACGCCTGCAGCACGACGGCGGCCGGCCCGCGGATCTCCTGCGAGAGCGCGTTCAGCAGGTGATCGACGCCCACCGGGCTCTTGTCGGCCTCCTTCTCGGCGCGACCGAGCAGCTGCAGCGTCGCGGTCGAGAGGTACGCGAGCCCGCCCTGCGCCTTCGGCAGGCGGGAGAGCTGGGTCTCGGCCTCCACCGCGATGTCGGTTGCTGACGCGCCCGCCTTCTTGAAGACCTCCTGCACGCCGCGATCGCGCTCGATGGCCCGCGAGAGGAGGTGCAGCGGGAGCACCTGGCCGTGCTTGCGCTCGTCGGCGAGCGCTTGGGCCCCGGCCACGAGGGCCTTGGCGTCGGGGGCGTAGCGCTCGAGGTGAATGGTCTGTTCGACTCCCATGGGGAGCCGATGCTATCACGCGCCCCGGGGCGTGGCGCCGCTGTTGGGGGCGCGGGCGGGGGCGGGCGCCGGGCGGGAACCGCGTGCACTCCACACGCGTCCCTTTCGCTCTTTCAGCCCCGTGTTATTCTTGGGAAATCATGGGTTCCCGCGTCGTCGTGTACGTGACCAGCTACTGCTCGTACTGTGTGCGCGTGAAGATGCTCCTCGACCGCCGAGGCATCCCCTACGACGTGCTCGACGTCACCGGCGATCACGACAAGCGCGACTGGCTCGTGAGCGTCACCAAGCGGCGCACGGTGCCGCAGGTGTTCATCGACGACGTGCCGGTGGGCGGCTTCGACGACGTGCAGGCGCTCGATCGCAGCGGCCGCCTCCGCGAGCTGCTCGACGCGCCGCCGCCCGCGTGACGCGGCCTCGTGTCGGGCGCTAGATGCCGAGCCAGGGCTGGGCGGGCACGGTCTGGCTGCCGCGGCGGATCTCGAAGTAGAGCATGGCGCCGTGGCCCTCGTCGCCCACGGTGCCGAGCCGCTCGCCCGAGCCGATGTCGTCGCCCACCTTCACGTCGATCGACGCGAGGTTCGCGCTGACCGAGTAGTAGTGCTCGCCGTGGTCGAGGATCACGATGCGGCCGTAGGCGCCGTAGCGGTCGGCGAACGCGACGCGGCCCGCGAACACCGCGCGCACGGGCGTGCCGAGCGGCGCGCGCACCTCGAGGCCGGGGCCGTCGGTGCCCTCGCGGTGCGCTTGCCGGGTCTCGGCGCGCCCCGTCACGGGGAAGAGCAGCCGGCCGCGCGCGGCGGTGAACCCGCCGAACGCCGTGTCGGCCGAGGCCCCAGTGCCGCCGTAGACGGCCACATAACCGCCGCCGGGGCCGGCCGACGTGAACGCCTGGTCGAACGCTTGCTGGCGTCGCTGGTCGTCCGCCGCCGCTTGCCGCGCCGAGTCCATGGCGCTGCGCTGGGTCGCGAGCGAGGCGCGATCGCGCGCGATGCGCTCGAGGCTCCGCGCGAGCTCGCCCCCGCGGCCGCGGAGGCGCCGCTCCTCGGCGAGGTCGTTCGAGAGGGTGCGCCGCGCGCGCTCGACGCGCATCGCGTGGGTGACCAGCGCGTTGAAGCCGCCGCCCACGGGCAGCATGCCCGCGCGCGAGAGCTTGTAGAACGCGCGGCCGCGGGCGAGCGCCCGGCCGTGGATGCCGGCGAGGCGAGGCCCGAGCTCGCGCAGCTCTTTCTTCGCGTTCTCCTGCTCGGTGTCGAGCTCGGCGATCTTCTTGTCGAGCGCCTCGAGCGCGAGCGCAGGCGAGTCGGGCGTCGCCAGCGGCGACGGGGGGAGCGCGCGCTCGCCCGGGTCGCGGGGGGCGGCGTGCACCGCGCCGGCGAGGAGCGCGAGCGCGAGCACGACGCCGCCGACGCGCGGGGCGAGCGAGGGCCGCGAGTGCCGCGAGGGTCCGCTCCGAGGTGCTTCGACCGCGCGCACCGCTACACCGTCACGAGCTTACGGAGGCCCAGCGAGGCGGCCGTCATGCCCAGCATGCCGCCGACACCGACCATGCCGAGCGCCACCTGCCACGGCAGGAACGAGGGCTCGACGCCCACGAGCATCGCGAGCTCGCCGTCGAGCCGCGCGCGCACCACGAAGAAGAGCACGGCGAGCAAGGCGATGGCCGCGGCCGCCCCGATCGCGCCCTGCGCGCCGCCCTCGAGGAGGAACGGGCCCTTCACGAAGCGATCGGTCGCGCCGACGAGCTTCAGGACCTCGACCTCGGTCTTGCGGCGCTGGAGCGCGAGGCGAATCGTGGAGCCGACGACGGCGAGGACCGACGCGAACACGACGAACGCGAGCAGGAGGGCGGCGGTGACCCCACCGCGCACGAGCTTCGACAGGCGCGCGGTCCACACCTGGTAGGTCTCGACGTCGTCGACCGCGGGGAGCTGGCGGATCTTGGCGACGGTGCCGTCGATCTCGGCGTCGGTCATGTCGGGCCGCACCTCCAGCTCGAGCGACGCGGGGAACGCCTCGACCGGGAGCGACGCGAGCTCCGACGCCGCGCGCGCCTCGCTCGCGCTGAACTCGGCGCGCGCCTGGCCGCTGGACACGTAGCGCGCGGACAGCACGCCGGGCACCTTCTCGAGCGCCTTCTTCAGGTCGTCGATGTCCTCCTGGGAGGCGCCGTCCTTGAAGTAGATCGACGCGCGACCGGCGTGCGCCCAGCGCTCCTCGACGGCGCGGAGGTTCGTGACCACGAGCAACGCAGAGCCAAGGCACACGAACGCCACGGCGAGCGAGAAGATGCTGAGCGCGTGGAGCCGCCACTCGCGGAGCATCCCTCGCCGAGCGCGGCGGGTCGTGTTGAGTGAAGCGTCGATCATGGCGAGCGCGGGTCCTGAGCGAGCGGGTAGAGAGCAGAAATCACGAACGTATTCGCTCGGTTAAAGTGGCAGCTCGTTGTCGTACAGGTCTTCTTCGGGGGTGGCGACGCCGCCCCGGACGTCGACGGCCTTGCCCTCGTCGAGGACGATCACGCGGCGCGCGCGCTGATCGAGCAGCGAGCGATCGTGCGTGGCGAAAAGGACGGTCGCGCCGGCCTCGTTGATCTCCTCGAAGAGGCCGAGGATGTCGATGGCGAGTTGGGGATCAAGGTTGCCCGTGGGCTCGTCCGCGAGGACCAGCGCCGGCTCGCCGACGATGGCGCGCGCCACCGCCACACGCTGCTGCTCGCCACCGCTGAGCACGCCCGCCAAGTCTTGGCCGCGGCCGTTCAGGCCGACTCGCTCCAGCACCTCGCCCACCCGCGCGCGGATGAGCCGCGGCGAGAGGCCGATGACCTCGAGCGTGATGGCCACGTTCTCGAACACAGTCCACGACGAGACGAGCTTGAAGTCTTGGAACACGACGCCGATGTTGCGGCGAAGGAAGGGGACGGAGTCGTCGCGCAGGCGGGCGACGTCGCGACCCATGAAGAGGATGCGCCCCTCGTCGACGCGCTCGGCCCGGTAGAGCATGCGGAGCAGCGTGCTCTTGCCCGAACCGCTCGGGCCCGTCACGAAGACGAACTCGCCGCGCTCGATGATGAGGTTCATCCCGCGGAGCACGGGCGCGCCCGCGCGGTAGGACTTGAAGACGTCCTCAAACATGAGGATGGGCCGCTGGGCGGCCTCTCGCGTGAAGCGAGCCCCCGGTCGGAGCATCGGTTTGAACGATCGTTCTTCGTCCATTTGGGACATGCCTTGGCGGTAGCAGGAAGGATACGGGAGCACCAACTTTTCAGCAAGCCGGGGGCCCGGCGACCCCTCGACCTACCAAACATGTGTAACTGCTTAGGTTCTGGCGAAGTTGGCGGGCGATTGAATCAAGCAGCCGCGCGGGAAGTCTCTTGACGACGACGCGCTTTCTCCGTTGCATCGGCGAGACCGCCGAGAACGGAAGAGGTCGAGGGAGTTCGCATGAAGAAGGTCGTTCTGGGGTTGGCCGCCGCCGTCGCATTTTTCTCCGTCGGGGACGCCAACGCGCAGCCGTGGGCGCGCGGGGGGAGCCGGCCCGCCGCGGGGCAGCCCGCCACGCCCCCCGGCGGGCTCACCGGCCCCGGGAGCCGCGCGATGCACGCGGTGCCGTTCACGGGCACGCCCGACGTAATGAACATGAGGAAGCTGTCTGCGCTCCGCGCGCGGCAGCCGAAATCGTGCGGCCCCACCGAGGTCGCGCCGGGCGTCTGGGTGCGCATCGACTGCCACCTGGACACCTCTCGCATGGTGAAGGCGCGCACCCACTTCAGCCCCGCGAAGCTCCGCATCGCGAAGCAGGGCAAGCTCGCCACCCGGCCCTTGGTGAGCACCCACCTGGGCGGCGCCCTCGCCCCGACGACGCGCAGGATTCCGGGCGGAGGCGGCGCGGCGCCCGCTCCAGGCACCAGCGAGCGAGCCGTGGGCCCGGGCGCCTCGACCAACACGGGCACCGAGCGCGGGTCGTACCCCTCGGTCGTCGATCACCGCGGCGAGGCGCTCGAGGGGCCGATCAAGAACCAAGGCTACGTCGGCTCGTGCACGGCGTTCGCGCTCTCTGCCACGCTCGACAACGCGATCCGCCGCGCGGGCCTCCAGGAGGCCAGCTCGCCGTCGCACATCTGGTCGTTCTACGCGGTGCCGAAGATGTCGGCCGCGGGCGACACGAACCTCGGCCAGAGCATCACCTCGTGGACGAACTGGCCGTACAGCGGCAAGGAGGCGTGCAAGATGAGCTCGCCCCAGTACGAAGACTGCGGCGACGTCTATGGCGTGCGCCCTGGCACCGCCCGCCAAGACAGCGCCTACGTAGCGAACCTCAACAAGGCCACCCAGAGTGGCAGCTTCAAGATCGGCGCGATCGAGGAGCTCAAGACCCTGCCGCCCGACATGGACGAGCTGCAGGCGACGCTCGCCAGCGGCGCCGACCTGTGGATCGCGATGAAGATCGACGGCTCGAAGTTCTCGAAGCTGAACAACTACGTCATCCCCGACTGGACCACCGCGCAGATCTCGGGCGGCCACGCCATGTCGATGGCGGGCTACCGCGTGCTGGCGAACGGCAAGCGCGAGTTTCTCCTCCACAACTCCTGGGGCACCTCGTGGGGCGACCAGGGGTACGCCTGGGTGAGCGAGAAGATGGTGCAGACGATGATGCACTACGCCTTCCGCGTGAAGATGGAGGGCCAGGCCCCCGCCGCGGGCCTCACCGACGACGACTGCGCCTGGGACGAGCTCGTCGACAGCGCCACCGGCCGGTGCGACAAGATCTGCTCCGACGACTCGCGCCCGAACAACGGCTGCGGGAGCGCGGCGTCCAAGCGCCGCTGAGACTCGCGGCGCGGCGAGGGTCATGTGCATACTGCACGGACCTTCGTCAGCCGCCGAACTTGAGCGGGTAGCCCGCGACCTCGGTGGGGAGCGCCGCGGGCGGGAAGGTCCAGGTCTTCACCTCGCGCAGCAGGCACGCCTCCACCGGGGGGCTCTTGAGGGTGCTGCTCACGATGGAGGCCGCGCCGACCTGGCCCTTCGGCTCGATGCGAAACTGCACGGTGACGTCGCCCTTGAGCCCGGGCCTCTTCAGCGCCTCGGCCGCGTAGCAGGCGCGGAGCGACGCGGTGTGGGCGACCACCGTCCGGCGAATCTTGTCCGCCGCGAGGCCCCGCGCGTCGACCGCGGCGTCGCTGGCGACCGCGGCGTCGGTGCTCGCGCCCGCGTCGGAGGGAGGGACCGCGTCCGCGTCCGCCGGGGGCGGCGCGGCGGGCGGGGCGACCGCGAGGAGCTCCTCGGGGACGGGTCGGAGCGCGCCGAGGGCGTCCTTGAAGCGCGCGGCGAGCTCGGTCGACGGTGCGGTCGCGGGCGCCTCGTAGGGCGCGCCGCGGTCGGGGGGAGGCGGGTCCGCGGGGAGCGCGCGCAGCACGCCGAGGCGGCGCCACGCCTCCCCCTCGGCGGCGAGATCCACCGGCGGGCGGGCGAGCTGCGCGCGGGACGCGAGCCCAAGCGCGACGCCGTGCCCGAGCAGGCTGATCGCCAGCGCGAGCACCGCCATCCACTCGATCCTCGCCCCCCGCGGCGGCGGCGCCGCGACCGACACGTGCTGGAAGAAGAGACCGAACTGGCCGTACTGAAGGACGCCGTGGTCGCCGGGCATGATCGGCACCGGGCCGCCGCGGCCGATCTGCACCGGGTCCTCGGCGCGGCCGCGGAGCTGGAGCAGGCCACCGACCGCGCCGGTGGCGTCCAGGACCCAGCCGCCGTCGACCGCCTTGATGGGGGTCGGGCTCGGCTCCAACCCGTCGGGGAGCGGGAACGACGCGTGGCGGTGCTCGCCGAACACGAAGGAGCGACCGCTGGCGAGCGTGCGGAGCGCGAGCACCGTGGTGCCCCACACGCACGCGACGCGCAGCACGTGCGCGCGGAGGACCGCGGGCTCGCTCATTTCACCTTGAAACGGTAAGTGTTGTAGCGATCGAGCGTGCTGCCCGCGTCCTCCCAGCCGTACCGGTAGCGGCCCACGTGCCAGAGGCGGACGCTGGTGTCGGCGAAGAGCCCGAACCCCGAGGCGCGCGCCCGCTCGAAGAAGGCGTAGTCCTCGGTGAGGTACCACGGCTCGCCGCCGTCCTCCGAGTCGAGCAGCGTAGGCAAGAAGTACGGGACCACGGGGCGCTTGAAGCGGCGATTGCACACCGGCAGCCTGCACACCTCGCGGATCGCGTCGTAGACCTCACGGCGCGTGTGCACGAACCCGAAGCCCGCGTAGCGCACCGAGAGGAGCCCGCCCGACTTGCCGAAGACGATCTCGTCGGTGCCGGGATGCACGTAGCACGCGAGCTCGCGGGCGCCTTTCTTGGCGTACAGGCCGCACGTGAGCGGTCGGTCGTGCGCGCGGAGGCGCGCGACGTCGGCGGCGTCGAAGGCGATGTCCGCGTCGATCCAGAAGAGCTCGTCGAACCCGTCCGCGAGGGCGTCGGTGGCGAGCTGGCTGCGCTGCAGGTCGATGCCGGCGCTCGAGGAGGCCCGTCGGACGATGTAGCCCTCCTCTTCGAGGCGGCCGAGCGCGCGCTCGCACTCGAGCTCGATGTGCCCGCTGTAGGGCACCAGCACGACGCAACGGGAAGGATCCATGACGACTTGGACGACCTCGCGGGGCCGACGCGACGCGCGTTCGGGACGGGAGGGCCGGGCAAGTCAAGCCGGTGCCGCCCGAGGTGTCAACGACGGGCCTCGCCCACGCACCCTCCCGAGGGCGCCCGGCCGCGCGCGCGCCGCCCGGAAGGCGCCGGCAGCGGCACCGGATGCCGCGCGCGACGGCGCCCTTTCGCGTAGCCTCGGGCCATGGTGCTGAAGGCAAAGCGCGGCGCGTGCGCGCTCACGATCGGCGGCCTCGATCCAGGCGGCGGCGCCGGGGTGCTCGCCGACACGCGCGCGTTCTCGCGGGCGGGCGTGCTCGGGTGCGCGGTGACGGCGACGCTCACGGTGCAGTCGACGTCCGGCCTCCGCGCGGCGCGCGCGATCGACCACGCCGAGGTCGAGGCGCAGGCGCGCGAGGTGCTGCGCGTGCAGTCGGTGCGGGCCGTGAAGACAGGCGCGCTCGGGTCGACCGCGAACGTGCGCGCGGTGGCGCGGCTCCTCGGCAGGCACCCCGAGCTGCCCGCGATCGTGGACACCGTGCTGCTCCCCACGCGCGGCTCGGCGCGCCTGCTCGCGAGCGGCGCGGTCCGCGCGCTCCGCGACCAGCTCTTGCCCCACGCCACGCTCGCGACGGTCAACGTGCCCGAGGCCGAGGTGCTGACCGGCCTGCGCGTCACGCGGCTCGCCGAGGGCGAGGCGGCCGCACGGGAGCTCTTGAAGACCGGCGTGTTCGCCGTGCTCGTGAAGGGCGGGCACCTCACCGGCAAGCGCGCGATCGATCTCCTCGTCGGCCCCGACGACACCCTCGAGCTCGCGCGCGATCGCCTCGACCTCGGGCCCACCCACGGCACGGGGTGCACGCTCGCGTCGCTCATCACCGGGCGCCTCGCGCGCGAGGAGGCGCCCGCGCGCGGCTGGGACGACCTCGTCGCCGCGGTGCGGTGGGCGAAGCGCGTGCACCACGACGCGCTCTCGGAGGCGCGCGACGTCGGGGGCGATCTGCGCGTGCTCTTTCTTTGACCTTTTCAGAGTAACTTCATGGACTTACTCCTCTCCACGCTGCTGGGTCCGCTCCCCCCGCGCGGCCCCTCCTCGCTCGCGGCGGCCCCCTCCCCGGCGGACGCGACGGCGCCGACGCTCGACCGCGCGGCGCTCGCGGGCTTCGCAGCCGACCGGCTCGGGTTCGCGTTCGTGGGCGGCTACGGCGCCGCGCTCGCCCGCCTCGTGCCGTCGATCGCGTCGAGGGCGTGCCTGGCCGCGACCGAGCGTGGCGGCGCGCACCCTCGCGCGATCCTGACGACCCTGGGCGAGCCTGACGCGGCAGGAGCCCGGCTCCTCGACGGCGAGAAGACCTGGGTCACCCTCGGCACCCTCGCGACGGAGCTGCTCGTCGTCGCGCGCCTCGGGGGCCGCGAGGGCAAGGGCTCGCTGCGTGTCGTTCGGCTCCCGGCGGCCCGCGCGGGGATCACCCTGCGCGAGGGCGTCGCCACGCCGTTCGCGCCCGAGGTGCCGCACGCCGAGGCCCGCTTCGAGGGCGTGGTGGTCGCACCCGAAGAGCTGCTCGAGGGTGACGGCTACGACGACTACCTGAAGCCCTTCCGCACCGTCGAAGACCTGCACGTGCTTGGCGCCACGCTCGGCTACCTCGTGCGGGTCGCGCGCGAGCACGCGTGGCCTCGACCGTTCACCGAGCGGGCCCTCGCCGCGCTGCTCGCGCTGCGGGCGCAGAGCGCGCTCGACCCGCGCGCAGCCGAGACGCACGTCGCGCTCGGCGGCGCGCTGTCGCTCGTGCGCGCTCTGGTCGACGAGGCCACGCCGCATTGGGCGCTCGCGCCCGTGGACGAGCGCGACCGCTTCGCGCGCGACCGGCCGCTGCTCGACGTGGCCGGGCGGGTCCGCGCGGCGCGCCTCGACGCCGCGTGGGCGGGCCTCGCGGGCGGCTGACCTGCGGGACCTCGGGAGACGGCGGGCCTCGAGGGTCCGGAGCGCTACACGAGATCGTCGACGGGGCCTGCCCCTTGGCGAACCACGGTCGGCGGCACGGTGGTCAGGTCGACCACGGTCGTGGGGACGAGCCCGCCGCCGCCACCGTCGACCACGAGCCCGAGGCCCTTGAAGGCCGCATCGATGTCGCGCGCGTCGACGAGCGGGTCCTCTCCGGGGCGCTGCGCCGTGGTGGAGATCACCGGGCGTCCGAGCTCCCGCGTGATGGCGCGGATGATGGCGTTGTCGGGCACGCGGATGCCGACGGTCTTCTTCTTCATTTGCACGAGCTTCGGCACCTCGCGCGTGGCGTCGAGGATGAAGCAGTAGGGCCCCGGCAGGAGGTGCTTCAGGATGCGGTACTGGTGGTTCTGCACCACCGCGTAGCGCGCGATCTCCGAGAGATCGGCGCACACGAACGCGAGGTCGCGCGACCGGTCCATGCCCTTGATGGCGTAGAGGCGATCGATCGCCTTCTTGTTCATGAGGTCGCAGCCGAGGCCGTAGACCGTGTCCGTGGGGTACGCGATGACCTCCCCGGCGAGGAGGGCGTCGACCGCCCGGCGGATCTTCCGAGGCTCCGGGTGATCCGGGTAAATTTCGAGGATCATCGGCTGCGCGCATTACCGCATGGAGGCGCGTGGGTCACCCGAAAGCGCCGCGCCAGGCGCGGGAGTCGGCCGACGCCCCGAGTCTCGTGGCGATCGCGCGCGCGCTTCGCGCTAGTCTGCCCGTAGCTCCTTCATGTCGATCGCCCTCGTCCCGCCTTGGTTTTTTCGCGTGTTCGGCGCGCTCTTCGGCCTGCTCTGGGGCAGCTTCCTGAACGTCGTGATCCACCGCGTGCCGCGCGAGCTGAGCGTGGTGACCCCGCCGTCGCACTGCCCCGCCTGCAAGACGCCCATCAAGCCGTGGCGCAACATCCCGGTGGTGTCGTGGTTCTTGCTCGGCGGCAAGGCCGCGTGCTGCGGCGTGAAGGTGAGCCCTCGCTACCCGCTGGTGGAGCTCATCGGCGGCGGCATCGGCCTCGCGCTCGTAGAAACATGCATTCTACAACATGTCGACGACTGGTCGCTCTGGCGGGCGCTCGCGGTCTACGGCGCGACGTTCGCGGTGGCCCTCGCGCTCGTGGCCGCCGCGTTCATCGACCTCGACTTCATGTACATCCCCGACTCGGTGTCGATCGGCGGCGCGATCGTGGGGGCGGCCACCGCCACCCTCCGCGGCTTCTCGCTGGTCGACGCCCTCGCGAGCGGCGTGGGCTCGTTCGTGCTGCTCGCCGGGTTCGACCGGTTCTACCGCCTCGTGCGCGGCCGGAGCGGCCTCGGCATGGGCGACTGGAAGCTCCTCATGCTGGCCGGGGCCTGGTTCGGCTGGCGCGGCGCGTTCTTCGTGCTGCTCGCCGGCTCCGTGCAGGGCTCGCTCACCGCGCTCGGGCTGCGCCTCTTCGGTGTGAAGATTGGCCTGCCCGAGGGCGTGAAGGAGGAGCTGCGCGAGCTGCGCGAGGCCGCCGAGGCGGGCGACGAGGAGGCCAAGAAGGCGCTCGAGGAGGACATGCTGAGCGGCGTCGGTGACGACGACGGCGTCATGCAGTCGCCCCTCGCCTTCGGGCCGTTCCTCGTGCTCGCGTGGTTCGAGTTCCTGTTCTTCGGCGGCCGCATCCTGCGCGACTACGACGGCTGGCTTCGGGCGCTCTTCGGGTAGGGTCCCCCGGCCGCGCCGTCGGGGGAGCTCTCATGGAGCGCACCTTCGTGACAAAAGAAGAGAGACCTCGCGCGCCTCAGCTCAGCTAAGGGCCCGCTCAGAAATAAGTGGCTCGTATCGGCGAGGACCGCGCGTCGCAGGCAAGGCGCGGCGACGACGAATACTGCTGTATTTTGAGGAGCCGCAACGCCGCATGCGACGTGCGGGACCGGCGAGATGGGCCACTTATTTCTGAGCGGGTCCTAAGGCGGGAGGTCTCCTTGGGCTCCGCGAGCGCGGGCTACGCGCGGTCGGCGAGCGGGACGATCTCGCGGGCGGTCGCGCCGGTGTAGATCTGGCGGGGCCGGCCGATCTTGGTGGCGCCGTCCTCCATCATCTCCTTCCAGTGGGAGATCCAGCCGGGCAGGCGACCGAGCGCGAAGAGCACGGTGAACATGTTCGTGGGGAAGCCCAGCGCCCGGTAGATGATGCCCGAGTAGAAGTCGACGTTCGGGTAGAGCTTGCGCTCGACGAAGTACGGGTCCTCGAGGGCGGCGGCCTCGAGCTGCTTGGCGATGCCGAGGAGCGGATCGTCGATGCCGAGGTTCGCGAGCACCTTGTCGCACGCCTCTTTGATGATCTTCGCGCGCGGATCGAAGTTCTTGTACACGCGGTGACCGAAGCCCATGAGGCGGAAGCCGGACGTCTTGTCCTTGGCCATCGCCACGTACTTCTTCACGTCGCCGCCGTCCTTCTGGATGGCCTCGAGCATCTCGATGACCTCCTGGTTGGCGCCGCCGTGGAGCGGGCCCCAGAGGGCGAGGATGCCCGCGGCCATGCTGGCGAACACGTTCGCGCGCGAGCTGCCGACGAGGCGCACCGTGGACGTGGAGCAGTTCTGCTCGTGGTCGGCGTGGAGGATGAGGAGGAGGTTCATGACCTTCTCCACCTCGGGGTCGACCTGGTAGGGCTCGGCGGGCACGCTGAACATCATGTTCAGGAAGTTCGCGCAGTACTTGAGGTCGTTGCGCGGGTAGACGAACGGCTGCCCGATCGACTTCTTGTAGGCGAACGCCGCGATGGTGCGGATCTTGGAGATGAGCCGCGCGTACGTGATCTCGAGCTGCTCCTTGTTCGCGAAGTCGACCTCCTCGGGGTAGTAGGTCGAGAGCGAGCACACCATCGCCGAGAGCACCGCCATGGGGTGCGCGGTCGACGGGAAGCCGTCGAAGAAGTGCTTCATGTCCTCGTGGATGAGGGAGTGGCGCGTGAGGAGGTTGCGCCACCGGGTGAGCTGCGCGACGTTCGGCAGCTCGCCGAAGATGAGGAGGTAGGCGACCTCGATGAACTCGCACTGCTCGGCCAGCTGGTCGATCGGGTAGCCGCGGTAACGGAGGATGCCCTGCTCGCCGTCGAGGAACGTGATGGCGCTCTTGGTGGACGCCGTGTTCATGAAGGCCGGGTCGATGGTGACGAAGCCGGTCTTGGCGCGGAGGTTCCCGATGTCGATCGCGCGCTCGTCCTCGCTACCCACCACGACGGGGGCCTCGAACGTCGCATCCTTGATCTTGATCTCTACCTTCTCGGTCACGGGGGCCTCCGGGCGGGTCGGGGCGCGCCGAGGCGCGGCGCGGCGGTGAGTGAGGTCGCGTATATACTCGCGAAAGACCGCCGGGAGTACTGGAAACTTACGCGGTGCGTAGCGGGCGACGCCGCCGACGCCTCAGCGCGCGGTGGATTCGTGCTGCGGCGGGCAACGTGACGCGTCGCGTCGCGCGAGCGTCACACCCAGGCGTTGTTGAGGATCTCGCCGACGCCGCCGGCCCCGGGCACGATGTACTGGTGCTCGTCGAGGCCGCGCTCCTCGCTCCAGCGGCGGCCGGGCACCGTCGCGAGCACGTCGGGCGCGCTGAGCCCGCGGTCGAGGCGCAGCGAGTAGATGATGGTGTCTGGGTGGGCCGCCAGCACGTTGCGGATGTACTCGGGCGTCACGACGAGGTGCAGCGTGATGCACAGCTTCGGGGTGCCCTCGAGGCGCGTGCGGTAGTGCGTGAGGGCGCTGTTGATCGACGAGCCCGTCGCCCCCATGGGGTCGGGGAACACCAAGATGCGGTCCTCCACGTCGCGGCCGATCTTGGCGTCGTGCCAGGTGGCGCCGATCACCTTGCCCTCGGCGTCCGTCGCGCGCGACATGAAGAGGTGGTCTTGCCGCACGCCGGCGGGGTCGAGCACCTCGTTCAGGAGCTCGTAGACCACCTGCGAGGGCATGGTGCCAGCGCGCGCGATGCCGATGCTGACGACCTGGGTCGCGTGGTCGATCGCCAGCCCGCGGTAGACGGCCTCGGGCGACTTGATCACCATGCGGGTGGGCACGGCGACGCGCTCGCGGGGAAACTCGGCGGCGACGACCACCTCGGCGAGCTTCTCGTAGAGGGTGCGCACGAGGCGGCCGACCTCGGGCTGCACCGTGTCGCGGGCGCAGAGCCGCGCGAGCTGCGTCCACGCGAGCGGATCGTCGAGCAGGTGGACGTTGGGGCCGTATTCGTGGGCGATCTCGAGGGGCCTGTAGCGACTCGTGGCGTACGCGCTCTCCACCATGGGGGGCATGATGGCTCCCCTGCGCGCGCGCGTCTAGCAGTGCCTCGATTCTCTTGAATCGAGGCACGCGGGTTTGGGCGGAGCCCATCGAAAAAGGAAGAGTGTCGCGTTCTTGAGCGAAGCCCAAGGTGCGCAGCGCCCGTCGTTTCGACGGAAACGCGGCGCGACTATGCCAAGCGACCGAAGGGAGCGCGGCATGAACATGCAAGCGAGGCGCTCAGCGCTTCTTCTTGCGGCGCCGGTTGTGGTGCAGCACGAGCCGCGCGTAGTCGGGCGTGGTGAGCGCCTCGTCGCCGCGGTACTGGCCGGCCGCCGCCTTCGCGTGGTCCGGCAGCTCCGCGACCATCGCCTCGAGCTCGGGGAGCGCCGCCACGCCGCGCGGCCGCGCCCAGGCGTCGACCGCCGCCGCCAGCTCTCCGACCCGCACGCCGCGCAGGTGTCCGCGACGCGCGAGCTCGGCGTAGCTCTTGGCGAGCCCCTCGCCGTCGAACCTATGCTGCACCACGAGCTCTACCGCCACACGGAGCACGCTCTCGGCGGGCACGCGGCCGTCCTCGAAGACGACGAGCGCGGCCTGCAGGTAGTTGTAGAAGGGCACGACGCGGCGGCCGTACAAGTCGAAGTCGCCCGGCGGCGACTGCCCCTCGAGGTGGATGAGCACCCGCTCGACCACCTCGCGCTTGGGGATGGCCTCGGCGTACTCGGCGATCTGCTCGGCCACGTCCTCGTAGACGCGGCCGCCCGCGCAGACGCGGGCGAGCTCGGCCGGCGTCACGCGGCCGGCGACCACGTCGCCGTACAGGCAGTACACGAACGCGTCGGCCTCGGCGTCGTCGCCGAAGAGGGTCTCGCGCACGCCCGCCGCGGCGACCTCGGGCGCGGCGCCGGCGTTGCTCTCGAGGAGCGCCGGCAGCTTGTAGCCGAGCTGATCGCGGAGCGCGCGGAAGCGCAGGCGCAGCATGTTCTTCAGGTTCGGCTTGAGGACGAAGCTCTCCCACGTGATGCCGTCGAGGCGGAGCTTGTCCTCGAGGCGGCTGCGCATCTGCTCGGGCGACCCGGAGAGGATGTGGACGGCGACCCCCGCGGCGCCCATCTCGCGCAGCAGGGTGGACGCGCCCGGGTTCGTGCGCTTCTCGTCCGCCCGCTCGAAGGCGGTGCGGATGAGGTCCTTCATGGTGTCGAACTCGGTGCGCAGGTAGGTCTTGTCGAGGTCCCACCGCGCGATGTGGGGCGGCACCGTGCTCACTTGGGCGCCTTCGACGGGGCGGGTGGGCGGCTGCTCGCGCGGGGCTTGGCCGGCTCGTCTTTCCTTCGAGGCAGGGCGCGCGGCGGGAGGATGTCGGGCTCGGTCGTGAGGCGCTTCGCGAGGAAGATGGCCGCGTCGAGCTTCTGGAAGCTGCGAGCCCGGTAAAAGCGCAGCGCGTTCTCGTTGTTCTCGGCGACCTCGAGGACGAGGTGCGTGCATCCTGCAAGCTTTGCGATGTGCTCCAGCTGCTCGAGCACGAACGAGCCGATGCCGAGACCCTGGTGCCCGGGGTGGACGGCGATCTCCTCGACGAACAGCGGGCGCATGTCGCGCCTGGCGAAGTAGCGGTGGTTCATCCAGTTGTCGGTGCCGATGTCGAAGGCGCACTCGGCGTAGCCCACGATCGTGGTCACTCCGGCGGTGCGGAGTTCGAAGAGGAGCTGCTGGACGCCCTCCTCCTCGTAGACCTCCAGGAACCGCTTCTTCGAGCGCGGGCGCTGGTACTCCACGGTCTCGCGGTTGACGTCACGGAAACAGAGCTTCAGGAACTCCCACGTCCTTGGGAGATCGCGCCGGTGGATGCGGCGCACGTGGATGGCGCCGTCGTCCGGCCCCTCGGGCCCCTCGCCGCCGGGCGGCGCCACCTTCTTGCGCTCACTCGCTACGCGTCGCGCCATGCTTTGGCACTCTACGCCAAGTCCGCCCCCATCGAGGCGGATCGTCCTGGGGTGTGGACGAAAGTGGGCGCGGTCAGGGCGACGGGGCGCACGCGAGCGCCGGGGCCGTCGCGCAGCCACCCGCGCACCGCACGCGCACGCGGCGACCGAGCGCGCAGAAGGTGAGGGTCGCGCCCTCGCACCGCGGCGGCTCGTCCGCGGCGCAGTCGTTTCTCCCGAGGACGTAGCACCCGGCGCTCTTGGCGGCGCCGTCGCAGCGCAGACCGAGCGCCCCGCAGTCGACGACGGACACCGCGCTCTTCTCGTTGCCGCGCGGGCCGGTGCACGCGACGAGGCGATCGCCCTCGCAGTAGCGCGCGCCCGGCGCGGAGCACCGCGGCGAGCCCTCCGCCTCGCACGAGGCCCGCTCGAGGCCGTCGGCGTCTTTGCGCGCCACGCAGCGGGTGCCCGCGCGGCAGGTGATGCGCTCGGCCGCGCCGTCGACGCACGCCACGACCACCCCCGGCCCCTCGCAGCGCCCCTCCTTCGCCCCCGGGGGGCAGAGCGTCGGCGAGACGCAGGCGCTCTCGGTGAGGCCGCCGGAGTGCCGGATCGCTCGGCACGTGCCGCCGAGCGCGCGGCAGTCGACGCGCTCGGCCTCGTCGGCGTCGTCGCCGCAGTCGATGAGGGCGTCTCCCTCGCACGCGGTGCCCTCGCCGGGGTGCGCCCGGCAGTACGCGACGGCCGGCGCGTCGCCCTCGCCCTCGCAGGCGTGCACGGCGGCGCAGGTCTTCGCACGGAGCGCGCAGGCCTGCGCGGCGCTGGGGCCCGGCGCGAGGTCGGCGAGCCACGCGGCGACGCAGCGCCCGGGATCGCGCGCGCCCTCCCCCGCGTGACCGTGGGCGCAGGAGGCGCGGAGCACACACGCGCGGGTCGCGTCGGCGAGCCACGCCGGATCGCGGCTGGTCTCGGGGGCGCCCGCGGGCGTGCACGCCGCGCCGAGCGTGAGGCCCGCGGCGAGCGTGAGCGCCGCGGCGACCCTGGCCCTCGCCGGGAGGCGCGCACTTCTCGATGGTGGCGTAGGGAAGTTCACTCCGACCTTCAGGAGGCGAGCGCCCGCTTCATTTGCTCGAGCGACAGGAGCAGGTCCTTCGACCCCGACGCGAACGCGAGCTCGAGCGCCTCGCCCAGGTAGCGCTCCGCGTCGCGCGGGCGATCGCGTCCGATCGCGACCTGCGCCAGCGCCCCGAGCACCCGCGCGCGCTCGGCGCCGCTCGGGCCGGCCATGTCGAGCGCCTCGCGCAGCACGCCCTCCGCGTCGGTGAACTGCCCCGAGGCCGTGAGCGCGTGCCCGAGCTTTCGCGCGAAGATCAGCACGGCGCGCACGGGGTCCTCGAGCTCGCCGCGGAACAGCTCGCGACGCGCGAGCTCGAGGCCGCGGCGGAGCGCCGTGATGCGACCGGGCGTGTCGCCGCGCGCCTCGCAGAGCGTGCTCACGCGCTCGAGCAGGATGAGCGCTTCGAAGGTGTTCTGCGCGAAGAACAGGTGGATCGCGCGGATCTCGACGGGGTCCTCGAGGCTCTCGCCCACCTCGGCGGCCACCGCGTGCAGCTCACGCCGGACCGCCGCGGGGATCGTGGAGAGCACCACGTCTCGCAGGAGCGGGTGGCAGGTGGCCCACTGCGGCGCGCCTACGACCATCCCTGCTTTCTGGAGGGTCTCGAGGGCCTCGTTGACCTTGGTCTTGGGCGCGACGAGGCGCACGAGGGTCTCGGCGGTGACGCCGTCGCCGTAGACGCACACGGCCTGGAGCACCCGCCGTGCGTCGCCCCAGAGGCGCTCGACGCGTGAGGCGATGATGTCCCCGACCCGTGACGGCGCGCTGCCCCCTTGCTCGAGCGAGAAGCGGAGGAGCTGCTCGATGTAGAGCGGCGCGACCCCGCGCGGGGCGGCGACGGAGGCGAGCTGGCCCGCCGACGCGCCGAGCTCGAGGGCGAGGTCGGTGGAGAGCCCGGTGAGGACGCGGGCCGAGGCGGTGCTGGCCGACCAGCCCGGATCGTAGCCCGGGGGGTAGGCGGCGACGAGGAGCGCGGGCACGAGCGGCGGGTCACCGACGGCGTCCGCGAAGGCCGCGCG
>DAORJJ010000050.1:17841-21633 GCA_035439005.1 Polyangiaceae bacterium | reverse complement strand
GCGGTCGGGATGCGGCGGCGGCGGGCCGACGGGAGTAAATCAACGGGCTGCTAGAAGGCATAGCCACCGAAGAAGCGCGGATAGGCCACGAAGGCCTCGTCCGCGGCGAAGGGCAGCCAGAGCGCGTACGACGCCCGTGAGATCATGAGCGCCGCGCCGAAATACCAGTTACCGCCGCCGTGGAGCGGGTTCTCCACGACGAGCGCGCTCTCGCTGCCGACGAGGCGCGCGGTCGACGTGCGGGTCGCGGTGCCGCCGAACACCCCGGTCTGCGCGGAGCTGAGGACGAGGTCCTCACGCAGCGTGAAGGCGACCTCTTGGGAGCGCCACTTCCAGCCGGCGGCGAGGCCCGGCCGGAGGAGGAACGAGTACAAGAACGCGTCGTAGCCGAAGCCCACGAGCCCCCCGAAGCCCGCGCCGCCGAGGAGCCGGAGCGCCATCGACGGAGCGCCGGGCACGTCGTCGAACACGTGGGTCCACGTCGCGCCCGCGAGCACTTCGTTCGTCACGAGCGCGGTCTGCACGCGCGCGAGCGCGGCGAACGCGAGCGGGAGCCCGACGCGCAGGTTCAGCTCCGCCATGGGGAACGCGCTGATCTGACCCTCGACCACGCGCTGTGGCGGGTAGTCCCAGAGGACCCCGGCAGCGAACGCGACCGCGCCCGGGGCCGGGCCCTCCGGGTGGAAGACGAGCTTGCCCAGCGGGGGCCGGGTCGCGCTGTCCGGCGGCGGCGCGTCGGCCCGGGCGTCGCCTGCCCACGCGCCGAGCGCGGCGGCGGCGGCCGCGAACCGAAGCGTTGCGTGGAGCGAGCCTACGCGCACACGCACGACCCGTAGCGCCCCAGCCCCGCGACGTCAACGCGAGGCCCAGGCCTGGTCCACGCGCGGCCGCCGTGGTGCAGTGCGAACGGGAGGACTCGAACCTCCACTGTCCCCGGGTTTAGCGAGTGCCTCTTCCTCTTGGGCTACGTTCGCGGGAGGGGGTGGCGTCGTGACAGCCCGGCCCCCCCTGGCGTCCCCCGGCGTCCCCCTTCATCGTCAGCGCGGCAGGAGTCGAACCTGCGCTCTTCGGCTCCCCGAGCCGACGCTTTGGCCACTAAGCTACGCGCTGAGGTGGCCCTGTTTTACGTCTGGGCCCGGTGCAGACACACGCCGCGCGCCGCGCGGCGAGGCAACCCCAAGACGGTGCGGAGGTCATGAGTCATGCCACGCTCGCCTGGTCGTCCGCGAGCTGAGGGCAGTAGTCCCGCCACAACGGAGGGACACCCTTCTCCGCGCGGAGGAACGGCGTGTGAGGCAGCGAGGTCGGCCGAAAGGGCTTCCGTAGGAGCTTCAGGCCGGCCTCGTCGGGGGTGCGGCTCCCCTTCCGATCGTTGCAGGGGTAGCAGGAGGTGACGATGTTCTCCCACCCCGTCTTGCCGCCGCGAACGCGGGGCACGACGTGGTCGTAGTTGAGGTCATCCATCGCCTTCCGGACACCGCAGTATTGGCAGCGGAAGCTGTCTCGGGTGAACACGTTCAGCCGAGAGAAGCGCACCTTTCGCTTGGTCGACACGTTCCCTCGCGTGAGGCGCACCACGGCCGGCGTGCGCAGCGTGAGCGAGGGGGCGACGATCGGCTCGTCGTACTCCTCGAGCACCTCGACCTTGCCGAGCGTGAGCAGCACGACGGCCCGCTGCCACGTGATGACGCGGTGAGGGGACATCCACGGGGTGAGCATGAGGGTTCGCGTCGACATGGGGCTATCTCTTTCGTTGGAAGGGGTGAGCGCGGGGGTGCATGGGTTGTCTCCGGGTGATGCCCGCGAGCGGGCGAGCGTGAGCGTGACGGTACCGACGGTCCGATTCGAACGGACACTGTTCACGGTCTGAGCGTGATGCCTCCTTCCAGTTGGGCTACGTCGGCGAGCGCCGCGCGAGCGCGGCGGGTCTAGACAGCGCGATTCGAACGCACATCCCTCGGGCCCAGACCGAGTGCTCTGCCAGGTTGAGCTATGTCCAGAAGAACTACGATGAGTCCACGAGGCCGCGCGAGGGCGGCGGTCTAGACAGCGCGATTCGAACGCGCATCCCTCGGCCCCGAACCGAGTGCTCTGCCAGGTTGAGCTATGCCCAGAGGAGGCGCTGAGCGCCGAGAAATCGCCGACGAGAGTGACAGAGACGTGCGCGGGCTCGCGCTCGCGTTTCGGGGTTTGAACCCGATCGACCTCGCGGTCTTTACCTGGAGTCCCTGGTCGCATTCGGCAAACTTGGTTGGAGCGGTGACCGGGGATCGCACCCGGCTCCCGAGGGTGGCGCCCTCGTGTTCTGCTACTGAACCATCACCGCGGAAGGTCACGCGCGAACGAGACGGCGACGAGTGGGTGCGGCGAGACTTTTCCGGCCCCCGAGCGCCCGCGGGCGAGCCGAAGCTCGTTCGCGTCGCGCCGGGGAGTCCGGAGCCCTTGTAGTCGCCGCGGCATTCGCCGAATCGAACCAAATACACACAGAGAGAGAGAAAGAGAAAGAGAGACGAGAGAGAAGAGAGGGCAGCGAGAGGTGTGAAGACACGATCTAGGGTGTAGTCCTCACGGCATCTGCCCGGAGCCCCCGCTCGGAGTCGAACCGAGCCGCCGAGCTTCGGAGGCTCGGATCCGCTTGTCCGGCGGAACGGGGGCACACGGCGTCCCCAGCGGGAGTCGAACCCGCGTATCTTGGCTGAGAACCTGCAGTGAGCCCCGAAGGGGCGAGCCAAGGTCGATGGCGAGCCCGAGCCGAAGGCGAGGTGTCGCCATGAACCAAGCATCCTGGGCCATCTAGACGATGGGGACGTAGGCGAAAGAGCGGCGCCCCACCCAGGACTCGAACCTGGAGCTTGTCGCTTAGAACGCGAGCGCCCTTCCATTGGGCAAGTGGGGCGGGCAGAGAGCCGGGAGGGAATCAAACCCTCGCGCGCGGGGTTGCAATCCGCGATCTTCTTCAGAAGGCCGGCTCGAGAGCGGGTAGCGGGACTCGAACCCGCGTCGACAGAGTGGAAGTCTGTGGTCCTGCCGTTGGACGATACCCGCCGAACGAGCCACGACGTGGAGGCCACGTCGGGCGCCTCGTACGGGAGTCGAACCCGTCTCGCCCCGTAGACAGCGGAGCTGCGACGCCGGTCGCATCACGAGGCAGAGGCGGCCGAGGGCCGCGCGAGAGGTGGAGAGGTGGAGAGCGCGGGGAGCCGGCCGCGCGCCGGGTGAAGGGGGGCGCCACCGCACGGGTCCGGGGCGCTGCCGGGCGGCCTCGCTGCGGACGACGCGTGCGGCGTCGTGCGACGGAGCTGGGGGCTCGCGTCGCGGTGGATGGGCGTCGGTTTTCAAGGAGCGAGCGCGCCGTGGCGCGGAGGAGCGAGGCGCGCGCGTCGCCGTGCGCAGCTCCTCGAGGGCGGGAGCCGCGGACGCGTGCGTGCGTGTGTGGGTCTGGAGGGATTCGAACCCTCGCCTCATCGGTTAAGAGCCGAGTGCGCTGCCGTTACGCCACGGACCCGCGTGCGCGAGGTGAGCTCCGGACGCGCGAGAGGCCGCCGGAGGTGTCCCCGGCGGCCTCGGTGGCCGTGTGGGGGGACGGGAGGGGTCAGGGGAGATCGCTCGCGGGGCGCCCTTCGCATGGCGCGGGACCCCGCCCCCGTGTCGGCAGAGACGCAGAGACCGGCGTGAAGAGCTGAAAGAAGGGGATTTGAAACATGGAAAGTATCCGGTGTGAGAACGCGAATGAGCGCACGAAGTAGTGGAAGTGAAGGAGCGGCGGAGAGAGGGAGGCGAGGAGGCGAGGGA
>DAORJJ010000050.1:4469-17741 GCA_035439005.1 Polyangiaceae bacterium | reverse complement strand
GGCGAGGAGGCGAGGAGGCGAGGAGGCGAGGAGGCGAGGAGGCGAGGAGGCGAGGAGGCGAGGGTCAGGGACGCGGACGCGAAGAAGGCCGCCTGGGGGAGCTCCCTAGGCGGCCTCGATGAGTTCGTCCGTGACGACTCGAGCTCCGCTCTAGGGATCGTTCTCCGGCAGAGGGAGAGCGACACAATCCAACGCGCGACCGCGACCCAACTTCGGGGCGTGGACCGACCCGCACGCCGCACCCGCAAGGCGGGCGGCGTCGCTCGTCTCGAGCGGCCGATCGGCGTTGGCGGTGTGGAGGTGCGTGGTGTTCATGGTCGTGCACAGAGCGCCCCGGCTGGGGCCGTCGTGTCCTCGGAGAGTGGAGCTGTGGGGTTCGGCGCCGCGACGAGCGACGATGGGAAACTTATGACCCCGCGCACGCGCGCCGTCAAGAAGAAATCCAAAAAAACATTCGCGCTACTCTTCGAAGGGGCGCCCATGGCGCCTCCCCTTCAATGCCAGTAACGCCGCCCGCAGCGCGAAGCAGGGCGCGGCGCAGGGGCGCGAGGCGTTGCAAAGCGGGCGTCGCGTTCCTAGCTTCCGGCGATGCTGACACCCGAAGGCCGCGCGAAGGGGCTGCGCCGAGAGCGCGTCCTCGCGTGTCCGCGCTTCGACGGCGCCGCGTTTCGCAACACGGTCGCCGCGCAGGCCGACGCCCGCGCGGTCACCTCCGCCCTCGCGCCCCGCGGACCGCGAGGCCCTCGCGCCGCGCGCGGCGACGTGCTGCGCGAATACCTGAGCGGCGGCGAGCGCCGCACGCCGCGCGGGGCGATCCCGGTCGTTCGACCGCACGAGGCGTGGGCGACGGCGCCGGCCACGGGCCTCCGCGCGACCTGGCTCGGCCACTCGACGGTGCTGCTCGAGATCGACGGCGTGCGGGTGCTCACCGATCCGGTGTGGGCGGGCCGCGCCTCGCCGGTGTCGTTCGCGGGGCCGAAGCGCTTTCACGCCGCGCCGGCGTCGATCGCGGAGCTCCCGCCGCTCGACGCCGTGCTCGTGTCGCACGACCACTACGACCACCTCGATCGCGAGGCCGTGCTGGCGCTCGCGCGCGGAGGCGCCTCCTTCGTCACCTCGCTCGGCGTGGGGGCGCGTCTGGAGGCGTGGGGCGTGCCGCACGAGCGCGTCGTCGAGCTCGACTGGTGGGAGAGCGTGGAGGTCCGCGGAGTGCGCATCACCGCGGCGCCTTCGCACCATTTCTCGGGGCGCAGCCTGCTCGATCGGAACCGCACGGCGTGGTCGTCGTTTCATGTGCGCGGCCCGCGGCACGCGCTCTTCTTCAGCGGTGACACGGGCCTCACGGCCGACTACGCGGAGATCCCCAGCCGCCTCGGCAAGGTCGATCTCGTCATGCTGGAGGTCGGCGCGTTCCACCCCGCGTGGGGCGACATCCACCTCGGGCCGGAGAACGCCCTCGCGGCGCACGCGCTGCTGGGCGGCGGCGCGCTGCTCCCCGTGCACTGGGGCACGTTCAAGCTCGCGCTTCACCCGTGGGACGAGCCGGCGGAGACGCTCCTCGCGCGCGCGCCCGCGCTCGGCGTGCCCCTCGTGATGCCGCGCGTGGGAGAGGCCGTCGAGCCGGCGCGCGCGGTGGAGGCGCCGGTCGCGCCGTGGTGGCGTGCGGTCGACGAGGCGCGCGCCGCCCCGGCCGCGGGGGTCGCCGAGCTGGGGCTCGAGCCCGGCGAGATCGAGGGCTGAGCCCGAGCGCGTCGCGAGGAGAGAGCACACCGATGAAGAACGAATTTTGGGAAGAGCGCTATCGCGCCGACACGTACGCGTATGGCAAGGAGCCCAACGAGTTTCTGCGGGCCGAGGCCGGGCGCATCCCCGCGGGCCGCGTCCTCTGCCTCGCGGAGGGCGAGGGCCGAAACGCCGTGCACCTGGCGGGGCTCGGCCATGACGTGACGGCGGTCGACTTCTCTCCCGAGGGCCTCGCCAAAGCGCGCCGCCTCGCCGACGAGCGCGGCGTCGCCCTCACCACCGTTCACGCGGATTTGGGCGCGTACGAGCCCGAGCGCGGTGCGTTCTCGGGTGTGGTGGCCATCTTCGCCCACCTCCCGCCCGACGTGCGTCGCCGCGTCCACGGGTGGGTGCACGAGGCGCTCCGCCCCGGCGGAGTCTTCGTGCTCGAGGCCTACACTCCGGCCCAGCTCGCGCACGACACCGGGGGTCCGCGCGACGCCGCGCTGTGCATGACCGTCGAGGGGCTCACGAGCGAGCTCGCGCCGCTCGAGCTCGTGGTGGGGCGCGAGGTCGAGCGGGAGATCCACGAGGGCGCGTTCCACGCGGGACCGAGCGCCACCGTGCAGGTCGTGGCCGTGCGGCGCTGAGCGCGCGTCAGCGCGGGGGCAGCGTGAGCCGCGCCCGCTCCTGGCCGAGCGCGAGCTCCGCGGAGACCACGCCGGCGGGGGCGCGCGGGACCCACAGCTCGCCGCCCGGGAGGTGATCGTAGGGGAAGTACCTGGCGATCGCGCGCCCTCGCGGCGCGGCGTCGGGGCCGAGCCACGTGAGCTCCCGCGCCTCGCCGCGCACGAGCTCCCTCGCGCGTGACGACGGGCCCCGCGCGCGGACCGCGCCGCTCGCCTCCACGCGGAACGCGTCGTACTCGGCGGGCGCCTCGGTCCAGCGCATCGCGGCGAACTCGTGATCACCGCGGACGCGCTCGAAGAGCTTCGCGTGGTGGAAGTCGCTTATCCAGCTCGGACGGCAATAGGCCATCACGTCCTTCGGCGGCGCCGCGCCGCCCGGGTCGACGAGCTTGGCGGCCACCTGATCGTACCCCCAGACACCGATCTTGGCCTCCGCGTGCTCGGGGTCTGTCGGGTAGTCGGGATCGGGCCCTCCGGCGCCGCCGCACGGGGCGTGCCGCAGGCTGTGCGCGTGGCCTATTTCGTGGGCCGCGGTCTCGGCCGACTTGTCGCCGCGCTCGTCGGAGCCGCCAAACCCGACGCCCACGCTGTGCGCGGCGCCCGTGGGGCTGAGCCCGGTGGTGCAGCTCCCCCGGCAGAAGGCCTCGAAGGTGTCCGCGGGGTTCACCGCTCCATAGTAGTAGACGTCGTTGGGCGCCTGCTCCGCGCGCCGGAGATCGCCTATGGCGCCGAGCAGCTCGCTCAAGCCTTTTCCGCTCGCGGCGACGGTCTGGTCCCACGCGAAGGGCGCGTGCACCGTGAGCTCGACGCGCGCCACCGGGTAGAGCTTGTAGAGCATGTCGCGGTAGCGCCGGAGCTGCTCCTCGCTCGTGTCGGGCAGCCGCCCCGAGCCGTCGGCGCGGTACTCGACGGGCACGAGCGTGACCCGCAGCGACTCGCCGCCGCCCCGCGCGCCGAGCGGCGCGAGCGAGCCGTCCTGGGGGAAGCGCGCCGGCGACGCGGCGGCGCTGGGCGGGGCGCCGTCGGCCGCGTTCAGCACCACCACGAAGCGCGCCTCGGGCGCGAGGAACTGGCCCGCGATGGGCAAGTTGAGGGTCGTCTCGAGATCGGCCTCGGTGGAGGCGCCGCTCACGGTCTTCGTGGTGGAGAGCACCTTGGTGAAGGTCCCCGTGGGCGACTCGGCCACGAGCTTGATGCGCGCCGTCACCGGCCGCGCGCTCCAGCCGGGCCCGGGCGTCACGTAGACCCGCAGCAGCGCGTCTCGCCCGGCCACGAGGCGAACGCGCCCGCTCGGCGCCGCGGCGCCGTCTCGCGCGAGGGGCACCTTGAGCGACTGGAAGACCGCGATCTCGGACAGCGCGATCCCCGTGGCGATCGGCTCGGAGAGGCTCGTCGGGTCGGGCGGCTCCGCGCCGGGCTCGGCGCCGCCGCTGCTGCACGCGCCGAGGACGACAAACATGAGACCTATTGAACGACGCACGTCAGCCTCCCTCTCGCGGGCTCGGCGGCGGGCCGCCGTCGGTGCGCCCGAGGCAGCGGCGCAGCTCGCGGCACTCCTCCGACGAGCCGAGGAAGAGCGCGCACGGGTCCGACACCTCCTTGCGGCGGCAGGTCTCCCAGTCGGTCACCGTGGCGGTGTCGCAGGCGTCGGGGTAGGCCTCCAGGCACGCGGCCTGATCGCGCGGCGTGGAGACCGCGAGGCCGCCCTCGCAGACTGTGACCTTGCCATAACCACCGCCGATGGCGGCCGTCCAGTCGCAGAGCTGCTTGCGCTCCTCGAGGGTGAGGTCGGTGAGGAAGCGCGCGCGTCGCCGGACCTCGGGATCGCCGGCGTCGACGCCCGACGTGGACGGCACCGCGGAGGGGGCCCCCGCGGGCTCGGTCGTCGCGCTCGAGCACGCCGAGAGCGAGAGCCACGCCGACGGCGAGGCGACGAGCGCGGCCGCCACGAGCCGCCGAGCGCGGAGAGCCGTTGGCGAGGGCCGCATCTGCTCTGCGTACCAGGGTCGCGGGGCGCGCGCCACGCCCGTCACACGTCGTCGTCGGTCGGCGCGCGGAACAGGTTGAGCGGAACGCTGAGATAGCGGCGCCCGTTGGCGTGCGCCGGCGGGAGCCGCCCGCCGTTCACGTTGAGCTGCACGCTCGGGAAGAGCAGCCGCGGCGGCGCGAGCGTGGCGTCGCGCGACTCGCGAAGGCGGACGAACTCCTCCCTCGTGGTCTCTCCGCGGAGCTGGACGTTCGCCGCCTTGGAGGCGCCGATGGTCGTCTCGAAGCGGAGCGCGCGCCCGCCAGGCTGGTAGTCGTGCCCCACGAAGACGCGGGTGTCGTCGGGCAGCCCATAGAGGCGCTCGTGCACCGAGGTGTAGAGCGCCGTGGCGCTGCCGGCGGGGAAATCGCAGCGCCCCGTGCCGTAGTCCTCGATGAACAGCGCGTCGCCGGTGAACACGGCGTCGCCGATCACGTACGAGACGCACGCGGGCGTGTGGCCGGGCGTCTCGAGGACGCCCACCGAGAGCGAGCCCGCCTCGAGGCGCTCGCCGTCCTTGACGAGCCTGTCGAACTGGCTGCCGTCCACGGCGAGGGCTTCGCCGAGGTCGAACACCCCCTGGAACGTGCGCTGCACCTCGGTGATGCGCGCGCCGATGACGACGCGGGCTCCGAGGCGCTTGCGCAGCACGGCCCCGCCCGACACGTGGTCGGCGTGGGCGTGAGTCTCGAGCGCGAGGTGCACGCGCAGGCGGTGCTCCGTGACGAACGCGACGAGGGCGTCGAGAGACGCGGTGCTCGTCGCCGCGGCGGCCGCGTCGTAGTCGAGGACCGGGTCGATGACGACCGCGTCGCGGGTCGCCTCGTCGTAGACGACATACGTGAGGGTGTACGTGGCGGGATCGAACAGCGCGTGGACCTTCATGGTCGCCTCCGTGTGTGAGAGCCGTCGCCCGCCCGGATGGGTTCGAGCCATCTTCTGCGGCGGGCTCGCGGGCTCGTGTAGGCTGGCCGGCCATGAGCATTCCCATGGGCTACCGGCGACTCGGGCAGGCAGGCGTGAAGGTGAGCGAGCTCTCGTTCGGCTCGTGGGTGACCTACGGCAGGCAGGTCGACGTCGACGCCGCCGTCGAGTGCATGAAGACCGCCTACGACGCCGGCGTGAACTTCTTCGACAACGCCGAGGTGTACTCGAGCGGTCGCTCCGAGGAGGTCATGGGCGCGGCGCTGAAGAAGCTCGGCCTACGCCGAGGCAGCTACCTCGTCTCCACGAAGTTCTATTGGGGCCTCCACGACAACCCCAACGAGAAGAACACCCTCAATCGGAAGTATCTTCGCCAGGCGATCGACGGCTCGCTCGCGCGCTTCGGGCTCGAGTACGTCGACCTCGCCTACTGCCACCGCCCGGATCCCGAGACCCCCATCAGCGAGACGGTGCAGGCGATGCACGACATGGTCGCCTCCGGAAAAGCGCTCTACTGGGGCACCTCGGAGTGGAGCGCCGAGCAGATCCGCGAGGCGCACCGCGTCGCCGAGCAGCGCAGCTTGCACAGGCCGATCGTCGAGCAGCCGGAGTACAACCTCTTGCACCGCCGGCGCGTCGAGGTTGAGTACGGGCCGCTCTACGACGAGGTGGGCCTCGGCACGACCACGTGGAGTCCCCTCGCCTCGGGCCTGCTGACTGGCAAATACCAGCAGGGCATTCCGGCCGACAGCCGCGCCGCGCTGAAGGGCTACTCGTGGCTCGAGCCCCAGGTCACGAAGCCCGAGCGGCTCGCGGTGGTGGACCGCCTGCGGCCCCTCGCCGACGAGCTCGAGTGCACGCTCGCGCAGCTCGCCATCGCCTGGTGCCTGAAGAACCCCCGCGTGAGCACGGTCATCCTCGGCGCCAGCCGCGTGTCTCAGCTCACCGAGAACCTCCGCGCGCTCGAGGTCGCGCCCAAGCTCACGGCAGAGCTCATGGCGCGCATCGACGAGGCGACGGCGCGCGCCGATCTCGGCTGAGGCGTTGGTGAGCCGAGCGAAGACTCGAGCTCGGGAGTGCACGAACGCATGACCGATTCCGAAAACGAAACGCCCAACGAGGCGGCCGCCGCTAACCCACCGAAACTTGGAGGCGCACCGCTGGCCCGCTGGTTGCAATAGCGTTGTGCAGGCACGCGTCGGACGGTCATCCCCCCCCCCATCCGGTCGGCGCATGCCGCCTACTTCCCTTCCGCGCTCCTATCCCCCTGCGCGAGGAGGGACCGCCCCACACGGAAATCCCTCCCGTGTGGGGCTTTTCTTTTCTGTGCACGCTCACGCGGGGCCGGGCGTCCACCGCGGTTCACGCCGGCGCCGCGGGCTACGGCCGCGGCCGCGGCCCTTCGCGTTTGCGCGTTGGGCACGCCGGTTGCTAAACGTGGGACCTTGCCCTCCACCCCAGACCCCCGCGCGGCCCTCGGGCTCGCGCTCGCCGCCCTCTTGACGCTGCGCCCTAGCCTCGCGCTTGCGGACGAGCCGCAGCGCGCGCCGCCCGGGCCGGAGTTCGCACCGCCGAAGGAGTACTTCCCCGCTGGCACGTGGGCGGCGGGCTTCGCCGGCAGCGCGCAGTCGTCCGAGCGGAGCGCGCGCTCCGCGGGCACCACGAGCCTGCGCGCCTCCCGCTACGGCGTCACCTCGAGGAACGGCTACTTCCTCGCCAAGCGGTTCATCGTCGGCCTGCGCCTCGCGTACGAGGTCGAGATTCGCCGCGACACGACGGGGGAGGGCAGCAACACGCGCACGGTCTCCGAGGGCTCGGAGGAGACCCTCTCGCTCGGCCCGTGGTTTCGGTACTACGTGCCCATGTCCGACGGGTGGGCCATCTTCGGCGAGGCCGACTGGGGCTACACGACCTTCTATTCTCGCGAGGAGAGCGTGCTCGACAGCCGCGTCCCGCTCACCGCGAGCGCGCGGGGCATCGCTGTCGGCGGCGGCGCCGGCTTCACCTACTTCCTCGCGCGGGGCGTCGCGTTCGACGTGGTCGGAAAGACCCAGTTCGCGCGGCTGACCGGCCGCGAGAACGAGCGCGCCATCCGGTTCAACTCGACCGAGTTCGGGCTCTTCCTCGGCTTTCAGGTCTACCTGCCGGAGTTCCCGTTTTGAGGCGCGCGACGCTCACGTTCGCGCTCACCCTCGCGACGCTCGCCTGCGCCAGGTCCGCGGCCGCCCAAGCGACCGACGATCGCCGCGCGCGCCCCGAGAAGAAGGACGAGCGCACGAGCTCGGGCGGGCTCGTGGTGCCCGCGATCTACTACTCCCCGGAGACCAAGCTCGCGCTCGGCATCGCGGGCTTCTACTACTTCCGCCTCCCCGGCGAGACCCTCGACGACCGCCCCTCGAACGTCGACGGCGACGTGATCTACACGATCAACAAGCAGCTCCTCGTCCAGCTCACCCCGACGGTGTACCTCTCGCACGGCAAGCTCCTCATCGAGAGCGAGGTGAGCTACGAGCGCCTCTTCGACAAGTTCTACGGCATTGGCCCGAACACCCCGCAGCGAAACGAGGAGGCCTTCAACTACGATCTCTTCCGCGTGCGCTTCGGGCTCTATAGGCGCCTCGCGCCGTTCGCCTATTTTGGAATGCAGTACCACGCCGAGCACATCGACGTGACCAAGCTCGAGCGCTCGGACGGCAACCTCGCCACCAATCCGGCGGTGCTCGGCGCGAGCGGGAGCACCGTCTCGGGGCTGGGCTTTCGCCTCACGTACGACTCCCGCGACAACTACCTGTCGGCCACCCGCGGCGCGTTCTTCGGCGCGGCGGGCATGTTCTACTCCTCGGCGATGGGGGGCACGCACACCTATTCGCTCTTCACGCTCGACGCCCGCAAGTACTTCCCGCTGTGGTGGAACCACGTGCTCGCCATTCAAGGGTACGCCGCGTCCACGGCGTGGAACGTGCCATTCACGCAGCTGCCAGGGCTGGGCGGGCAGTTCCGTATGCGTGGGTATTTCGACGGGCGCTTTCGGGATCAGAACGCCATCATCTCCCAGATTGAGTACCGCTTCCCCATCGTGTGGCGCTTCGGCGGCGTGGGGTTCGCCAGCGCGGGGGTGGTCGCGCCCGGGCTGCTCGACTTCGATTTTCACGACGTGAAGGGCACGGCGGGCGGCGGGCTCCGGTTCATGTTCGACCGCGACGAGCGCCTGAACGGCCGCTTCGACGTGGGCGTGGCCGACGACGGCACGAGCGCGTTCTACATCCAGATCAACGAGGCGTTCTAGCCGCCGCGGGAGCCAAGGTGGTCAGGGGCCTCGCTCGGCCGGCGACTCGACGATCGCGCGGAACGCGGCCGCGTCGAGGTGCTTCGGGGTGTAGGTGGCCCCAGTGGCGACCAGCTTGGCGTGGAAGGTGCGCAGGTGGTTTCGCGAGCCCCGCGTGAGGTTGTCGTAGGTCGTCAGGACGTCGCCGTGGGTGACGACCCCGCGCGCCGCCTCGATGTCGACGATGTCGAGCTCCTCGATCTCGACGCCGACGGCGAGCGCCGCCTCGCGGGAGGGAGAGCCGCCCGAGACGAGCGCGTCGTGGAGGCCCTGGAGCTTCGGGTTCGTGAACTCGCCCACCGCCCGCCCGCTCGCCGGATCGGCCACGTCGTAGCGATCGAGCAGGGTCTTCACCGCGTCCATGTGGGTCTGCTCGCTCGCGCCCACGTTGGCGAAGGAGGGGTCGTGGCGCTCGAGCGCGCCGTACACGTCGCGCGCGAGCTTCTCCTCCTCGCGCGTGAACACGAGCCCGTCGCGCTCGGCCGCGGAGAGGGGCTCGCCCGCGCTGCTCGCGCAGGCGAAGAGCGGGAGCAGCAGCGCCGCCAGGGGCCAGAGTAGCTTCTTCATCGCGTCACCTCGCCGGTGGGAGCCGGCGGCCGCCGCGATGGGTTCGCCGCGCGCGCCGCTTCACCCGGCGAGGCGGTGGACGACGCACGGGGCGCCCACGCCGCGGAGGCCCACGCGCTCGCTCGGCAGCGGCTCGGCGGCGCTGCCCGCGTGGGCGGCCTCGCGGTGCTCCGCGACCACCCTCGCCACCTCCGGCCCCTCGAGGACCGCGTCGGTGAGGCACACCTCGCCGCTCTTCGCGAGGCCCTGGACGCGCGCCGCGATGTTCACCGTCTGGCCGAAGTAGTCAATCTCGTCTCTCACGTTGACCACGAGGCAGGGCCCTCGGTGAATGCCAATCTTGAGCGCGAGCGGCTCGTCGGTGCCGAGATCGCGGAGCTCGCCGCCCATCTCGAAGGCCGCGCGGACGGCGTCCACCGGCCGCGTGAACGAGGCCATGACCGCGTCGCCGATGGTCTTGACCACGACGCCCGAGTGCCGGGTGATGACGCGCGCGAGGCGCTCGAGGTGGGTCGACACGAGCTCGAACGCCGCGACGTCGCCGACGTGGTCGTACAGCGCGGTGGAGCCGCGGAGGTCGGAGAAGAGCAGCGTGTTGTCGCGCGTGGGGATGGCGGAGCCCGGGCGCACCACCTCGGTGCCGAGGTGCCGTCGGAACTCGGGCGAGTTCAGGAGCCGCTGGCCGGAGAGGAACGGGCGATAGTCGAAATAGGTCACGATCGGCGTGAAGTACGACAGCACGAAGGTGTCGCGGTCGGTGCCGTTGACGAGCGTCACCCGCGCCGGGCCTGGCGCGAGCTTCGGTCGCGGCGTAAAGGCCGTGTCCTCGAGCCGCAGCGTCACCTCGCGGAGCGCCGTGGTGGGCTCCCCCTCGACGGTGATCATCATCCGCGGACTGCCCACGATCCACCCGACCTCGAGGTCCACGTCGAACGTGTGGCTCGCGCCGGCCGCGAGGCGGGTCATCACCTTGGCGCCGCGCCGCACGTGCTCGATGAGCGTGCGCCCCTCGCCCCGCACCAGGATGTTCGGGGAGAGCGCGTACGAGGTGAAGTAGTCCTCCGGCGTGAGGGACTCGGGGCTCGCGTAGCGGATTTGGCGGATGTCGGGGTGAACGGTGAAGGCCACCTCGACGCTCTCGTCGAGGTTGGCGTCGCGGGAGCGCGCGCAGGTGACGCAGTGGATGACCGCGTCGAGATCGCGCAGGCCGGCGTGGGTCACGACGTACTCGCCGCAGCCGCGGCAGACGAGCAGCCACTCGGCGCGGAAGAGGCCGAGGGCGGCCGCGCGCAGGAAGAGCTCCACCGCGCGTTCGGGCGCCACGCCCTCCTCCTCGGCGAACGTGTACGGGTTCACGCGGAAGAGCCGCCGGTCGTCGTCGCCGTGGAGGCGCGCACGGATGCGCTCGATGGCGGGCCCGCCGGAGAGCTTGTCGAGGCGGGCCTCGAGGAGGTCGGCGTTGATCGGCTCGATGCTCATGCACCGAGAGGCTACCAGGAGTTCGCGGTACCCGCAGCGGGGCGCCGCGATATGCGTGCAGTGTGCACCGATGCGCCGGCCTACAGCGCGGCGATCGCCTCGCGCACCTCGTCCGGCACACGGAGCTTCGTCATCGTGCGGTAGTCGATGACGACGACGACCGACGTGCCCCGCGCGTACAGGGTGGCCTTCGCCGCGGCGTCGCGCACCTCGTAGGCCATCGTGACGCTCGTCTCGCCGATCGACGTGACCCGCACGCCGACCTCGATCCGCGCGGGGAACACGACCGGGCGGAGAAAGTCGCAGGTCGTGGTCGCGAGGATGGGGCCGACCGTGAGCGGCGCCACCGACGCGAGGCCGATGCGGGCGAACAGCGCGATGCGCGCCGACTCGAACCAGGTGAGGTAGCGGGTGTTGTTGACGTGCCCGAGGGCGTCCATGTCGCCCCACTGGACGTCGAGCTCGAGCGTGACGAAGTTCGACGGGAGCGGCATTCCCGCAGCCTATCCCGAAACACGCCTCGCCAACTGGGCGTGGCCGCGCCGCGGGAGTGAGCTACTCTGCGAGCGTGGCCATGACGCGCGGTCGAGGCGAGAGGCGGGCGCTGCGGGGCCTCGCGATGGCAGGCGGGCTCCTCGCTGCGCTCGCCCTCGTGCGCTGCGGCGGGCGCTTCGACGTGGAGCCGGACGACGCGAGCGCGCCCGAGCCCCCGCCGCTGGACGTCGGCCCGCCAGCGGTGGGCGACGCGCTCGCGGACGCGCCGGCCTCGCCGCGCGACGGGGCGCGCGACGGGGCCCTCGACGCGAGCCTCGACGCGAGCGTGGACGCGAGCGTCGACGGGGGCCTCGACGCGAGCGTGGACGCGGCGGACGCGGCCCCGGTGCGGCGGGTGTTTCGCACGTCGACCACCTACCCGGGCAACACCCTCTCCGCGCGAGGCGGCGGGCCAGGCGCCCGCGGAGGCGACTACGTGTGCGCCCAGGTCGCGGCGGGGGCGGGCCTGTCCGGCACCTTCCGCGCGTGGCTGTCGGACAGCACGCAGTCGGCCGCGCAGCGCATCACGGCGCCGGGACCGTACTACGACGTCTCGCGCACGAAGCTCCTCTTCGCGGGCAACCCCGCCAGCGGCCCGCCGCTCGCCGCCATCCCCGATCAGACGGGCGCGGTCGGCTCGCA
The DNA here is from genome assembly GCA_035439005.1 of Polyangiaceae bacterium. GTDB lineage: Bacteria > Myxococcota_A > Polyangia > Polyangiales > Polyangiaceae > JAAFHV01. Next base: position 5,833 of record DAORJJ010000050.1, on the reverse strand, counting down.
GACCCCCGTGTGGACGGGCGCGGGCACCACGGGCAACGCCCTCCAGCACTGCAGCGGGTGGGACACCGGCGGGCGCTTCATGGGCACGGTGGGCCGGGCGGATCTCCCCGGCTTCTGGACGAGCTCCGGCACCAACCTGTGCATCAACGCGCGCCACCTCTACTGCTTCGAGCAGTGACGCTCGCTCCGCAGCCCGTCGCCGCGGGCGCTTATTCGTTGAGCCACTTCTTCAGGTCGGGGTGGACGAGCTCCCGCACCGCGGGCTCGGCGAGGCTCGCCTTCGTGACGAGCCGCGCGCCGGTGTCGATGCGCTTGTCGACCGGCTGGCCGCGGAGCTTCGCGGCCATCGTCTTGACGGCCAAGTAGCCGATCTTGAAGGGATCTTGGACGACGAGCGCCTCCACGTGGCCGCCCTCGAGGGCCTCGAGCAGCTTGTCGGAGGCGTCGAAGCCGACGAGCTTGACCTTGCCGGCGAGGCCGCCCTTTCGCAGCGCGAGCAGCATGCCGAACGTCGTGGACTCGTTCGGGGTGAAGACGCCCTGCACGCCATCCGCGCCCGCGCGCTGCGCCGAGAGCAGCCGCTCGCTCGTGGAGAACGCGCTCTCGGTGGTCGCGCCCCCGTACTGGTTGTCGCTCACGACTTGGACGCCCGGGTGCTCCTTGATGGCCGCGAGGAAGCCCTCCTCGCGGCCCTGCGTGCTGGCCGAGCCGACCTGGTAGCGCAGCATGAGCACGCGCCCCTTGCCACCCAGGGATTTCGCGAGCGCGTCGGCGGCGAGCCGGCCGGCCGCCACGTTGTCGGTGGCGACGAAGCTCGCGTGCTCGTCGCCGCGGAGGTCGGAGTCGAAGACGACGACGGGGATGCCCGCGGCGACCGCGGCCTTCACGGGGCTGCGAAGCGCCGTGTCGCTGAGCGGCGCGAGCACGACGCCCGAGACGCCCTGGGCGATGAACGACTGCACCACGTCGATCTGGGCCTTGAGGTCGTCTTCCTTCAACGGGCCCTTCCAGAGGACCTCGACGTCGGCCTCGAGCCCGCCCTTGTTCGCGCCGGCGTGCACGGCCTTCCAGAACTCGTGCGTGGTGCCCTTCGGGATGACCGCGATCCGAAGGCGAGCGGCCTTCGCCCCGCCCTCGGAGGCCGAGGTGGGGGTGGGCGACGAGTCGCGCTTGCAGGACGCGACGGCCGCGGGCGTCAGCGGCGCGACGAGGAGCGCGGCGAGGAGGGAGCGGCGGTTCATGGCGAGACCTCGCCGCGGGCTCGGGCTCGCCATCGAACCTACGTTCGCCCCTTTGGGGCTCACTTTCAGGTTCATGGCGAGACCTCGCCGCGGGCTCGGGCTCGCCATCGAACCTACGTTCGC
>DAORJJ010000050.1:0-4369 GCA_035439005.1 Polyangiaceae bacterium | reverse complement strand
GGCTCACTTTCAGGTTCATGGCGAGACCTCGCCGCGGGCTCGGGCTCGCCATCGACCTACGTTCGCCCCTTTGGGGCTCACTTTCAGGTTCATGGCGAGACCTCGCCGCGGGCTGGGGCTCGCCATCGACCTACGTTCGCCCCTTTGGGGCTCACTTTCAGGTTCATGGCGAGACCTCGCCGCGGGCTGGGGCTCGCCATCGACCTACGTTCGCCCCTTTGGGGCTCACTTTCAGGTTCATGGGGGAGAGTCTCCCATGAGCGCGCGATAGGCCAGCTGGTCGTCGTGCATTCGGAGGACCACGCGGTGCTTCGCCTCGTGGTACGCGGCGATCCGCCCGCCGGCGGGCTCGATGATCCGGGCGGCGGAGCTCATCGCGGTCATGGCGGCGAGCAGGTTCGGGTGGCGCCCGGCCGCCGTGGCGCCGAGCATCGCGGCGCCGAGCAGCACGGCCTCGGGCTCGCGGGGGAGCACGACGCGGCAGCCGGTCGCGTCGGCGTGCTCGCGCAGGAACACCGCGTTCTTCGCGTCGCCGCCGGTCGCGATCAGGGTGTCGATGCGGTAGCCGTGGGCGTTCATCGTGTCGACGATGTGGCGCGTGCCGTGGGCGAGCGCCTGCACCGTGGCGAGGTAGAGCAGCGCGAGCGCGTCGAGCGAGCCCGTGAGCTTCAGGCCGGAGACCATCCCGCGGAGGCTCGCGTCCGCGCGCGGCGAGCGGTTGCCGTGGTGATCGGGCAGGACGTGGAGATCGCGCGTGAGCGCCGCCGGGAAGGGCGCGCCCGCCGCGAGCGCGTCGAGCCGCTCGTGCAAGAGGTCGGTCGGGCGGAGACCCCGCGCGGCCGCGTCGCGGGCGAGCTCGGCGCCGAGCGCGTGGGTGGCGAGCGTGTGGTCGAGGAGCGCGCCAGTGGCCGACTGACCGCCCTCGGTGAGCCACAGGTCGGGCACCATGGCCGAGAAATACGGGCCCCAGATGCCCGGGATGAAGCGCGGCTCGCTCGACACCGCCATGTGGCACGTCGACGTGCCGCCGATGAGCGCGAGGCGCCGGTCGAGCGACGCGGGCGTGGGCGCCTCGCCCTCGAGCGTCATGCCCAAGAGCCCCAGGCCGCCCGCGTGGGCGTCGATGATCGACGCGCCGACCGGCGTGCCCGCGCGCAGCCCGAGCTCGCGCGCGGCGCGCTCGGTGAGCCCGCCCACGCGCTGCCCCATCGGCGCGACGCGCCGCCCGAGCCGCGAGAACCCCTCGTCGGCGAGCTCGCCGAGGCCCACGTCGCGAAAGAACGCGGCCTGCCAGCCCGGCGCGGCGCCGTCGTGCGCGGCGCTCCGCGCGAGGTACGTCCACTTGCACGTGGTGGAGCACAGCGAGCGGGTGTCGTCGCCCGTGGCGCGAAACGTAAGAAAATCCGGGAGATCCAAGAACCGATGCGCGCGCTGGAAGCTCGCCGGCAGGTGCTCCTTCAGCCAGAGCAGCTTGGGCGTCTGCATCTCCACCGAGATCGCGCCGCCCACGTACCGCAGCACCTCGTGGCCGCCCGCGCGCGCCGCCTCGTTGATGCGGAGCGTCTGCGCGGTCGCGCGGTGATCCATCCACACGATGACGTTCCACGCGTCGTCGCCGGTCGGGCTCACGGTGACGGGCGCGTCGTCGGCGTCGAGCACGACGAGCGAGCAGGTCGCGTCGAAGCCCACGCCGGCCACGTCGTCCGGAGAGGCGCCGGCGCTCGTGAGCGCCGCGCGCACCGCCACGCCGCACGCGCGCCAGATGTCCTCCGAGGACTGCTCGGCGAAGTCCTCTTGGGGCGTGCCCATCGCGATCGGGCACACGCCCATCCCGCGGAGGGCGCCCGCCGCGTCGAAGAGCCCGGCGCGCGCGCTGCCCGTGCCGACGTCGACGCCTAGCGTGAGTCGCGTGAGCGCGGTCATGCGTGGCGCCCGAGGATGCGCACGCGGAAGCCGAGCTCTTGCGAGAGCGCGACCATCTCGTCGAACACGTCGCCGTACGCGACGGCCACGTGGTTCGAGAGGTAATGCGCCATCAGCGTGTCGCGGGAGATGCCCATGTCGGCGGCCATGAACGGCCACTCGCGCGTCGTGCCGTTCCACCAGGCGTCGCGCACGTCGGGCGGGAGCTTGACCACCTCGCCCTTGCCGACGTCCATCCAGAGCACGTCGTCCTTCACGTAGGCGCGCGCCCAGGTCATCGCCCCCGGGAGGCTCTCGCCGGCGAACGTGCCGCCCGGGATGGGGAAGTACTCCGCGGGCTGGCGGTAGCTGTGCACCCCGCGCAGCGTCGCGGGATCGTGGTTGAAGGCGTACGCGCCGCACGAGCCCGAGTTCAACAGCACCCAGAGGAAGCGCCCCTCGTGCTCGGCGCCCCAGCGCACGTCGTGGAACATGACCGCCTCGTGGAGCCCCTTCGCCGCGAGGAGCCGCTTCAGCAGCTCCATCGGAACCACGTTGCCCTGGTCCGCCTCGGTCGCGCACGCGATCGTGTGCCCGTTCGACTCGGGTCGGCACGCCGAGTTGAGGAGCCCCTCCGCGAAGTCCGAGGGCGCGCGCAGCGGCAAGAGCCCGAGCTGGTACTGCCAGCCCACGCAGTCGGCGCGCTCCTCGGCGACGAGATCGGTCACGACGAGGTAGTCGCGGAGCTGCTCGCGCGTCGACGCCTCGTCGAAGTCGGCGGCCTTGCCCTCCCCCCAGTGAAACGTGACGCCCTTGTCCTTCACGAACGCGAGCGCGTCGGCGATGCGCTGGTCCGAGATCCGCCGGCCGCGATCGATGATCCACGCCTGGTCGACCTTGTGCTCGGCGAACCCGTGCGGGAGCAGCAGGCGCGGGCCGAAATACCCGTTGATCATCCCCATCGAGGTGTCACCGAGCATGAGGATGAGCGCGCGCCGCTTGCGGAGCCCCTCCGCGACGCCGGCCGCGATCGAGGCGGCGGCCGGCGAGATGGCCGCGTGATACCGCACCTCGCCCGTGGGGTAGGCGATGCGCCCGGTGGAGCACCACTCGTCGAGGCGATCCATGAACGCGGGATCGGCGGTCCAGTCGGGGGCGTCGGTCCACACGCGCGAGAACGGACGGCGGAGCATCTCGAGGCACGCGCCGGTGTTGAGCAGCCCCACGAGGCCCGGCCATCGCCCGGAGAAGTTGCTCGCGAGCAGCAGCGGGTTCTCTTTGCCGGCCACGCCCGTGGTCGTGTGCGGCCCGTAGATCCAGTGCACGCACACGCCGATCATCGGATCGTCGATGGGCCCGAGGCGCTCGATCGACTCGCACGGCTTCGTGACGAACCCCTCGACGAGGTACGGCGTGCGCCCGAGCTTGCGCAGCGCGCGCTCGAGCTGCGTCGTGGTCTCGACCATGCTCGCGCGAGCGAGCTCGTTCGGCTTCGTGCGGGCGTCGCCCGGCCAGAAGAGCGCGACCTTCTTTTCGTGGCCCCGGGCCGTAGCCTGCGCGTGTGTCATCGCGCAACCAAGCGTAGACCCAGCGGCGCGCTTGTGCACGCGGCGCGAGGCGCCGGGCGCCGGAGCAGCCCCGCGCCCCAAGCGACCGTTCCCAGCGACGGCCACCCCCGACGACCACCGGTGCTACGTTCGTTCGGGGAGAGCGCATGCAGCTTCAGTGTCCGCGGTGTGGTCAGGCTGTTCCGGGCGAGGATCTCGATCTCTCGCGCGGCGTGGGGGTGTGCCGCCCGTGCGGGGAGATCGTGCCCTTCCCGGCGACGCCCAGCGCGCTCGCCGTCACGCCGTTCTCGCCCGCCACGGGGCGCGTGTACCGGCCCGCGTCATACGCGCTGGTCGAGCGCACGTCGGGCGACGCGGCGGCACCTGTCTGGGAGGGGTCGCTCCCGCCGAACCGCCTGGCCGCGGTGCCGATGCTCTTCTTCTGCCTCGTGTGGGACACGTTCATGATCGTCTGGTACGCCATCGCGTTCTCCAGTCGGGTCTGGGTGATGGCGGTCTTCGGTGTGCTGCACCTCGGCGCGGGCATCTTCCTCACGCACAAGGCCATCGTCACGCTGCTCAACACGCGCCGCCTCGCGATCGGCCGCGGGATGGTGAGCTGGCGGAGCGGCCCCGTGCCCGACCGGGGCAACGTGGCGCTGCCGCTCGAGCGCGTCGTGGGCTTCTCGCCGCGCGTCACGCAGGGCAAGACCACGACGTTCAGCGTGGCGATGAACCTCGACGACGGCAGCTTCCGCGACCTGGACGTGTTGGCGAGCGACGCGGCGAGCGCCGAGTACGCCGCGGCCACGTTCGACGAGGCGCTCGCCGCGGCGAAGCACGGCGCCGGCGAGGGCCCCTACCGAGGCTGACCGCGCGCGGGCCGGCGAGGACGCGGCGGCGGCTCCGGCGGCGCGAGC
>DAORJJ010000049.1:13960-21745 GCA_035439005.1 Polyangiaceae bacterium | reverse complement strand
CCGGGTTCATGATCGCCCCGAGGCGAAGGAGCGCGCGGCACGCCATCGCGGTCCCGCTGGGCACGGCGCCGTCGTGGGCGTCCTTCGCGCGGACGACGAGGTCGTCGGCGCCCGCCTCGGTGAAGACGAGCCCCACCTCGTCGTCATGGAAACGGGCGAGCAGCCCGTCGACGAGGTCGCGTGCGGCGAGGGCATACGAGGGACGACCGGTCACCTCGTAGAGGTCGAGCGCGGCGTTGGCGAGCAGCGCGTAGTCGTCGAGGAACCCCGCGCCGCCCACTGCGCCGTCCATCACGAGCCGCGCGACCCGCGCGGGCGAGCCCCACGTGACCGACTCACGCTCGACGAGGCCGAACGCGCGCTCCGCGGCCTCGACGAACGTGGGCTCGTCGAAGGCGGCCCCGGCCTCGGCGAGCGCGGAGATCGTGAGGGCGTTCCACGACGTCAGGATCTTCCGGTCGGTGTGCGGCCGCGGGCGCTCCCGCCGGGCGGCGAGCAGCTCCGCCTTGGCCTCGGCGAGCGTCTCGGCCACGGCGCTCGGAGCGAGCCCGCGATCGATCGCGAGCCGCGCGACCGACCGCTGGATCGAGAGCACGGTCTTGCCCGTGCGCTCGAAGTTGCCCGCCTCGGTGACGCCGAAGTGCTCGATCGCGAGCGCCGCGCGCGCCGGCTCCTTCACCGCGGCGCGCACGTCGGCCGGAGAGAACACGAAGTAACGGCCCTCTTCGCCCTCCGTGTCGGCGTCCTGCGTGGCGTAGAACCCGCCGTCGGGGCTCCGCATCTCGGCGAAGAGCCACCCCGCGATCCCGCGCGCCGTGGCCTCGTGGTCGGCGCTCTCGAGCGCGCGCGCCGCGTCCGTGTAGAGGCGGAGGAGCAGCGCGTTGTCGTAGAGCATCTTCTCGAAGTGCGGCACGCGCCACGCCGCGTCGGTCGAGTACCTGTGGAAGCCCCCGGCCAGCTGGTCGTGCACGCCGCCGTCGCGCATCGCCGAGAGCGCCGAGCCGACCCGCAGCTCCGCGGAGGCGTCGGCGCTGGTCATGCCGTACCGCAGCAGCACCTCGAGCGGCATCGTGTTCGGGAACTTGGGGCGATCGCCGAAGCCGCCGTGCTCGGCGTCGAAGCGCGTGGCGAGGCGCCTCGCTGCGCGCGCCACCACATCACGCGGGGGCTCGCCCGGGCGGATCTCCGGACGCGCGACGCGGCGGAGCGCCGCGGTGAGGTCGCGCGCCTGTTCCATGAGGTCTGCATGTTTCTCGGCGTACGCCTCGGCGATGGCGTCGAGCACGCGCGAGAAGCCGGGCAGGCCGTGGCGATCGCTCGGGGGGAAGTAGGTGCCGCCGAAGAACGGCTCGAGCTCGGGCGTGAGGAACACGGTGAGAGGCCAGCCGCCCGAGCGCCCGAGGAGCTGCACCGCGACCTGGTAGATCTGGTCGAGGTCGGGGCGCTCCTCGCGGTCCACCTTCACGCACACGAACGACGCGTTCATCTTCGCGGCGATGGCGGCGTCCTCGAAGCTCTCGCGCTCCATCACGTGGCACCAGTGGCAGGCCGAGTAGCCGACGCTGAGCAGGATCGGGCGCGCCGACGCCTTCGCGAGCCCGAGCGCCTCGGGCCCCCACGCGTGCCAGTCGACCGGGTTGTGCGCGTGCTGGCGGAGGTACGGTGAGAGCGCGAGGGCGAGGCGGTTCGGCGTCCGCGGCGCGGCAGCCGCGGGCGAGTGGGGTTCGGACATGACGGCCAAAACACCAACTTTTTCCAGGTAATGCAACCGCGTGAGGGGTATCGTGGGTCGAGATGACGAGAGGCGCCACGGAGGGCACCGCGACCGACCCGAGCACTCGCCCGAGCCCCGATCCGCGCGTCCTGGCGGCGCGCGCCGAGCTCCTCGAGGGCGTCGGGCGCGACATCGCCGCGAGCTTCCCTGGCATCACCCGGCTCGGCGGGCAGATCGTCGCCGCGCTCTACCTCGCCGAGGGCACGATGAGCATGGATGAGCTCTCGGAGCTGCTCGGCCGCGCGAAGAGCAACATCTTCGCGAACCTCCGCGGCCTCGAGGCCGCCGGCATCGTCGAGCGGCGGCGCGAGGCCGGCGCGCGCCACGACTCGTTCGGCCTCAAGGGCAAGTACCCCGACGTGGTCATCGGCGCCTACCTCACGCGCCTGCGCAGCGTCGTCGCCGACAAGGTCGCGCTCTCTCGCCGGGCGCGCGGGCTCCTGGGCGACGCGGAGGGCGCCGAGGCCGACCGCCTCCGCGACCGCCTCGACCAGCTCCTCACGAAATACGAGCGCTTCGCCGTCCTGTGCGACGAGCTCTTCCCGGTGGTCGACGGCCCGGTCGACCTCATCGCCATCATCGAGACCATCCCGGCGCCGGTCGTCGCGGCCGTGATGAAGGCCGCGCGCGCCGCGCGGGCCCTCTCGCGGAAGACCTGAGGCCCGAGTCAGCGTAGGGTCGCTCGATGCGCGCTCGCCCTCTCCTCGCTGCCGTGGGCCTGGTCGTCGGTTGTCAGGCGACCCCTCCGGGGGTCGCGCCCACCGATCCCGTGCGCTCGCCCGCGGGCGGCGGCGCGGAGGCGGGCGCGAGCGCCGAGGGCGGCGTCGACGCCGGACGCGAGGCGCCCGACGCAGGCGCGGACGCTGGGAGCGCGTGTCTCCCGGTGGCGGACACCCTCGCGTTCGCCGCCGCGCGCATGCGAGAGACCGTCGCGTACGTCAAGCGCACCCACCCGACCGACTACGCCACCTATTACCCGGCGTTCACCTACTCGAGCGGCCCGAACCTCGGGCAGTGGGATCTCTCGCCGCGCGGGTCTGCCCTCGTAAACAGCCGCGCGACCGACTGGCGGAGCGGCTATTTCGCCGGCGCCTTCTGGCAGCTCTACGCCGCCACGGGCGACCAGGAGATGCTCGGCCACGCCAAGGAGTGGACCGCCGGGATCGAGTCGCTGAAGGGCACTCCGCTCGACTACGACATCGGCGGGCGGTTTCTCCGGAGCTTCGGGGACGGGCTCCATCTCTTGGCGCCGGCGGATGACGCGGGCTCGACCTACCGGGACCACGCGCGCGAGGTGCTCGTGCAGGCGGCGACCACGCTCGATCGGCGCTTCGACCAGAGTGGAATTCCGGTCGGCGCGCTCCGCTCGCTCGACGACTACCCCCCAGGCCCCTATCCGGTCTACATCGACGGCATGGTGAACGTGCCGCTCCTCTTCGAGGCGTGGGACGTCCGCGGGCGGCCGACCTCAGGCCCCACGAAGACCCTCTTCGATCACGGCGTCGCGCACTCGCTCACAGTCCTCGCGGGGAACGTCCGCGCAGACGGCAGCATTTACCACATCGTCCAGTACAACGACGGCACCTCGGGCACGCCGCGAGACGGGAAGGTGTATGCCAAGATCACCGACCAAGGCTACGCGAGCGAGAGCACCTGGTCGCGAGGACAGGCGTGGGGGCTCTACGGGTTCACGGAGGTGTATCGGTATACGAAGGACGATCCTTCGGTGTCGCCCGCGAGGTTCCTCGCCGTCGCCGAGAAGGTGGCGGACTACTTCATCGCCCACCTCCCGAACGACTACGCGACAGACACCTACAACCAGCGGACAGGCGATTTCGTGCCGCCCACCGACTTCGACGCGGCCCTGGGCGAGCCCGCCGGCCCGTTCGCCGACGCGAACCACGACCACGTCTTCGGGGACCGGAGGCCGGCGCTCCGCACGTTCACCGAGCGGGACTCGTCGGCCGCGGCCGTGGCCGCCTCGGGGCTGCTGGAGCTCGCCACGCTGGCGTCGACCCCGGCCAACCGCGCGCGGTACCTGGCCGCCGCCGAGAGCATCTTGCGCTCGCTCCTCACGTTCCGCGACGCGAGCGGGAAGCTCGCCTACCTCGCGAAGGACTCGCCTCACCGCGGCGTCCTCGCGGGCGCGACGGTGTCGTGGAACCTCCCGCAGCTCTCGCTGATGTTCGGGGACTACTACCTCCTCGAGGCGCTCCGGCGGTATCGCCGCGCGCGCCCGGGGTGCTGACGCTCGCGCTCAGCCTGGCTGCCGACCCCCGAGCGCCTCGTCGAGCGCGTAGAGCGGGGCGTCTTTGCCCTTCGAGGGCCAGTCGCGGAGATCGCGCGGGGCCCGCTCGAAGGCCGCGAGGAAGAGCTCGTTCACCGCGGCCTCGACCACGAGCCGCGCCAGGGGCCCGCGCGCGGGCAGCCGGAGCAGCGCGTGGCGCCCGGGCGCGAGCATGGCCTCGAGGCGATCGAAGAGCGCGCCGCCCTCGCCCAGGGCCACGAGCAGCCTCGGCTCTGTGTAGAATGCATGAAACGGCCCGTGGGCGATCTCGAGCACGTCCCACGTGGGCGGCTCGTCGACCCCGAGGCCCTCGAGCCACTTGATGGCGAGGCCGCAGGCGAGCCCGCGCTCGCCCTCCTCGCCCGCGGTCACGAACGCGACGCGCCCGACGGCCGCCTCGCGCGCGAACGCGGGGAGCGCCGCGATCGCGGCACGCGCGGCGGCGGCGGCGGCCTCGAGGTCAGAGGGGAGCTCCGCGAGCGCGCGGGCGGGGACCGGCGCCCCGGCGACCTCGTGGGCGAAGAGCACCGCCGCGAGCATCGCGACGGGTGGCCCGACCACGCGCAGCAGCGTGCCTGTCTCCTCCGCGGGGCCGAGCGTGAGCACGCGGCCCCCGCCCGCCACGAAGCCCGCCAGGAGCGGCGAGGAGGCCAGAGCGCTCGTGAACAGCACGCCTCCCGCGAACCGCGGCGCGCACGAGAGGGCCACCCGCGCGTTCGGCGAGAGCCCCTGCGAGAACACGCACAGGCGCTCCCCTGGGCGCGCGGCCACCTCGCCCAAGGCGAAGGCCGAGAGCGGCACGAAGCGCGCGCCGAGCCCGAGCGAGCGGAGCGTCGCGACGAGCAGGCGCGCGGGCCCCTCGCTGCCGCCCACGCCCGTCACCGCGTAGCGCTCGCCGCTCGCCGGGGTGACCGCTGCGGGGAGGCCGCGCGCCGCCAGGGCCGCGAGCTCGGGCACCACGCGCGCGAGCCGCTCGCGCAGCTCGACCAGGGCCGCCCGCGCGCCGGGCTCAGGGCTTCTTTGGCTGTCCATCGGGGTCGAACTTTCGAGTCTTCATGGCCGCGAGATACCCCACGAGCGCGTCGAGATCGGCCTCGCGGAGATCGGGGTGAGGGGGCATGTTGCCATAGCGGAGCGACAGGGGATCACGGACGTAGGCCTTCACCTCGGCCGCGGTGCGGTACTCGAGCACGTTCTTCGGCACGTTCAGCTCGGGCCCCACGCGGCCGCCCTCGCGGTTGATGGCGTGGCACCGCGCGCACCGGTCGCGGAACAGCCCGAAGCCCACGAAGGCCAGCGAGCCCGGCGGCTCGCCCGTGGGCACCGTGTGAGGGAACGTGCGCTCGAAGCTCGCGCGCTCGATCGTCGCGAGCTGCCACGGGCGCGGGTGGGTCTCGAGGCTCTGCTGACCGGGCTCGCGCCACACCAGGTAGAACGGCGCGGGGTTCGCGCGCTGGGGGCCGATCGGCTCCCACCCGGGCACCTCGACGTCTTCGTACGCGAGGTACGCGCCAGGCTCGGTGGAGAGCGGCGGGCGTAGCGGCACCGTGTAGCCGTCCTTCGCGCGGAGGAGCAGCTCGCCCGGCGCGACGCCCGCGTCCTCCGGCGCCCCGTCGAAGCCCAAGCGCCACACGTCCGCGAAGCGGAGCGCGCGGAAGGTCTTGGGCTTCTTGTAGTACGGGTCGAACACCGTGAGGGTCTCGGTGGGGAGATCGCGGCGGAGCTCGGCGAGGGTGAGCTCGCGCACCGGCCGGCCCTCGACCACGAACGCGAGCTTCGCGTCCGCCGCGGGCGCGGGCGCGGAAGGCGCGGGCGTCCCCGACGAGGGCGCGGGCGGCGCGGGCGCGGGCGGCGGCTCCTTCGAACACGCGGCGAGCGCGCACACGAGCGCTCCTGCGAGGGCGCGCCTCGCGCGGCGCTCGTCGGCGTGTCGGCGACCTCTCACGGGAGCACGGAGGGCTTGGCGAAGCGCCGCTCGAAGCGGAGCGCGTCGGCGTACGGGGGCGACTCCTCGGGCTCCCCCGCCCGCAGCTTCTCCTGCTGGGCTATCCAATACCAGGCCTCGGCGAGCTCTTTGTGGCGCTCGAGGAAGATCTGCCGAGGGCGGCCGGGCGGCAGCAGGAACTGCGGGAACTGCTCGGGGAACACGTCGTTCGGCTCGACCGAGTACCAGGGCTCCCCGGCGTACTCGTCGGCGTCGTCGCGGGCCTTGGGCATGGTGCGAAAGCGGCAGTCGGTGAGATACACGATCTCGTCGTAGTCGTAGAAGATGACGCGCCCGAAGCGCGTGACCCCGAAGTTCTTCAGCATGAGATCGCCCGGGAAGATGTTCACGGCGGCGAGCTCCTTGATGGCGTCGCCGTACTCGCCGAGCACCCGGCGCAGGCGCTCCTCGTCGGCGGTGGCCACGACCATGTCGAGCGGCGCCAGGCGGCGCTCGATGTAGACGTGCTTGACCAGCACGTGGGTGTCGCCGATCTCCACGGTCGTCGGCGTGAGCTGCCTCATCTCCTCGAGGAGCTCGGGGTCGAAGCGGTCCCTCGGGAAGCGCACGTTCACGTACTCGAGCGAGTCCGACATGCGGCCGGCGCGGTCGTGGTGCTTCACCAGGCGATACCGCTCTTCGACGAGCGCGCGGTCGGCGTCTTTGGGGGGCTGGAACCAGTCGCGGATGACCTTGAACACGTACGGGAACGAGGGCAGCGAGAACACGAGCATGACCATGCCGCGGGTGCCCGGCGCGATGACGAAGCGGTCGCTCGAGTGCTTGAGGTGCCAGAACAGGTCGCGGAAGAGCAGGGTCTTGCCCTGCTTCTGGAGGCCCACGAGCGTGTAGAGCTCCGAGCGCGTGCGCCGCGGCACGACGGTCTCGAGGAAGGCCACGTAGGCCGACGGCACCTCCATGTCGACCATGAAGTAGTCGCGCGCGAGGCTGAAGAGGCGCCCCACCTCTTTGGTGTCGAGCAGGATGGTGTCGACCACGATCTCGCCGCGCGCGCTGCGGCGGAGCGGCACCACGAAGGGCACCACCACGTTGCCGCGAATGGCCCTGCCGACCACGTACGCGGCGCTGCCGCGAAAGAACGGCGAGCGCAACACGTGGAGCTGGAAGTTCTCCGCGTGCTGCCACCCCTCGGGGAAGTGCTCGGCCACGACGCGCATGAGGTAGCCGGTGTCGCGCTCGAGATCCTCGAAGCCGCGCGACTCCTGCCCGAGGCCCGTGTCGAGCAGCACCCGGCGGAGCGTGCCCTCGAGGTCGACGCTGCGCGGGTAGTAGCAGCGGTAGGTGGGCTCTTCCGGCTCGATGTGCTCGGTGGAGATCGCCGGCCGCGAGAAGATGCAGTCGTTCTGTTGGTAGGCGGCGTCGAGCACGCGGGTCGCCACCGAGTTGTAGAAGGTCTCCGCGCACTCGGGCTGCTTGTGCTCGTAGAGCAGGCCGATGTACGCGACCTTCACCTGGCGAAAGAGCGCGTCGTCCGCGGCGGCGTCGCCGAAGCGCGCGCGCACGCCCTCCACGGCCTCGCGCACGCGCGCGTCGTACATGTCGATGCGCGTCCGCACGGCCTCGCGCACCGCCGCCCAGTCGCCTCGCACGAAGCGCCCGCGCGCGCCCTGCGAGAGCTCGCGGAAGAGGCGGTAGTGGCGGTCGAACCCGTCGAGGACGGTCTGCGCGATGTCGAGGACGAGGCTCTCGCTCATGCCGCCCACGGTAGCAGAGTGGCGG
>DAORJJ010000049.1:0-13950 GCA_035439005.1 Polyangiaceae bacterium | reverse complement strand
CCGATGCTCGCCCTGTCGATGGGCGCTCTCCTCGCCTCGTCCGCGCTCGCCGGCGGGGCGGCTCGCCAGGGCCGTCTCGCTTGACGCCGCGGCGGGAGGCGTGTACCGAACTGAACCGCGATTCATTCTCGAACGCGTCCCGACCTAGGGTCGTACCCACCCGTGCAGGAGAACGTCATGGCCGTCGATATCAAGAAGCTGTTCAACGAGGAGCTCCCGGCGTCGCTCGCCAAGAACGCGGAGGACGCGAAGACCATCGGCGCGAAGTACCAGATGAACATCACGGACGAGGGCGAGTGGTCCATCGACGTGTCGGCCACCGGGCCGTCCTGCGTCGCCGGCAACGGCCCCGCCGACTGCACCATCACGATCGCCGCGGAGGACTTCCAGAAGCTCATCGAGAACCCCCAGGCGAACGGCATGCAGCTCTACTTCGCGGGCAAGCTCAAGGTGGCGGGCAACCAGGTGCTCGCGATGAAGCTCCAGAAGCTCTTCGGCTACAAGTGAGCTGAGCGACGGCGACGCGCTAGCTACTAGCGCGGCCCGCTGGGAGGCCCCGCGCGACCTCGGTCGCCGCGGGGCTTTTTCGTGGCGCCCGGGCGCGCTTCGCCAGAGACTCGGCCCATGCAGCCCCTCCAAGGCATCAAGGTCCTCGACCTCACCCGCCTGCTCCCCGGCCCGTTCGCCTCGCTCGTGCTCGCCGATCTGGGCGCCCAGGTCGACAAGCTGGAGGACGCGCAGGGCGGCGACTACATCCGCCACATGCCGCCGATGGTGGGGTCGCAGTCGGCGCTGTTCCTCGGGCTGAACCGGAGCAAGCGGAGCGCGGTGCTCGACCTCAAGCGCCCCGCCGCGCGCGACGCGTTCCGCAGCCTCGTGAAGGGCTACGACGTGGTGTTCGAGCAGTTTCGCCCCGGCGTGCTCGACAAGCTCGGCCTGTCGCACGCCTCGCTCCTCGCCGAGAACCCGCGCCTCGTGGTGTGCGCCCTCACCGGCTACGGCCAAGACGGCCCGCTGGCGAAGCGGGCCGGGCACGACCTCAACTACCTGGCGCGCGCGGGGCTGCTCGGCTTCCAGGGCCCCGCGGGCGGGCCGCCGCAGGTGCCCGGCGTGCAGCTCGCCGACGTGAGCGGCGGGCTGTGGAGCGTGCTCGGCATCCTCGGCGCGCTCTACGAGCGCGAGCGCACGGGCCAAGGTCAGGTGGTCGACGTAGCGATGGTGGAGACCAGCCTCGGCTTCGCCACGCTGGGCTACGCGGCCTCGCTCGCCGGCCAGGCCGCGCTGCCCGGCGGCGACGCGCTCACCGGCGGCATCGCGCCCTACCGCACGTACGCCACGAAGGACGGCAAGGCGATGACCCTCGCCGCCCTCGAGCCCAAGTTCTGGCTCGGCTTCTGCGCGGCGGTGGGCCTCGAGCCCGACATGGGCGCGCTCATGCCCGGCCCGCACCAGGCCGAGCTGCAGGCCCGCGTCGCGGCTCTGTTCGCCGAGCGCACGCGCGACGAGTGGGTGCAGTTTGCAAGCGAACGCGACGTGTGCCTCGAGCCCGTGCTCACGCCCGAGGAGGCCGCGCGCGACCCGCACCTGCGCGCGCGCGGCGTGTTCTTCGAGCTCGACACGAAGGACGGCCCGATCCCCCAGATGCGCCTCCCGCTCACGCCCCGCGACAAGGCGCACACCCCGCCGCCGGGCCAGGGCGAGCACACGGTGGAGATCCTGCGCGAGGCGGGGCTGTCGGAGGAGATGATCGCCGCGGCCACGGGGCGGTAGGCGCCTCTCAGAGCGGGCGCGCGCCGTGGGCGCGGCGTCGGCCTCACGGCGTGAGGACGGCCCGGAAGCGGACGCGGTTCTCCATCATCTTGGCGAAGGCCTCCTCGGCCTGCTCGAGCTTGAAGGTCTCGACCCGGGGCCTCACGCCGGTGAGCGCCGAGAAGGCCATCGTGTCTTCGGAGTCGATCGCGCTGCCGCTCGGCCAGCCCGCGACCGTCTTTCCGCTGAGGAGCCCCATCGCCGAGACGGAGAGCGGCTCGAAGGGCGCCGCGACGATGAGCAGCTTGCCGCGCGACTTCAGGCCGTTCACCGTGCTGCCGATGGCCTCGCTGTTGGGCGCGGTGGCGAGCACCACGTCCGCGCCGCCGAGCGCCTTGAGGCCCTCGGCCGCGGGGGCCTTGTCCGTGTCGAGGTATTCGTGCGCGCCGAGCTCGCGCGCGAGGGACTCTTTGTCGGCGCCGCGTGAGATGGCCACCGTCCGGAAGCCCATGCGCGCCGCGTATTGAATGGCCAAGTGACCGAGTCCGCCGATGCCCTGCACGGCGACCGTGTCGCCAGGGCGAGCGCCGCTGTTGCGGAGCGCGTTGTACGTGGTGACGCCGGCGCAGAGCAGCGGACCGGCGTCCACGGCCTCCATGCCCGCGGGCATGCGCGCCACCGACTCGTGCGGCACCACCGCGTATTCGGCGTACCCGCCGTCGTGGGTAATCCCGGTGACCTTCCCGGCCTTGCAGTTGATGAAGAGCCCGCGGCGGCAGGCGTCGCACTGGAAGCAGTGCCCGCCGTGCCAGCCCACGCCGACCCGATCGCCCACCTTCCAGGCCGTCACGCCCGCGCCGACGGCGTCGACCACGCCCGCGATCTCGTGCCCGGGCACGCGCGGGAGCACGAGCCCGGGGAAGCCGCCCGACTGAACGAACATGTCGCTGTGGCACACGCCGCACGCGAGCACCTTGACGCGCACCTGCCCGGGCCCCGCCTCGGGGACCTCGCGCTCCACGAGCTCGAACGTGCCCGGTTTCGTGACCTGTACGGCCTTCATCGTCGCCATGCGGAGCTCCTCTTCGATGCGCCGAGGTGGCGCGTGGGACGGCGATGATGGGCGAGCCCGCCGGGGATCACAACCAGAAGCGCGCCCCATGGAGCGTGCACGAAGCGCGCCCTCCCCCCGCGCGACGCCAGCCACCCGATGTCCGCGCGGAGGTGGCCAGGTGAGGCGCCCGACCACGTGACCGGCTCCTTCGAACTGACCGAGCCGGCATCAACGTGATGGGGCGCCACCGACGACGCGCGGAGATCTCGCACAAAGGGCGCGGCGCGCCCCTTGCAGAGTCGGCCGCTGCGACGACCATCGCGTCACCCCTTACCTGAGAGATTATCCATGAAGCTTACACACGGAATCGGGCTGCTGAGTTTTGGCTGCGCGCTCGCCTTCGCAGGGTGCAGCGAGGCCACCCCCGGGAGCGACGGCGGTGTCGGCCCGTCTCCAGGCATCGACGCGTCCCCGGGCACGGATGGGTCGCCGGGCACCGACGGGTCCCCGGGCACCGACGGGTCCCCAGGCACCGACTCGGGCGCCACGGAGAAGACCTTCACCACGACGCTCAGCGGCGCCCAGGAGAGCCCCGCCGTCGGCACCGCGGCCACGGGGACGGCGACCCTCGTGCTCAGCGCCGATCGGACCAAGGTGACCTACACGGTCAACCACACCGTGGCGGGCGGCACGGCGGCCCACATCCACAAGGCCGAGGGAGGCAACAACGGCCCGGTCGCCCACCCGCTGACCCCGTTTGGCGCCAGCATGACCGGCACGCTCACCGTCTCCGCGGCGGACGTGGCCGATCTCGAGCAAGGCCTCTGGTACGTCAACGTCCACTCCACGGCTCACCCGGACGGTGAGCTCCGCGGGCAGGTCCTGACGCCCGGCGCCACGCTCTGGGTGGCCGCCCTCTCGGGTGGCCAGGAGAACCCCCCGGTCACCACCGCAGCGACGGGCGGGGCCGCCATCATCCTCGACGCCGCCAAGACCGGGATTCGCTACCGCATCACCACGACCCTCACGCCGAGCGCGGGGCATATCCACAAGGCCATCGGCTCGGTCAACGGTCCGGTCTTGGTGCCCTTCCCCACCGTGGGCACGGGCATCGAGGGCACGGCGACGATCACCGCCGCCGACGCGACCGAGCTGCAGGAGGGGCGCTTGTACGTGAACCTTCACTCGGCGGCCAACCCGAACGGCGAGCTCCGCGGTCAGCTCCACAGGCCCGGCGAGGTCCTCTACCTGGCGCGGATGAGCGGCCTCAACGAGGAGCCCCCGCTGACCACGACGGCCGGCGGCGGCGCGCAGTTCATCCTCGATCCGGCGACGAACATGCTCCGCTACGAGGCGGTCTTCACCAACCTGACCGCGACCGCGGCGCACCTGCACGGGGGCGCGGCCGGCACCAACGGCGCCGTCGCCTTCCCGCTCTCGCTGGCGGGCGCGGGCGCGAAGGGCGCGCTCACGCTCACCCCGGCCAACGTGACCACGCTCGGCGCCGCGGGGTACTACATCAACGTCCACACGGCGCTCAACCCGGGCGGCGAGGTGCGCGGTCAGCTCCTGAAGCCGTGAGCCTCGGGGCCCGCCTGGCGTTCGCGTCGTTCGCGGCACTTCACCTCGCGTGCTCCACGTCCCCGTCGGCCCCCCAGCCGGCGGGCGACGGCTCGCCCGGCGCGACGATCGCGGACGAGGCGGGCGACGCGACGCGCGCCCCCGAAGGCGGCTCGGGGGACGCCTCCGACGCGGCGACCGACTCCGGCGCCGCGTGTCCGGCGAACTTCGCAGGCTGCGCGACGTTCGTCTCCGCCGGCGCGAGCCCTGTCCTCGTGTATCGGAACTACGAGTACGATCCCCCGTGTTTGTCCGTGCGCGCGGGGACCACGGTCACCTTCACCGGCGCGCCGGACGCCGGCGGTTTCCTCGTTCATCCGCTCGTCCAGGCGTGCGGCCCCGCCCCCGCGCTCGCGTCTGGCGACGCGGGCACCACGGCGTCGTTCGTCCTGACCGTCCCGGGGATTTATGGCTACTACTGCCTCGACCATGGGAGCCCGGCGGGGGCCTCGATGAGCGGCGCCATCGAGGTGGTCGGCGAGTGAGCGAGCGCGGGAAGGCTCGCGCGAGCCAGCGTTGTCAGGCGGCGCGTCAATACGTGGGCGTTGGGCGCTTCCACTCGAAGTACCGCTCGAAGGTGTCGAGGAACATCTCGGCGCGCACGCGCCAATAGTCCACGGCGGAGGCAGACGTGGGGACCAGGCCTAGCGGCCGCGCCTCGTCAATCGCCGTCGCGCTCGGGACGAAGCCCCGCTCACGCGCGCGAAACGCCGCGTTGTGACCTGCGCTCGGCATGTCGGCGTGGAGGAGCTCATGGAACATGACCAGCTCCACCACGAAGCGCGGCACGTCGGGCGAGTTGAGGATGGGGTTGAGCGCGAGGCACTTGTCCTCGTAGCGAAAGAAGCCCCAGAGCCGTTGGTTCGCCCGCTTCATCCAGCGCAGCGAGCCGAGCATCGGCGCGCCGCCGGGAAAGTGGCGCTTCTGCTCGAGCACGGCTGCGAGCAGCTCCCCCAGATCTCTCCCATGGCCCGGCTCGTACGCGCGGGGCGGTCCACTGGGCACGATGCTCGTGACCTCGGGAGCCGTAGGCGGTCGCTCGATCGACGCGTTGAGGAGCTTCGTGCGTTCGCGCCCGACCTCTTCGCGGAAGGCGGCCTCGTCGTGCCGGTATACGACGGGACAAGCGGGCTGGCTCGCCCAGACTTCGGCGAGAAATCCGGCCTCGTCGCGTGGATTGAGGTTCCGCTCCAGGAGCTGCTGGGCGAGCGCGGTGGGGTCGAACGCGAGCTTCTCCTCGAAGGTGACGTAGCTCACGTCGCACCCCTTGCGCCGCGCGTCCAGGAGCGCCTTCACGTCCGCCCACCGGGGCAGCGGATCGGGGATGTCGGAGAAGTGCCTCCGGATGAGCGAGCACGCGAGGTCCTCGGTGACGTGCTCGGGGATGCTCGACTGGCTCGCGTGCTCGGCGAGCAGCGCCTCGAGCGCCTCGCGCTGCGAGTCGAACACCATGACGGTGCGCGACTGCACGTCGTCCTCGAAGACCTCTTCCCAGCGGTACCAGCCGTGGGGCACGCACGCGTGCACGCCCACGAGCTGGCCCTTGAGGTTGCTCTGGAGCAGCCGGTAGGCGTCGCGCACGAGCTCCGGCGGGATGAGCACCATGGGCGCGTTGACGCGGCTCACGGCCTCGGGCGGCGGAACGTCCATGCGCTCGAGCGCATACTCGGGCCCCAGCACGTCGTACTGCTGCCACGTGTCCAAGAACGTGACGAGGTTGGCCTTCGCGTTTCCCCCCGCACGGGGCCCTCGCAGGGCGCGACCCACCATCTGGACCACGAGGCTCTCCGACCGCGTCGGGCGGCAGATGAACACGGTGCGCGTGTGCGGCGCGTCGAACCCCTCGGTCAGCATCTGCACGTTCACGATCACGTCGAGCTCTCCCCGGGCGTAGCGCTCGGTGACCGTAGCCGCGTCGCGGCGGCTGTAGTCCACGTAGTCTGCGCGAATCCCGGAGTGCTTCGAGAGCTCGTGGGCGAGCGTCTGGGCGTGGAGCGTGTCCGCCGCGAACATGATGGTCGGCCCGTAGCGCTCCTTGTTCTTCAGGTAGTGCTCGACGATGAGGGCGTTTCGGTGCGCGTTCTTCCCGAGCCGCGCGAGCACGCTCGGGGCGAGCTCTCCGTACCGGTCGAGGTAGGCCAGGTCCTCGGCGCTCATCTCACGCTCGACGCTGACCTCCGTCTTCACCGTCTCGGTGACGGGCGCAGCGAGGATCCCCGCGTCGACGAGCGAGCGGCGGCTCACCTGGTGGACGATGTCCTCGAACAGCATGCCGAGCCGCCTGTCCTCGTCCGGGTCCATTCGAATGGGCGTCGCGGTGAGGCCAAGAAGACGAACGCCCGCCTTCTTGATCTCCGAGAGCAGGCCGTAGGTCTTCGGCGCTACGGCGTGGTGGGCCTCGTCGACCACGACCGTGGCGCCCGCACCGGCGTCCGCCAAGAGCTCCTTCACGAATCCCCGGTTCTGCTCCATGACCGACGACTGGATGGAGGCGAACACGACGTCGTGCTCGCGGCTCACGCTCGACCATCGCCTGAACTCGGAGGACACCGCGATGAGGTCGAGGGACTTCTTCCCTGGATAAGCGAGGTTGGCGAGCCGCTTGAACGAGCGATAGGCCTGACTGAGCAGCGACTGGCGGTGCGCCAGCCAGAGCACTCGCCCTCCCTTCGCGACCTCGTGGCGCAGAAGCCAATGCGCGGCCATGATGGTCTTCCCGGCGCCCGTAGGCAGGACGACCATGCCCGCGGTGCGCTTGTGATCGAGGAAGGCGCTGTCGAGCCGGTCCCACGTGGCTCGCTGGTGATCGTGGGGGTCGATGGGGGCCGCGGCGTCGACGAGGGCGAGGCGCTCGTCGTAGGAAACGGAAGACATCATGCGGACTCCTTGGTGGCAAAGGGGACACGGACGGTTGGTGAGGTGCCGCGAGGGCAGCGGCACGCGAGCGGCGCGTGCTCGTCGCGACGATTCGGCGTGCGCAACACCGCGTCGCACGATGAGCAGCTCAGCGCGTCGAGGAGCTCCAGCGCCGCGCGCGCCTCGAGCTGCGCCTGCTTGAGCGGGACCTCGAGTGCCCAATCGTTCGAGTGGGCGCCAAGCGCGTTGCGCAGGAAGAGCGGGTCGCCGAGTCGCGCCACGATGGACCGCACATCCGGGAGCCGCCCAGACGACGACAGCTTCTGGAGCTTCGGGCGGAGGGCATCCCAGTAGTCCGCGAAGGTGAGATCCGTGGCTTCGTAGGGGAGCCGCACCCCGAGGTGCGTACAGGCCTCCTTGAACAGGGCCTCGAGCACCGGCCGGGTGGCCACCGCGAGCACCTCGACATCTCCCGTAGTCTCGAGCGCTTCCTCGAGCAAGCGCCGGCCGGGCACGTGGTCCACGAGCGCGGGCCCCGCTTCGAGCGTCCAATCTCGAATGCAGAGGCGCCGGAGCTGGAGCGGCTTGCACTGTTCGGCAAACGCCTGATTGTGCGTCGCGATGAGCACCTGGTAGTCGGAGAACTGCTCCGCCAGCACGGCCACCAGCGCGCGCGCGTGCGTCATGTCGACCGAGAGCACGATGTCGTCAAGGACCAGCAGCCTCGGCGCCCCCGCGTCCTCTCGCTCACGGAGCTTCTGGATGGCGAGGAAGTAGGCAATGCCGACGGTGTCGAGGTGACCGTCCGAATAGAGGAGCGCGGGCTCTTTCACCTTGTTGTCGGCGAAGGTTCCTTCGAGGTTCGCGAGGCCCTTGCTTTGGCGCGAGAACTTGATGCGCGGGCTCTTCGTCACGTCGTTCGGATCAGCGCCGTGGATACGCGCGTAGATCGCGTCCGCCGCGTCGGAGAGCTCCTCGAGGATCACCGCCGAGAGGTCCTTGCGCGCCGTCGCGACGGCGCCCGCCACGGCCTGGAGGGAGGCGGTCGAAGAGGCAAGGTGGGCCCGCTCCGACTCGTTCTCGACAAGGGTCGCGCGGTCCCTCGCGAGGCGCTCGAGGCACGCGTGGAGTTTTTCGATCTCGCTCGCCTGGAGCTCGCCGGGGATCGCGTCGTGCTGCGACCGCAACGACCTCCGTACGCTCTCGACGCGGTCGTGAATTTTCTGGGAGAGGTTCGCGGCTCGATCGAGCTGGTCGAGGAGCTCCCGCCCGCGGGGGACATCCTCGCCGCGCGTGGGGAGGCCCGCGACCGCCTCGAGCCGACGGAGTGTGCGGAGGAACGCGTACCATTCGTCTCCGAGGGAGGACACGGCGGAGGTCGCTCTCCGCACGTCCGAGAGGAGCGCGAGGCGCGCGTTCAACCGCGCCGCGAGCTCCTTCGGCGCGATCCCCTGCTCGCAGACGGGACAGTCGGTGCGCGCGGGCTGACGCTCGAGGTGCGCGAGTGCGCCTTCCAGCAGCGCCTGGAGGCCGTTCTCGGTCGCGGCGAGCTCGGCGCTCCTCAACGGCACGAGCGCCGTCTTGGGCGCGTCGGGCGGCACCAGCCTGTCGGCCTCTGCCGCGGCAGCGTGGAGCTCGCTCCGCCTACTCCATTGGGCGCCGCTGCCGCGCGAGGCGGCCGCGCGGACCGCGAGCTCGTCGCAGGACACCGCTTCGCCATCTCGCACGAGACCGAGTCGCGCGGACTCCACGAGGGCATAGCGCTCGACCTCTCCCGCACGCGCGGGCCCTGGCCCCGTCCACGGCACCGGCGCCACGATCGCCTGGAGCAGGCGACGCGCTTCGTCCTCTAGCTCTTGGTGGCGTGCGCGTCTCTCGCGGATCCCCCTCGCGAGGTCTTGCTCGAGGGTGTCGACCGCGGCAAGGTCGAAGAACCTCGCTAGGTATTGGAAGCGGTCGCTGGCCGACCCTTGGAGAAGGTCGAGGAGCTCGGCGCGCCGCAGGAAGGGCTGCGAGCGCCGACAGTGGTCGACGAACGCTCTCCCCTCTTCCGTGGTCGCCTCGTCATCCAGCGCACCGTCCCTGAACACGAGCCTGCCGTGCGGGGCCAGTTCGACCGTGACCTCACACGCTCCCTCGGCGCGAAGGTGCGTGCGAAAGTCCTCCCCTCTCGCCGGCGGCATGGCACCGAGCAGCGCCCAACGCAGCCCCTCGACGAGAGAGGACTTGCCGGTGCCGTTGTCCCCGCGGAGCACAATCCCACGCTCACCGAACGCGAGCTCCACCGCTTCGCGCACGCCGCGCACGCCACGCACGCTCACCGACGCGATCCGGGAGCGCGTCACCGGCCACCGCCCATCGCCGCGACGATCGCGTCGAAGTCGTGAAAGCGCCCCTGGTCCACGAGCTCGGCGAGGGCCGCGTGGTGTTCGGGGAGATCCTTCTCGAGGCTGCGCACGGCGGCCTTGAAGGTTCGCAGGGTCGCGTCAGAGTAGGTGGACGCGCGGGTGCGCGCGCTCACGCCGGATTTCGACATGGAGGCTCCTTGGCGCCGAGCTTGGCGCGATGGTCGTGCGTGGCGGAGCGCGCGCCGAGCGGCTCCACCCGGCGGTCACGGGGACCGTGTCGCGCCTTCAGAGGATGGACGCGGGGCCTCGGGAGTTTCTGACGGCGACCTGCCGTTTTCTCAGTGCCAAGCCGCCTGCTGCGGCGGGCCCGCGGCGCGACGCTTTCCTTCCCTGCCGCACCGCCAGGCACTACAATGCAGGCTGATGGGAGTGGGCTGGAACGACCAAGAGCGCGCGGACGTGGAGGACGCGATCGAACGCTACCCGGTCGAGAGCGGCAGGTGCGCCGCGCTCGCACGCGTGGTGTCGAGGGTGGGCCGTGCTCGCGACCCGCAGACACGCGGGCTCCAAATCACGCCGCGTCAGGGCTCGGCCGCGAGGTTCGTGGTCCCAAAGCACCCGGCACCGCCGCGCTGGGGCAGTCACACCTTCGTCGAGACACACGCGCACGCCGTCGACGCCCTTACCGGCGTGGATGGCTGCGCGGAGAGCATCTACCTGGCGTCGCATTGGCAGTACACCGACGCGATCGAGGTGCGCGCCGTCGACGTCAACGCGATCGACGCGGGCATCCAGGAGGAGCCATGAGCTCGCTGCCGCGCACCATCACCGCCTGGGCCGACGCGCGCATCGCCGACATGCTCGCGGCTCCGCGCATGTGGGGTTCGGATGAGGCCGTCGAGCTCCAGATCCTGCAGCTTCATGAGATTCGCGCGCTGGCCCTGCGTCCTGCGCAGGAGTTGGAGAACCCTCGCGGAGTGCTCGAGGCCTACCAGGCCTTCCTTCAGCGTAAGTTTCCCGGTGTCCCACCGGCGCCCCTCTTCACACTCGTGGAGCACCTCGAGGCGACCGCGTTCGGCGCGGCGCTCGCGGAGTTCTCAGCAGCGCTTCGCAAGAGCCTCCGCGAGGAGGATCCCTTCGAGCACGCCGCCGTGGCACTGCGCCTCACATTCGACTCGACGCGTTCTCCCTCGATGGCCGCCCTTAGCGGCTACTATGAAGAGTTCCGTCGGGCCACGCGCGCCGGTGCCCGGGATCGATCAGGCCCGGGTCGAGCGCGAAGGGGAATCGAAGAGGCGACCGACTTCTCGTTGGACGATATCGTCTATTCGGCCCCGAACGGAGCTGCTGGCCAGGTCACGCTCGAACTGGGTCCGCCATCCAGGCAAGCCGACTGGATTGCCGACGACCGCGTGCGCGACACGCTCACGAGCTTCGTGACCGTCGCTGAGTGGGCCGAGGGGGGCGCCGAGGTCTCCGAACTCCGGATAGACGACGCCGAGGCTCGAACTCGCGCCGCTGTGCAGGTGCGAAGGCTCGTGCCCCGTGG
Source organism: Polyangiaceae bacterium (assembly GCA_035439005.1). Classification (GTDB taxonomy): domain Bacteria; phylum Myxococcota_A; class Polyangia; order Polyangiales; family Polyangiaceae; genus JAAFHV01. Next base: position 2,774 of record DAORJJ010000049.1, on the reverse strand, counting down.
GTCAATCAGGTCGGTTTCTTTCGGAGGGAAGCTCCTCTCGCGTTCGGTTCCGGCGGTGCTCCGTGGTGACCACGAGGCGCGTATTCTCAAGGTGGTGAGTGAACTCACAGCGCCAGAGCCGTTCGATATGAGCGAAGTGATCCGCGCTATCGACCTCGATCGAGGGCTCCTCGTTCTCGGAAAGCAGGCGCGCATCCCCTGCTACGTGCGGCCCGAGCTGCTCCACGAGATCGCGCAGGTGGGCGTTCGCGCGCAGGTGGTTGGGCAGCGTTATCGCCCACTCAAGGGCCCGGCGTTCGTCCTCGCGGAGCGAGTCGAGGTGGAGCCACTCGCCGACTATCCCGAGTAGCTGGAATTCGCGCCGGCGATACGAGAGTAGGAGGTCGGCGAACCGGTCGTCAAAACACTTGGCGCGCGACCACGGCTCGCAGCTCTGCCTGGGCGACGGGCCTACCGAAGGCGCGGCTCAGCAGCGTGAGCGCGCGTGCCTCCTCCGCCGACGTGGCCACGCCCGCGAGCACGAGCTCGGCGAAGCCCACGGCGCCGACCTCCGCGAGGGCCGAGGGTTTCCCGTTGGGGCGCGCGACGTCCGCGCACCTCTCGGCGAGAGCCCTCGCGAGCGCAACATCGCCGTTTCGCAGCGCGAGGAGCACGCGGGTCCGGAGGGCGCCGAGGTCCGGGTAGCGCGTGGGGTCGTCCCCCACGGCGACGAGGTGACGTTCGGCTTCCCAGAGGTTCCCCTCCGCGAGCGCGAGGCGCCCTGCCTCGAGCCGCAGGAAGGGTGTCGTCTGTCGGCTCGCGCTCCGGTTTGGCGCTTCGCGCTCGTTCTGCTCGAGCGCGAGGCTGAGGGTCGCGCCTGCGTCGGCGAGGCGCCCCGCGAGGCGGTGCGCCGTCGCGAGGTACCCGCGCGATCGAGGCACCTCGAACGGGGCGTACGCTTGGTGCAGGTGCACCGCCCTGGACAAATGGTCAATCGCCTGGGCGTGCTCGCCAGCATGAAGGAACGCGCGGCCATAGGTGCCGCACGCCGAGGCCACCATCGCGCCGTGCTCGCGTGATCGTGGCGGGCCGAGCCTCTCCAGCGCGCGCCTGGCGAGATCCTTCGCTGATTCCTTCTCTCCGACGTCGATCGCCGCGCTCGCGCCGAACGTGTCGAGCATGGCCAGAATCTCGGGCTCGTCGCGGAGGCTCTCGCGCTCGATGCCACGCTGCATGTCCCACGCTTCTCGGGACTCCCCAAGATGGAGCAGAAAGAGCGCCGCATAGCCGCGCGCCTTTGCGGCCAGATCGGGTCGAAGGGTGTCCAACACGGCGGACGACTCCCACGCGTCTCTCGCGAGGCGCGCGAAGTCGGCCCCGACCTTCTCGCCTTCTGCCTTCAGGCCTTGCACCCTCGCCTCGTGGTCGTCGACGTCGCTCGCCCCGAGGTCTCTCACGTCGAGTCCGTAGGCGAGCAGCGCCTCTCCGAGGTCGGCCGCCCGGACGACCTCGATGCCCATGGGCCCCTCGATCGTTTGTTCGCGCGCGACGACCACCTTCGTCACGAGTGGCCACTCTCGACGGAGCGCTTCGACCTTCTCGGTGAGGTGGTGCACGGGCTCGAGCCGACCCTCCCGCGCGAGCTGCGCCGAGCCCGCCACGTGCGGCAGCGGCGCCCGCCCGAGCGCGGCGGACACGAGCGCGACGGCGGCCGAGAGCTCCGCCGAGCGACCCGTCACCATGGCGTCGAGATCGTCCTCGACATACACACCCGCCAAGTCGCGCGCCTCGCTCGGGATCCGTCGGCATGCGCGCCCCGCGACGCAGAGCAGCGCCGTGCGGGCCACGCGAAGGCTCGCCGGGTCCAGGGGCTCGCGCGTGGGCCGCGTCCCCAGCCGGGCGACGAGGCCGCTCGCTCCCTCCTTCGCGAGGAGGAGCCAGGTCTCCCCTACCCGGTCGGGCAGCCTCTCGGCCAGGGCGAGGGCCTCGGGCAGCGCGGCGTTCGCCCGCCCACGGAGGCTCTCGGGGAGCGCCTCCCGAGCCAGCTGGCGCGCGAGCGCCCTTCGCCTAAGGGAGTCGGCGCGCTCGATCGACTGAACGAGCGCCTCGAGCCGCTTCACGGGCTCGCCTGGTCCTCCGCGACGAGCGTCAGGGTCTCCGCGACCTGCCGCCCGTCGCGGTGTCGGACCACGAACGCGAGCTCCGGTTGGCGCGCCACGCGGAGCTCCACCTCGTCGGCGTCCGGGCCGACCACGACGCTTGCGTTCCCCACGCGGACCTCGGCGAGCTCGCCTCTCTCGGCGAAATCCACGTGGATCACGAGCGCGTCCTGGAGCACCTCGATCGAGACCTCGAACGCGCAGCCCAAGGTCTCGTCGCGGCCGAGCTGTGCCCAGCGGCCCTCGTCCTCGAAGCTCGTGGTCGACGCGGCCACGCGCGCGGGGGGGACACCCACCACGACCGCGGCCTTCGATCGCGCGGTTCGGTCGCGCTCCGTCCCTCGCCTTCGCCAGGCCCCGGCTCGAATTGACGTGACTTCGCCACTCTCGGCGTGAGCGTCGTAAATGGCGCAGAGCGTCTCCGCGAAGTCGGCATTCCGCGCCGCGACGGCTTCGACCGTTCGGGCGAAGACACCTCCGCGCAGATACCGGGCGATCATGTCGTCCGAGGGGAGCTCCTCGTCGAGCGCTGCGCTCGGATCCCCTTTGGGCTCGGCCTCCGCCACCACGCTCGCGGACTCTGGGTATCCGAGCGCGTACTCGGGGCGAAGTACGGCTCGCTCGCCGAGGAGGTCG
>DAORJJ010000048.1:0-21863 GCA_035439005.1 Polyangiaceae bacterium | reverse complement strand
AGCTGCGGCAGCCTCGCGGTCGAGGGCTCGGTCGCGAAAAGCGGCTGCGAGCGGCGTAGCATCACGGCCTTGATGTGCGGATCGCTGGCGAGGGCCTGCTCGACCGCGCCGGGCAGCGCGTTCGTGTCGAGGCCCGCCAGATCGGAGCTCGCGCTCTCGAGCGTGATGCGGCCGAGGGAGCGCGCCGCGCTCGGCACCTTCAGGTGGGCGATCGACTGGGCCTCGATCGCCGTGACGACCTCGGCCCGGTAGCGCAGGCGATCGCCGCCGATCTCCTCGACCCAGGCGCCCACCTCTCGGGCGGGCGCGGGGGGCAGCGCGCCCTCGAGCAGCACGGCGAGCTCGCGCGCCGACGTCCACCGATCGCGCACGTCGCGGGACAGCCCCTTCATTAGTATCATATCGATATCACTGGGGATTCCCTCGGCGAACGCGCTGGGCACCTCCACCGGATCGGCCATCACCTTCACGATGAGGGCCGAGAGGTTGTCGGCCTTGAAGAGGCGCCGGCCGGTGAGCGCCTCCCACAGCACGACGGCGGCGGCGTACACGTCGGTGCGGCGATCGACCCCCTCGTGCGCGAGCTGCTCGGGGGCCATGTAGCCGACCTTGCCCTTGAGCTGGTCGGGGGCCTCGTCCACGAGGTGGGTGGCGGTGGCGACGCCGAAGTCGAGCACGCGCGCGAGGCCGTCGACGCCGACCATCACGTTCTGCGGCGAGACGTCGCGGTGCACGAGGCCGAGCGGCTCGCCCGTCTCGCTCTTCGCCTCGTGGGCCGCGTGCAGCCCCTCGAGCAGCCCGCACGCGATGCTCACCGCGACGCGCGGCGGGATAGGCGCGCCGCGCTCGCGCGCCTTGCGCACGAGCCGCGAGAGCGAGTCGCCCGCCACGTACTCCATCACGTGGAAGAGCTGGCCGGGCGATCCCTCTGCGCCGGCCGGCAGGGACACGACGTCGTGCGTGGCGACGACGTTCGGGTGGCGAATGCGCGACGCGAGCCGGCCCTCGGCGAGGAACATGCGCACGAACGTGGGGTCGACCGCGAGCTCGGGCAGCAGGCACTTGATGGCGACGACCCGCGGCACGCTCTGCGCGCCGAGCACCCGCCCGTAGTGGACGCGCGCCATCCCGCCCGCCGCGATCTCCCCGTAGAGCGCGTAGCGATCGAGCGTGCGTCGATAGGCGGTGTCCGGTAGGTCTTCCACGCGCCCGTGGAAATAGCAGAGTTGCGCGTCGCCGTGCCCCGCGGGCGTGGGAGGGGAGTGAAGTCAACGACTTGCGGTCCCGGCCCGCGGTGGGTGAGCCTAAAAGGCGTAGCCGAGCCAGGCCGACACGACGGGCGTGAACACGTACGAGCGGTACGTGTCGTTCAGGTAGGTCTCGCCCGCCTTCGCGAAGGCCTCCGTGAGGCGCGGCGCGCGCGGGGTGAAGTCGGGGGTGATGCTCGTCGACGAGCCGACGGTGAACGCCCCGCCGAGCGCGGCGCGCAGGAACAGGTGCTTCACGAGCGTCCACTCCCAGCCGAGCTCGACGTCGAGCATGTGGAGCGACGACGAGATGGCGTAGTTCTTGTTCGCGCCCGCGTCGGGCGCGGGCTGCCCCGTGACGGCCGACACGAGCGTGGCGGCCGAGGCGCCGCCCCCGAGGGTGACCAGGCCGTAGCCCGCCTCGACCGTGAAGCCGTGCCGCCGGAACGGGCGATAGCCGACGTGGGTGCGCCAGATGAGCGAGCTCGAGAGCGCGGCCGACACCAGATCGGCGGTGGCCTGATCGTAGGCGTGGATCCCCACCAGGAAGCCGTTGATGGCGCCCACGTACGGCCTGGGCAGCACGCCGAGGGTCGTCGAGAGCCGCAGCCGGAGCGGCGCCTCGACCTGCCCGCGCACCGCGACGGACATCGGAAACTCGGTGCCGAGCGCCGCGGCGCCGCGCCACGCGTCGTCGTCGTCGGCGGCGAGGGCCGCGCGCGAGGCGCCGAGCGTCGCCAGGGCGGCTCCCGCGACGAGGGCGAAGCGAAGGGGCGCTGCAGCGCGAGCCATGTGCGCAGCTTACCCGATTTTCTCGAGGTACGAATGTTGCGCCGCAGCATCTGCGTGCGCGCGCGTTCCTATGGTGCCCATCGCGCCGCGCCGCGATGATGTGTTGCGTTGCAGCACGGTGAGAAGGGTGGCAGGGTGCCGCGCATGAAGCGCGCAGCCGGACTCGCCGCCCTCGCCGTGATGACCTCCCTCGGGCCGCTCGCCTGCAGCGCGTCGCCCACCTCGCCCGACGCGGGGCCTCCGGCGCCGGCGCCCTCGTCGACCGACGGTGGACCCGTCGCGCCGCTCGACGCGGCCGTGCCCGCGCCCCCGGCGGACGGCGGGCCGCTCCCTGGCTTCTCGCTGCGCGCGTACGCGTCCCCGGCCGACAACCCCGGGGGCCTCTCCGCGTTCGCCGAGGCGCCTGCGGGCAACCCGGCGCGGGCCCTCGTCGTGGTGCTGCACGGCTGCACGCAGCGCGCGGCCGACGCGGCGAGCAGCGGCTGGTCCGACGTCGCGCGCGCGTACGGGTTCGCCGCGCTCTACCCCGAGCAGACCGCGGCCAACGACCCCACCACCTGCTTCCGCTGGTACGCGCCCGAGCACGCGTCGCGCGGCAAGGGCGAGGCCGCCTCCATCGCCGCGCTCGCGGTCGACGCGAAGGCGCGCCTCGGGGCCGATCACGTGTACGTGGCGGGCCTGTCGGCGGGCGGCGCGATGGCCGCGGCGCTCCTCGCCGGTTACCCCGAGCTGTTCGAGGCGGCGAGCCTCGAGGCGGCCATCCCGTTCGGGTGCGCGAAGACCGCGCTCGAGGGCGCGGGCTGCGCCGCCGGCCCGAAGAGCCTCTCCCCGGCGCAGTGGGGCGATCTCGTGCGCGCGTCCGCGGCCCCGAGCGCGCGCGTCCGCGTGCAGCTCTGGCAGGGCGATCAAGACCCGGTCGTGAAGCCCGCGAACGCCGACGCGCTCGTCAGCCAGTGGACCAACGTCGCGGGCGTCGACGCCGTGCCCGACGAGGAGACCACCGAGGGCGCGGTCACCCGGCGCTCGTTCAAAGACGGCGCGGGCGCGGCGCGGGTCGAGCTCGACCTCGTGCGCGGCATGGGCCACGGCGCGCCGATCGCCACGCGCGGGGCCGACGCGCCCTGCGGCGCGCCCGGCGCCTACGCGCTCGACGTGGGCGCCTGCGCGGCCGCGAGCGCCGCGCGCTTCTTCGGGATGTCGCGGCTGCCGTGACCGTGCGGGGCGGGCTGGCAACAGCGTGCAGAATGCACGAAATGCCGGGCCGCCTCAGTAGCTGAACGAGTCGAGCTTCGTCTTGCCGCGGAACACCCAGTACACGATGCCCGTGTACGTCGCGATGAACGGCGTGCCCGCCAGCGCGATGACGCGCATGAGGCGCAGCGTGCTCTCCGACGAGGCAGCCGTGGTCGCGGTGAGCGAGCGCTCCGGGTGCCACGGGTCGAACAAGATGTTCGGGAAGAGGGCCATCCCCACCAAGAACGTGAGCGCGCACACGAGGGCGCCCGTGGAGACGAAGGCCCACCCCGGGCGGCCGTGGTGGATCGCGCGCGGCACGTTGGCGAGGGCCAGCGCGTTCAGCCCCACCACCACCCACGCGAGCGGAAGGCGCCGAAAGTTCGCGAGCGCGTGCGGCACGGAGATGATCGTGAGCGCCGTCACGACCAGGTAGAGCGCGAGGAACACGAAGAACGAGCGCCACTGCCACACGCGCACCCGCGCGAGCAGCTCGCCCTGTGTCTTCAGGCCGAGGTACGCGGCCCCGTGCATCGCGCTCGCCGCCACCGCCAGCGCCCCGACGAGCAGCGGGTACGGGTGGAAGAACGAGGCGAGCGAGCCCGCGTATTCGCCGTCCTCGTCGAGGGGCACGCCGCGCACCACGTGGCCGACGAGCGCGCCCATGACGAACACGCCGAGGCCGCTCGAGAGGGCGAACGACACGTCCCAATAGGCGCGCCACGTCGGGTGCTCGCGCTTGCTGCGAAACTCGATCGAGATGGCGCGCCCGATGAGGCACGCGAGCATGACCACCACGGGCAAGTAGAACCCCGAGAGCACCGTCGCGTACGCGCGCGGGAACGCCGCGAAGAGCGCGCCGCCGAACGTGACGAGCCACACCTCGTTGCCGTCCCACAGCGGGCCTATCGAGTTGAGGAGCACGCGGCGCTCTTTGTCGCCGCGGGCCAAGAGGTGGAGCACCCCCACGCCGAGGTCGAAGCCGTCGAGCACCGCGTACCCGGTGAGGAGCACGCCGAGCATACCGAACCAGAAGATCTGCAGGCTCACGAGGCGCCCTCTTCCGCGTCGCGGGCCGACCCGTGGCGCGCGGTCATCGACTCCGGCGAGCCCGGATCCGCGAGGGCCGCGGCGGCGGCGAGCAGGCCCTCGGACGCCGGCCCGCCGCTCTTCGGCCCTGCGCTGCCGTGCTCGCCGTAGGCCGGCCCGTGGAGGATTTTGTCCGTCAGGACGAAGAGCCACACGCAGAAGAGTGCAATGTACAACAAAGAGAAGATCACGATCGAGGTGACGATGCTCTCGGCGGGCACCACGCGCGAGACGGCGTCCTTCGTGCGCAAGAGCCCGTAGACGACCCACGGCTGCCGCCCCACCTCGCACGCCACCCACCCGGCCTGGTTCGCCACGTAGGGCATGAACACCGCGCCGACGAAGGCGCGGAGCAACCACTTCTTCTCGAAGAGCGTGCCTCGGACGCGAAAGAAGACGCCGAGCGCCGAGAGCCCGAGCATGCCCCCGCCCATGGCGAGCATGAGGTGGTAGGCCATGAACGGCACGAGGACCGGCGGGCGGTCCTCCTCCGGCACGCTGTCGAGCGCCGGGAGCGGCGCGTGGCGGTCGCCCTTCACCAGCAGGCTCAGCATGCCGGGCACGGCGGCGCCGTAGCGCACCTCGCGCGCCTCCGTGTCGGGCACCCCGAAGAGGTAGAGCGGCACGCCCTCGGGGCTCGTGCGGAAGTGGCCCTCGAGCGCCGCGAGCTTCATGGGCTGGTGAGAGGCCACCACGCTCGCCTGCTCGTGGCCGGAGAGCCCCATCGCCGCCGAGCACGCGAACGCGAACCCGAGGGCGAGGGTGAACGCGCGCTTCGACGCCTCGACCTCGATCGAGCGGAGCACGTGGAAGGCCGACACGCTGGCCACGAAGAACGCGCCCACGAGGAACGCGGCGAGCAGCACGTGCGCGAGGCGGGGCATCGCCGACGGGTTCCAGACCATTGCCCAGAAGTCGATGATCTCCGCGCGGCGGCGCACGCCCTCGCCCACCACGTGGTGGCCCGCGGGCGTCTGCTGCCACGAGTTGGCGATCACGATCCACACCGACGAGAACACCGAGCCCGAGAACACCATGCACGTGGCGAAGAAGTGCACGCGGGGCGACACGCGGTCCCAGCCGAACACGAGCACGGCCAGGAACCCCGACTCCAGGAAGAACGCGAAGATGCCCTCGGCGGCGAGCGCGGAGCCGAATACGTCACCCACGAAGCGCGAGTAGGTCGCCCAGTTCGTGCCGAACTGCAGCTCCATCACGATGCCCGACGCCACGCCGACCGCGAAGTTCACCGCGAAGATTCGGCTCCAGAAGCGCACGAGGCGCGACCACGCGGGGTCCTTCGTGACGAGGAAGAGGCCCTCCATCATGACCATGAGCGCGCCGAGCCCGATCGAGAGCGGCGGGAACAGGTAGTGGAACATGATCGTCAGCGCGAACTGCGCGCGCGCGAGGCCCAGCATGGTCTCCCGACCGTAGAGCCGCCGGTCGCGCGCGACCAAGGGAATCGCCCGGCCGCGGGGGATCTAGAGGCGCGCGCCCTCGGCGAAGAGGCGCGCCTCGATCGCCTGGTAGGCGGCCAGCTCCTCGGGGCGCGTGGCTGAGAGCCGCAGGTGCACGTCGCCGTTGGCGAGCGTGATGACGCCGAGCCCGTCGGGCCGCACGTGCATGCGCGTGGAGGTGCCGTAGTAGCTGCCGCCGTGGCCGTAGCACCGCACCCCAGCGACCACGCGGTGCTCCCACAAGAGGCCCTGCCCGTCGATGTCGTTGCCCACCTCCGCGGCGGGCACCTGTACGCGGGTCATCTCGCGCACGGTCTCGGCCGAGAGCAGCCGCGCGCCGTCGAGCTCCCCGCCGCGCGCCACGGCGAGCAGCAGCTTGGCGAGCTCCTTCGCGGGCGTCCGCAGGGCCGTGGCGGGCAGGTACGGCACGCTCGTCTGCGGCTCGGCGACCTGGCCTTTGCCTGTCACGTAGGTGTAGGGTACAGCTATCTTCGCGGGGTCGAGATCGCGCAGCAAGAAGCTCGTGTTCACGAGCCCGAGCTTCGCGAAGACCTCGTCGCGCATGTACGCCGCGAACGTCTTGCCGCTGACGCGCTCGATCACGAGGCCCACCAGCGCGGCCCCGAAGTTCGAGTAGAAGAACCGCTGGCCCGGCGCGAGCTCCGGCGAGTAGCTCTCCCCCTCCACGTAGGTCGCCCCGCCTGGCACGAGGTAGGGCTCGAGCAGCTCCTGGAGCGACATCGTCGGATCGCCCGGCTTCGCGAGCGAGAGCAGGCGCACGCCGGTCTCGTGGACGCCCGAGGTGTGCGTCATGAGGTGGCGCGTCGTGATCTTCTGGTCCGGGAAGCGCGGGTTGCGGACCCTGAAGGGCAGGTAGGTGTTCACGTCCTCGTCGAGGGCGAGCTTGCCCGCCTCGACGAGGCGCATCGCCCCGAGGCCGGTGGTCGTCTTGGAGAGCGAGGCGAGGAAGAACGCCGTGTCGTCCGCCGGGGCGCGGCCCGCCTCGAGGTCGGCCTGGCCGTAGTGGCGCAGGAGCGCGAGCTTGCCGTCCTTCACGATGGCCGCCGAGAGGCCCGGCAGCTTGGCGAGCGCGAGCTGCTCGGTGACGTAGGCGTCGAGCGGCAGCTCGCCCGCGGGACCCGCGTCGCCTCCGCCGGGCGCCGTCGACGTGGCGCTACACGCCTGCGCGCCCGCGCCGAGCGCCGCGCACCCCGCGAGGAAGGCGCGGCGGGTGAGAGCAGGCGCGAGGCCACGGCCTCCAGCGCCGGGCGGGCTCAAGGCCGCGGCGCCTCCCAGCACCGGGCCTCCTTGAAGATGCGCACGAGGTCGCCGTCGACGTGGCCGTCCTTCACCGAGTACTCGAGGATGTCGATCGCGCGCTCGAGCGGCACGGCCTTCTTGTACGGGCGGTCGCTCGCGGTGAGGGCGTCGAAGATGTCGGTGACGCTCATCATCTTCGACTGCACCGGGATCTCCTCCGAGCGCAGGCGGTTCGGGTAGCCGGTGCCGTTCACGCGCTCGTGGTGCGCGCCCGCGATGTGCGGCACGCGGCGCAGCGCCTTCCCCCAGGGGATGCGCGAGAGGAAGCGGAACGTGTGGGTCACGTGCTGCGTGATCTCTTCGTACTCGAGCGGGGTGAGCGAGCCCTTCTTCACGGACAGCGCCGTGACCTCGTCCGGCTCGAGCAAGAGGCGGGTCTCGCCCCGGAGGTCGAGGTACCACTCCTTGGCGAGAGCCTCGATCTTGGCGAAGTCGCCGGCCGCGAGCACCGTGGGCTCGTTCGCGGCGAGGATGGTCTGCATCGACTCGTCGAGCTCGCGGATGCGCCGGGTGAACTCGTCGTCGAGCGCGCGGAGCTCCGACAGCGGCGCCTGGCGCTCCACCGCCTGCAGCTTGCGCGAGAGGATGTCGGTCTCGATCGACCGCGCCACGAAGTCGAAGCGCGCGCGGATGAGCTCGAGCCGCTCGTCGAAGAGCTTCTTCGCCTTCACGAGCACGCTCTCGCGCACGCCTATTTTGCCGAAATCATGAAGCAAACTGGCGTACTCGAGCTCGCGCAGGTCCTCCTGGCCGAACGTGGCGGCCGCGTACGGGCCGGTCGCCGTGCGGTCGACCGCCTTGGCGAGCGCCACGGTGAGGTTCGCGACGCGGCGCGAGTGGCCGCTCGTGGTCGGATCGCGCGACTCGATGGCCTCGACGCTCGCGCGCACGAACCCCTCGAAGAGCGCCTGGATCTCCTGGTACAGCGTGGCCGTCTCGAGCGAGATGCCCGCCTGCGCCGCGACCAGGCCGAGCAGCTCGGCGCTGCGCTCGTCGAAGGGCACGACCTGGAGGGCCACGGCGTCGTCGCCCACGACCTTCGCGCGGGGATCGCGCTTCTTGTTGATGAGCTGGATGACGCCGAGCACCTCGCCGCGCTGCGAGATGAGCGGCACGGTCATCATGCTCTTCGTGCGGTAGCCGATCTTCTCGTCGAAGCGCCGGTCGAACGCGAACGTGGACGACGCGGGCAGCGCGTACACGTCCTCGATCATGATCGCGCGCTTCTCGACGGCCGCCGCGCCCGCGATCGAGCGGTTCGAGAGCGGCATCGTGAACTCGCGCGAGTCGAACGAGATGCTGTCGTTCTGGGAGAGCTTGAAGCGGAGGGTCTCGCCCTCGTTCTCGACGACGTAGATGCTGCCCGCGTCCGCCCCGGTGACGAAGCGGCTCTTCTGCAGGATGAGCCCGAGCAGCTTGTCGACGTCGCGCTCCGTGGTCATGGCGCGCGCGATGTCGACGAGCTCGTCGGTCTCGAAGCGAAAGCGCGAGAGCGACGCGGCGCGGCTCTCGGCGTGGCCCTTCGCCTCGAGCAGCTCGAACGCGCGCTCGGTCGCGACCTCGAGCTCCTCGCGGCAGGCGTCCGCCGGGAGCACCGTGGAGATGCCGAGCCCGCTCGCCCGCGTGAAATCACGCGAGCGCGGGCGCCCGACCAGCACGAGGAGCGCGGTGCCCTCGGCGCAGCGCTGCGCGAAGGGCGCGACGAGGGCGCGCGCGTCGTCCCACACGCGCGCGGGGACGTACACCACCATCGCGCCGTCGCGGAGCAGCGACACGAGCAGCGGGTGGGGGCGCCCTGCCTTGGCGCCGTGCGGCAGCTCGAGCAGCCGCTCGGCGAGGCGGTTCATCTCCTCGTAGAGGCGCGGCTGGTCGAGCGGCGCGCCGCCCGCGTGCGGCTCGCTGCGTGGGGTGGTGTCCGCCGAGTGGGTCATGGTGCGCTCCCGCGAAGGGCCGCGACGGACCCGAGGAATGCATCCTACCCGAACGCTGGCCGCTGGTAACCTCGGCGCCGATGCCGCGCTCCTCACCGCCACCGCCACCGCCGCCGCCCTCGCCCTCGTCCTCGCGCTCGCCGACCGTGGACGCCGCCGCCCTCGCCGCGCTCCGCGAGGAGTACGGCGATCGCGGGATCGATCCCGCGACGCTGCCCGACTCCCCGCTCGTCGCGTTCGACGCGTGGCTCGCCGAAGCCCTCGCGGCGGGCCTCCCCGAGCCCAACGCGATGACCCTCGCGACCCTGGGCGAGGCCGGCCCCGAGGCCCGCGTGGTGTTGCTAAAGGCACGAGACGAAAAGGGTTTTGTCTTCTACACGAACTACGAGAGCCAGAAGGCGCGCGAGCTCGGCCGGGAGCCCGCGTGCGCCCTCGTGTTCGACTGGCTCGGCGCGATGCGCCAGGTGCGCGTGCGCGGTCGCGCCGAGCGCGTGTCGCGCGAGGAGTCGGCCGAGTACTTCCGCACGCGCCCGCGGGCGAGCCAGCTCGGCGCGTGGGCGTCTCGGCAGAGCGCCGTGCTCGCCTCGCGCGAAGCGCTCGAGGCCAAGATGACCGAGGTGACGGCGCGGTTCGAGGGCGCCGAGGTGCCGCTCCCCGACTGGTGGGGTGGCTTCCGCGTCGTGCCGGCGCAGGTCGAGCTGTGGCAGGGCCGGGCCAGCCGGCTGCACGACCGCGTGCGGTACACGCGCGCCGACGACGGCTCGTGGAGCCGCGTGCGCCTCTCGCCGTAGCACCTGCCCGATGTTTGGAGACGCGATCGAGCGAGGTCGGTGGTCGCTCGATGTGCTACGCGGCGAAGCATGAGCACCCCCCCCGCCAACGCATCCCCCGCGACCCGCGTCGCTGCGCGCGCCGAGCAGGCCATCGAGGGCTCTCTCTCTCGGCTGGACCGCTACCTCTCGTTCGCGCCCATCTCGAGCGACCCGTCCCGCGCCCCGAAGGTGCTCGAGCTGGCGCGCGTCCTCGAGGCCGATCTGCGCGCCCTCGGCATGAGCCGCGCGCGGGTGCTCGAGCTCCCCGACGCGCTGCCGTGCGTCGCCGCCGAGTGGCTGGGCGCGAGGCCGAGCAAGCCCACGATCCTCGTGTACGGTCACTTCGACGTGCAGCCCGTGGCGGGCGAGGCGTGGGACACGCCGCCTCACACCCTCGTGCGCAAGGGCGACCGGCTCTACGGGCGCGGCTCGGCCGACGACATGGGCGGCTGGCTGAGCCACCTGCTCGCGATGGAGGCGTGGCTCGCCGAGACCGGCGGGCTCCCCTGCAACGTCAAGCTCCTCATCGAGGGCGAGGAGGAGATCGGCAGCCCGAACCTGGCGCGCTTCATGGACGCCTACCCCGACGCCTTCGCGGCCGACGCGATGGTCCTCACCGACTGCGAGAACCCGAGCGTCGACCTGCCCGGCATCACCGTGAGCCTGCGCGGGCTGCTCGAGCTCGAGGTGGAGATCGCGAGCGCGAAGAGCGACGTGCACTCCGGGCTCTGGGGAAACCTCGTGCCCGATCCGGCGGTCACGCTGGTCGCGCTGCTCGCGCGCCTGGTCGACGAGGACGGGCGCATGCGCCTCGGCCGCAAGGAGGTCGAGCCCCGCTGGCTCGCGAGCTCGTGGGACGTGCCGCTCACGCCGGACGTCATCCGCGCCGGCGCGCGCCTCCGCGACGGCGTGGAGCCCCTCCCCGCGAAGGGCCTCAGCCCCGCGGCCTGGGCGTGGCGCGAGCCCGCGGTCACGGTGCTCTCCACCACGTTCCCGGCGCCCGGCACCGAGAAGAACGCCATCCGCGCGCGCGCGTCCGCCAAGCTCAGCTTGCGCGTCGCGCCAGGGCAGACCGGCGACGAGCTCCTCGCGCTCGTCTCGGCGGAGCTCCAGCGCGACGTGCCCGGCGGGGTCGCCGTGGAGGTCCGGCGCCTGCCCGCCGCGTCGGCCTCGTGGGACTACGTCGCCGAGGGGCGCGCGTTCGACGCGGCCGATCGGGCCTACACGAAGGCGTGGGGTCGCGCCCCGGTCCGCATCGGCATCGGCGGCTCGATCCCGTTCGTCGCGCTCTTCGGCGAGCGGTTCTCCACCCTCCCGCTCATCTTGAACGGGGTCATCGATCCCGAGACCGGGGCGCACGGGCCGAACGAGTCGATGCACCTCGGCGTCTATCGCAAGACCGTGGCGGCGAACGTGTACCTCTACGAGGAGCTCGCCGCCCTCGGCAAGCCGCTGTGAGCCTCGGCGCGGGGCGCGCGCGCCGCGTCCTCGCCTGACCTCGCCTGACCGTTAGCCCACCAAGCGCGACGCGTCGTCGGCGCCCACGCCGAGCTCGGCCAGGGCCTCCCCGAGGCGGGCCTTCGGCACCGAGACGAGCGTGGGCATTCCGCCGGAAAGACCCATTAACTTCAAGAAGTTGACCCCGCTGTCGAACGGCGCGGCGAGGGTGAGGTTGTCGCGATCGACGAGCACGGCGACGCTCGCGCGCTCCTGCCCGAGCAAGAGCAGCTGCGTGCGGTCGTAGCGCTCGCCGCGCGCGGTGGCGCCGGTCGCGTCGAGGTAGGCGAGCGTGGTCACGCGTGGGAAGGGGCAGCGGCGCAGCTCGACGCGCGCGTACCCCTCGGCCAGGCGCCGGGTGGCGCGCTCGATGGCCACGAGCTCGGCCCCGGCGCGGTCGATCGGCTCCCAGAGCGCGGCGTCGGCGAGGCGGGAGACCAGGAGGCGCACCACGGCGCCGAACAGCGCCGGGTCCCGCCCGCGCGCGCGGAGGGCGCGGTCGATCCGCGCGGCGATCGGGCTCGGCGTCCCGATGCGCGTGTCGATCGCGCGCGCGTCGTCGTCGCAGCCGGCGTACGGCTCCTCGCCGCCGAGCATCCATTTCGCGGCGCTCGCCAGCCCGTCGAAGTCGGTGTGGCACACGAGCGTGTCGACCGGGCCGAGCCGCTGCACCAGCTCGGGGCTCAGCATCTCGGGGCACGCGCCGTGCTGCGCCTTGGTCGCGAGGACGAAGCGCGGATCCTTCGCGTAGCGCTCGTGCAGCACGTGGTCGTGGTGGTCGACCCAGGCCGCGAGGCGAGCGCCGAGGCCCTCGATCAGGGGCAGCGTGATCTTGTCGAAGCCGCCGCCGGAGGCCTCCGACGCGAAGGCGACGTCGAGCACGGCGACGCGGCCCTCCAGGTCCTTGGCCCGTGGGAGCTTTCGAGGGGTCGCGAAGGCGAGCGTCTCACGGGCCACGGGGGCACCATCGCAGAAAAGCCACGACGCTGCGCAGAACTCGTCGCGCCCCGCGCGGCGTGGGGGGAGCGACGCCTCCGTCGTGGGCCGCGCCCAACCACCGGAAAGACGGGTTTGACACTGCTTCTTCGGCCCTCGTATCGTTGAGACCCCATGCCCCTCAACGTTCTAGTGTTCGAGGGCGATCCCGTCTTCGCGGCGGCGCTTCGCGCGGGTTTCGAGGCGAAAGGCTGCGCCGTCCAGATCGTCGAGGACGGCAACGCCGGGCTGATGCTCGCCTCCCAGCTCAAGCCCGACCTCATCCTGCTGGCGATCGAGCTGCCTCGCATGAACGGGTTCTCGGTCTGCAACAAGCTGAAGAAGGACATGATCTTTCGAGAGGTGCCGCTCGTCATCCTCTCGAGCGAGTCGAGCGAGGAGACCTTCGAGCAGCACCGCAAGCTCCGCACGCGGGCCGAGGAGTACGTCCACAAGCCGATCGCCGTCGATTCGCTCATCCGACGCATCGAGACCTTCGTCGACTTCGGGGACGAGCGCGACGACTCGTACGACGTCTCCATCGACGTCCAGGAGGAGGACCTCAGCGGCGAGGTCACGGTGGCCGCCCGGCCGCTGCCGCGCCACGGCTCCGGCGAGATCACGGTGTCCGTGCCGCCCCGCACCTACGACTCGGGCGATCACACGGTGGAGATCCCCGACCACGGGCACGGCGAGATCACCGTGGCGGTGCCGAGCACCGTGACGACCCCAGGCAGCGTGACCCTCCCCCTCGGCGCGCACGCCCCGCACACGATCGCCGTGCCGAGCGGAGGCGACGATCCCGACACGGTGGCCGTGCCGGAGCCGGGCCCGACGGGAGGCCACGACGTCGGGCATGAGCACTTCGCCCAGACGGCCGAGCGGCGCGTCGTCGCGGCCGACCTGGGCGAGGAGGCAGGCGGCCTCATGGACGCGCTCGACCGCCCGGCGCGCCCGCGCTCCGCGGTCCCGCCGGCGGCCCCCTCCGCGTCGCTCGTCGAGACCGCGCCGCCTCCGGGCGCGCCCGCCGCGTCTGCCTCGCGCCCTCCGCCCCCCGTGGGGCCGGCGTACCCGACGCTCGTGATGGCCGCGGTCGATCCCCGCGCCGCCGAGATCGCCGCCCTCCAGCGGGAAATCGAGGAGCTCCGCCGCCGCGCCAGCGTCCCGCCGCCGCGCGCGGTCGCGCCGGCGACGAGCCGCGAGTTCCTCGACCTTCGCGAAGGGCTAAACCGAAAAGACAAGGAAATACTTGCACTTAGGGAGCAGCTCTCGGCGAAAGATCATGAGATCGCCGAGTCGCGGGATCGCTGCCTCGCCGTGGAGCGCGCGGGCGCGGACCTCGAGGACCGGGTCATCGCGAAGGAGCGCGAGCTCGCGGACGCGCGTGAGCGAACGCACACCGCGACGTGGGAGCTCGAGGAGGCCAAGCGCCTCGGCGACGCCGCGCGCGCCTCGCTCGCGACGGCGGAGGCGACCATCGCGGAGCGCGACGCCGCCGTCGGCTCGCTGCGCGCTCACCTCTTCGAGCAGACGGCGACGCTCGCCGACCGGGAGTCGGTGCTCACGGAGCTCCGCGCCACCCTCGCGTCGCTCGAGGCGAGCGTCAAGGAGCGGGACACGCGGCTGGAGGAGGCCGACGCCAAGCGCACCGCGCTCGAGGCGACGATCGCGGAGCGCGACGGGACGCTCGCCGAGCGCGACAAGCGCCTGGCCGATCGCGAAGACGCCATCCAGATGCTGAACACGATGCTCGTCGACCGCGATCTGCGGCTCGCCGAGCGTACGAACGACACGGTGGTGCGCGACACGTGGCTCGCAGAGCGCGACGCGCAGCTCGAGGCCGCCGCCGCCGCCGCGGTCGAGGCGAAGGCCGCCCACGAAGCCGCGCTGGCCGAGGCCGAGGGTCGCCGCGTGGCGGACCTCGAGGGCGCGCGACGCGAAGGCGCGGAGGCCGTCGCGAAGGCGATCGTCGAGAAGGAAGCCGAGCGCGACGCCGCGTTGAGCGAGCAGTCCGCCTCCCTCGAGGCGATGTTCGAGGAGGTGCTCGGGCGATCACTCGCCGAGCGCCAGGCCGCGCACGCCGACGCGATGTCGCGCGCGGAGGCCGCGCACGCCGACGCGATGTCGCGCGCGGAGGCCGCGCACGGCGACGCGCTCTCGCGCGCGGTGGCCGCCCACGCGGACGCGCTGTCGCGCGCGGAGACCGCCCACGCCGACGCCATCGCGCGCCTCACGTCGACGCACTCCGCCGCGGTCCAAGACCTCACCGCCGCGCGCGGCGAGGTGGAGCGCGCGCTCGCGAAGGAACAGGCGACGCTCGAGGGCACGCGCCGCGAGCTCACCGAGCAAATCGAGGGGCTGGCGGCGTCGCTCGCGACCACGCGCGAGGCGCTCCAGGCCGAGCAGAGCGCGCACGCGACCACGCAGGCCGACCGCGCCGCCGGCGTCGAGGCGCTGCGCGAGGCCCGCGAGCGGGGCGAGGCGCTGGCGTCGCTCAACGCCGATCTCACCGCGCGCGTAGCGTTCCTGGAAGGGGTGCTCGGCGAGACCCGCGGAAACCTCGACGCCGAGACCCGGCGCGCCGCCGCGCTCGAGCAGACCGTTGCGGAGCGGGCGCGAGAGCGCGACGGCGTGTTCGCCGAGCTCGAGGTCGCGCGCCGCCATGGGCAGGCGCTCGACGGGCTCTACACCGCGCTCCAGGCCACACACGAGACCACGCTGGCGCGCCTCGCGGCGGTCGAGCTCGATCTGTCGAAGGAGCGAGAGCGCGCGCGCGCGGCCGCCAGCAAGTTCGACGCCGACCGAGCGTCGCTCGATCGCGCCAAGGACGCGCTGGCCGTGGTCCTCGCGCAGATCGAGGCCACCGAGGCGCAGACCTCGAACGACCCCCGGGAGTAGGCTCGCGGCGCCGCCGTCGCTACAGGCGAGCCCGCGCGCGGACCGCGTCTCCCTGGGCACGGGCGACGCGGGTCACGCGCTCGGCGTCGTACACGCGCGACTCGCCGAGCTTCACGAGCAAGCGGCCGTCGACGAGCACGTGCACCACGTCGCTCGAACGGCACGCGTACACGAGGCGCGAGAACACGTCGCCGCCGGGCTCGACGTGGGGCCCGTCGAGGCGCACGACCTGGAGATCGGCGCGCTTGCCCGGCTCCAGCGAGCCGACCTCGTCGGCGATGCCGAGGGCCTCGGCGCCCAGCACCGTGGCGAGGCGCAGCGCGAGCCGGGCCGGCAGGGTGGTCGTGCCCGTGCGCGTCTTGGCGAGCAGCGCGGCGTGCCGCAGCTCCGTGAAGGCGTCCAGGTTGTTCGTGCACGGCGCGCCGTCGGCCCCGAGGCCGACCTTCACGCCCGACGCGAGCAGGTCGTGTACCCGCGCGATGCCCGAGCCGAGCTTCAGGTTCGAGCTCGGGCAGTGCACGAAGCGCGTGCCCAGCTTTGCGGCGCGCTTCTCCTGCGCCTTCGTGAGCTGGACGCCGTGCGCGAGGAGCGTGTTCTCGCCGCAAAAGCCATAAGATTCGAGCACATCCACGTCGTCGCGCCCCAGGAGCTCGCGCACGGCGCGGCGCTCGCCCGGGTGCTCGGCGGCGTGGCTGTGGAGCTTCGCGCCGTTCTCGCGCGCGCGCTCGACCACCCCGCGAAAGAGCCGCTCGGTGCACGAGAGAATGAAGCGCGGCGCGTACGCGTAGCGCAGCCGCCCCTCGGCCGCGCCGTCCCACCGCGCGAAGAGCGCGTCGCTCTCGTCGAGGCTCCGGCGGGTGGTCTCGCGGAGGGCCTTCGGTACGCCCTCTCCCGAGTCCATCATGGCCTTGCCCGAGAACACGCGGAGGCCGCTCCGCGCGCACGCGTCGAACACGGCGTCGTGGCCGTTCACCGTGCCCATGTCGAGGACGGTCGTCGTCCCGCCGAGGACCATCTCGAGCAGGCCGAGGTCCGCGCTGGCCGAGAGCGAGCGCTCGTCATGCGCCGCTTCGAGCGGCCAGACCCGCTCGCGCAGCCACTCGAGGAGCGGCAGATCGTCGGCCATGCCGCGGAAGAGCGTCTGGCAGAGGTGGATGTGCGCCTGCACGAACCCTGGCAGCACGGCGCACCCCGACGCGTCGAGCACGCGCACGAGGCCCGGTCGCGAGCGGCGCGACAGGGCGTCCGGCCCGATGGCGGTGATGCGACCGTCTTCGACGAGGACGTCGCCGTCGACGACGCGGTCGTCCGGATCGCAGGTCACGACCCGGCCGCCAGTGATCAGCACCGACTCCCGCGCCGGGAGCGTCGTGGAGGAGCGGCTCATGCCGCCACCGAGACCGTGAGATCGCGTTCGCTCATCGGGCCGCGAGTCTAGCAGCGTCGTGGCGCGCGCGGGGCCTCGCCGGCGCGCCTTCCGGTGGGCCCGCGGCGCAACTCGGCGTACCGTGTCTCCGATGGGAGCGAGGCAGGGCGGCGTCGTGCTGCGGCACCGAGGAGACCAGGGCGACGTGCGGGCCTTCGTGGGCGTGGCGTCGATTGAGTCGCTGGCGCCGATGCCGAAGACGACGCCGGTCGTCGGAGCCGCGCTCCCGCTCGTCGGTGTCGCGGCGGTCGCGGGCGGGCTCGTCCCCGTGCTGGACCTCGGCAGCGAGGCGCGCCGCAGGTCCACGCGCCCGCCGGCGGTGGATCGCGGGAACGCCGCGCCGCGCCCGCTGGTGATCTGCCTGCACGAGGGCGAGCGCGTCGGCCTGTCGGGCGCGGAGGTGCTCGCGGTGGGCCATTTCGACGAGGTCGGCGCGGGCGGCGCGGTGTTGTTCGAGGGCGAGGCCGTCGAGCGGCTCGACCTCGGCGCGCTCGTCGCCCACCTACGGGCCAAGCCGTGGGCGGGGCGCGTCCGGGGCTGAACGTGGCTCGCTCCCCTCGGCGATCGGCCCTATGGTTGAGATTGGTCAGAATCTTCTGACTTCGCCCACGTCAAGCTACCGTGTGCTTGCTCGCGGCGCGTCACGCGCCACGTCGTGTGCTCAATTTCGGGAGACCAACATGAAAAAAGTCGCTTTTTCGCTCAGCGCCCTCGTCCTCGTCGCGTCGGGCCTCGTCGCCTGCAGCTCCGACAGCACCACCCCGGCGGACGCCGGGCCGACGGGCTCGCCCGGCACGGTGAACACCGCGGCCGCGAAATCGAGCTCCACGACCCTCGTCGGCGGGGTGTCCAAGGCGGTCGACGGCAACGACGGCAACGCGTCGCTCGCGCTGCTCATCCAGGGAGCCCAGCAGAGCCAGAGCGTCGTGACCCCCTCGGCCGGCGGGGCGAGCGCGACGCCCTCGAGCGTGACCCTGCGTGACGTCATCGGCCAGGTCTCGCAGGCGATCACGAGCTGCGACGGCGCGTGCACCGGCACGAGCTGCGACTTCAAGGGCTGCGGCACCGAGACCCCGCAGAGCAGCGTCACGATCTCGGGGGTGCTCTCATGGACCGGCGGCAACCTCAAGTGCACCGGCCTCACCTACGACATCAGCACGGCGACCACGGGCGGCACCAAGACCAAGATCACCCTCGACTGCGACGTGACGGCGTCCGCCTCGTCGCTCAAGGGCTTCGTCAAGTCGACCGGGAGCACGACGCTCAACCTCGGCGACGCCGGCGCGCCTGGGGGCGTGGGCTCGGTCGCGTGGACCTCCGACACGACGTTCAACGACGTCAAGTACACCGCCGGCAAGCCGACGAGCGGGAGCGTGAAGGTCTCCGCGACCACGACGGTCGCCGGCCAGACCTACACGGGCAGCGCCGACATCACCTACCCCTAGCTTCAACCTGATCGGTCGTCGCGTACCGCTGAGCCCTCGTGGGCGGCGCGCCCGCCTGCTCTAGCTGGCTAGCCGCGCGCGGCGTCACGGTCGCGTGACCGTCCAGTGGAGCGCGGCGAGCAGCGCCGCGCCCGTGACGACCCCCGCGGCGATGGAAGGCAGCAGCGCGACGAGGCGCCCTCCCGCGGGCTCCTCGAGCGTGGTGCGGGCGTAGGCGGCGGAGTCCGAGCGAACTCCCGCCGCCTCGCGCTCCACGGCGAGCCCAGGCCGCGTGAACGCGGGCACCTTGGTCGCGCTCGGGCCGTCCCCCGTGGCGATCGCCGCGTCCAGCAGATCGCGGAAGTGCCGCGCGCTCGCGGGGCGCGCGGCGGGGTCCTTCGAGAGGGAGCGCGCGACGAGGGCCGACACGGCCTCGGGCAGCTCGGGCACGAGGCTGCGCAGCGGAGGGAACGTACCGCGGCCCTTCGCGGCGCCGGTCTCGGCGAGGGTCTTGCCAGGGAAGGGGAGCCTGCCGCTCAGCATCTCGTAGAGCACCGACGCCACCGCGTAGAGGTCGGCCTTCGCGGTGACCCGCTGGCCAAAGAGCTGCTCGGGCGCGGCGTAGTCGATCGTGCCCACGAACTCGCCCGCCTTCTCGCCCGCGTCGGCCACGATGCCGAAGTCGATGAGCTTGAGCGCCGCGGCCCCGTGCTTCGGCTGGTGAAGGAAGATGTTCTCCGGCTTCACGTCGCGGTGCACCACCGGCGTGTCGTGGGTGTGCGCGGCGTGGAGCGCCTCGAGGAGCTGGCGGGTGATCTCGTAGGCCTCGGCGGGGCGCACGCGCCCGCGGCTCACCAGCAGATCGCGCACGGTGCGCCCCATGAGGCGCTCCATCACGAAGAACGGCACGCCGAACGCGTCCTCGTCGAAGTCGTAGACGCGCACGATGTTCGGGTGATCGAGCTGCGCGAGGATGCTGGTCTCGGCGAGGAACATCGCCTTGGCGCGGCTGCTCCGCGCGAGATCGAGGCTCATGCGCTTGAGGACGCCGGCGATCTCCGGTGGCTTCAGCACCTCGTACACCACGCCCATGCCACCCTCGCCCAGCTTCGAGAGGAGCAGGTACTTGGTGCCCGGCAGCACCTGACCCACCTCCGGGGAGTGCGCCTCCGGCGGCAGGGACGCGGTGGGCGGCAGGGACCCGGCGCTCATGGGTGACCGACGTGACCGACGAGCACGCGCGCCGCGATGAGCGCCCCCACGCCGAGCGCGGCGAGCAGGCCGGCGAGCGCGAGGTTGCGACGTCGCCTGGCGGTCTGGAGGCGTTCGGCGTCGTGGGCCTCGCGCGCTGCGTCCACCGCGCTCGCCACCTGCTCCGGCTCGGGCGCCGAGGTGGGGCCCTTGGACGAGCGCCCGGAGGACGGCGCGCGCTCGGAGCTAGGCGCGAGCAGCGCCGTGCCCCGCGGGCCAGTCGCGACCTCAGGGCCTCCCATGCGGGCCGTGCCGTTCATGCGCGCCGTGCCGCCCGGCCCCGCGTTGCCGGGGCCCTCGGGCGCGCGCCCCGGGAGCGCCGTGCGCGTCGTGGCGGCGCGTAACCTCGCCTTTTCCTTCGCGATTTTCATCGCGTGCGCCATCACGTCGAAGGTGTCGCCGCCGTCGTTCGCCGCGGTCTGGTACACGATGTCGTCGCTGTACGCCGCGGACGCGCCTGCGCGGGTCTGGCCTCGGAACGTGGGGTTGAGCGCCCGCCGCGCGGCCTCGAGGACCTCTTGCGGCGGCCCGCCCGGCACCGTGTGTTGGTCGAGCTCGCCCACCGTGATGGGCGCCTCGTAGAGCGGAGGGATCGCGAGCAGGTCCTCCTGGGTCATCGCCGCGACGTCGCTCAGCGGCGCCGAGCGCGCCGTGGCCTCCGGACACTCCAGGAGGCGGTTCGCGAGCGCGTCGGCCGCGGGGCGCCTCGCGGGGTCGAGCGCCAGCGTGTCGGTCAGCACGAGGGCGAGCGCGTCGCTCACGCGCGGGCCCACGTCCGACACGAGCGGCGCCGGCACCGTGACCCGGTGCAGCGGGTTCGGGAAATCGTCGTAGGCACGCGTGCGGGTGAGCATCTCGAAGGCCACGAGGCCGAGCGCGAACACGTCCATCTTGGGGTCGACGGGCTGACCCAGGATTTGCTCGGGCGCGGAGTACAGCGGCGTGCCGCAGTAGCCCTCGGGCGTCGGATCGCTCACGAGCTTCATGACGCCGAAATCGAGCAAAATGGCCCGAATTTCGCCGCGATCTTTGAAGATGAGGATGTTGTCGGGCTTCACGTCGCGGTGCACGACGCCCCGCGCGTGGACGGCCTCGAGGCCGGCGGCCAGCTGCACCACGACGGGGATCACCACGGCGGGCGCGAGCGGCGCCTTCTTCGCGATGAAGCTCGCGAGGCTCACTCCCTCGACCTTCTCCATCACGTAAAACGGCGTGCCCTCGTCGAGGCGCCCGGCTTGGAGCACGCGCACCACGTTCGGGTGCTGGAGCTTCGCGAGCACCTTGGCCTCGCGCACGAACCGGTCGACCAGGCCGGCGTGCGCCCGCGCGATCTCCGGGAGCAGCAGCTTGACCACCCGGGTGACGCCGAGGTTCTGGTCCTCGACCTCGTAGACCTCGCCCATCGCCCCGATGCCGAGGCAGCGGAGCACGCGGAAGGCCTGCGGCCCCGCGCGGAGCACGTCCCCGCGCCCGTAGGTCGCGCCGGACCGGGCGGAGCTCGAGTCGCTGGAGGAGGCGGGGTGGGTGGTGGAGAGCATGGGGGCCGGGGGCCGGAGTCGCGGGTGATGTAGCGGCAACTCGGCCCGAGCGCACGCGGGAGAGACGCCGCTCGCTCGGAGGCTATCGGCCCCGCGGGGCCGCCGCAACGGAACGTGGCGCTTCGCCGCGAGTCTGCCGAATGTGTGGTCGGCGCGACTTCCGACGTCGCGGGTTCGACTTCTCCCGGGCGAGGCGTCTACACTTCGCCCCGGGCGCGCCGCCCACGCACCATGGACCCTCGCACCAAGACCAAGCCGTTCCCCGGCGAAGAGAACCTGCCGAGCGAGCTGCTCGACACGGCGCCCGGGCGACCCGCGCTCCTGAAGGGCGAGCACGACCTGTCCACCGCGGAGCCCCCGGTCCCCGACGGCTACTTCGACGAGCTGCTCGACGCCGCGAAGGCCACGCCGGCGCTCCCCGAGCGCCCCGACTCGGCCGGCGCGAAGAACGCGCGCTTCTCGGGCCGCGCGGGGGTGCCCCAGCGCGCGCGGGACCAGACGCTCCCGACCGGCGAGGTGCTGGTCGAGCCCGTGCCGCTCGCGGAGGCGCGCGCGCACGCGCTGGCCACCGCCAACCCGTCGCGCGAGGTCGACCTCGAGGCGTTCGTCCGCAACGCCGAGGTGCGGCGGGCGGTGACGGTCCCCGCGCTCCGCGTGCGCGAGGCGGAGGAGCAGCAGGTGCGGCGCCGTCGCGGCCTCGTCGGGCTCGCGTCCGGCGCGCTCGTGGCAGCCCTGCTGGCGAGCGCTCTCTATGTTTTTGTGAATAGAAACAACCGTTTGACGCCCGTGGAGCCCGCCGCCGCGAGCGCGTCCACGCCGGGGCTGACCTCCGTCGTCGTCCCGCCCGTGGTGGCCCCGTCGCCGCCGCCCTCACCCTCACCGAGCGCGCTCACGTCCGCGGCCGCCCCGTCCGCCGCGCCCACGGTCGCCGAGCCCACGGTCGCCGTGGCCGCGCCGACGATCGCGGTGG
>DAORJJ010000047.1:0-21978 GCA_035439005.1 Polyangiaceae bacterium | reverse complement strand
CCGTTCTATCTCGACCTCGGGGTCGCCGCGCTGCTCGGCGCCCCCCGCGGCTTCCAGCACGGCCTCGACCTCGGCCTCGCGACCTCGCTCGAGGGCGTGCGGCAGTCGGTGCTCACCCCCTCGTACCTCCTCTACCGTCGGTGGCACGCGCTCGCCGGGGCGGTGCGCGCGGGCACGCCCATCGTGCTCGGCCCCGACGTCACGTGGGGCCTCGAGCTCGCCGCGTCGGCGACGTACTTCGTGCGGGGCGCGCTCGGCGTGCGCGCGGAGCTCGTCGGCGACGTCTTCTACGGCGCGGGCACGGTCGAGCGGCGCGTCCCCGCGTACCCGATGCTCTCGGTCGCGGTCGGCCTCGTCTTCGCCTACGAGGTGCTGCCGTGAGCCGCGCCCGCGCGAACGGCGCGCGCCCGCTCGGCGTGCTGGTGGCGGCCGTCCTCGGCGTGCTCTCGCTCGCGCCCACTCCGGGTGATGTGGGTGGATGTGGTCGTGTCCCCGAGCTCCTCGACGAGCGCGCCTACGCCAACGCGCGCAAGCTCACCGACTGCCAGCGCTGCGCCGAGTGTGGGCTCACGAGCGAGCGCTGCGCGCGGGCGTGCCGCGCGGACGTGGCCCCCGAGAGCGCCTTCCCGCCGGGGTGCCAGCCGCTGGTGCGGGACGGCGAGGTCTGCGTCCGCGCGCTCCGCGTCGCCTCGTGCGCGAGCTACGCGGTGTACCTCGCGGACGGCGCGCCCGCGGTGCCCACCGAGTGCGAGTTCTGCCGCGCAGCAGCCCCGGCGTCGCCTTCGGGGCCGCTCCTCGGCCCGGAGGCAGGGCCGTGACGCGCGCGCGGCCCCACCAAGGCGCGCTCGCCTTGGCGCGCTCGTCGCTCGCGGCGCTCACGGCGCTCGCCGGGCTGGCCTGGCTCGCTCCGGTGGCTGGCTGCGGGGGCGCGCGCGCGCTGCTCGCGTCGCCGTCCGACTACGAGGACTACCGCGGCGTGCGTCTCGCCGCGCACGAAGGCACCCGGCTCGGCCGCGCGAAGGCCTACCTCGAGCGTCACCCGCGCGGCGTCTACGCCGCCGAGGTCCGGAGCCTGTACGAAGGCGAGGAGCCGGCGTACTTCGAGCGCATGAAGAGCAGCCCGGACGGCGCGCGCGACTACCTCGCGAGCCTCCCAGGCGGGCCCCACGCGCTGGCCGCGAGCGCCATCCTCCGCGAGGACTACGAGCGCAAAGAGGACATCGCGCTCGCCCGCGAGCTGCGCGAGGGGCGCTCGGCGGAGGCCCGCTTCCAGCGCGCCCTCGAGGGCCGCAAGGCGGCCGGCGCGGCCGTGTACGACGCGCTCGCCGCCGCGCTCGATCCTGCCCTCCTCGGCTCGGAGGCCACGGCCCCGCCGGCCTCCTTCGTCGCCGCCGCTCGAGGCGGCGTGGCGACGCTGTCGGGCCTCCCCCTCGTGGTCGAGCGCGATCTCTTCTTCACCTTGCCCGGCCGGGTCGAGCGCCCCGATCGCGTCCTCACGCTCACCTTCACCCGGGTCGTCCGCGGTGGGCGCGTCGTCGAGGCGCGGGTCGAGGCCGAGGACCTCTTCGTGCACTGGCGTGAGGCCGACACCGCGGAGGCCCTCGACCCCACGGAGGGGCGCGATCGCGCGCTCGGGCTCGCCCACGCCCGGGAGCGCCTCGCCGGCGCGCTCGAGGCCCGCTTCCCCGCGGAGTCCTGCGCGCGGCCCCCGCGCGCCGACGGTGACGCCGCGGACGTGCCGGTGCTCACGCGCGAGTGCGGCGGAGCGCGCGTCACGGTCACGGGCGGCCGCCGCCACGGCGTGGCCGACGTGGTGCGCGTGGAGCTCGTCGACGCGACCGCCGCCACGAGCCCCGACGCCGGCGCGCGCTGAGCCGGTCGACGCCTCGGACGCCTCCCTTGGCGCAGCCGCGCGCGGCGGTGCTAAGGTCCGGCGCGCGCATGCTCATCCCGTACATTCACGTGCCCGACTTCGAGATCGGTCCCCTGCCGGTCATCCACAAATCGATCCCGCTCCACCCGTTCGGGCTGCTGGTGGCCACCGGCGTCATCGTGGGCGCGTGGCTGGCGACCTGGCGGGCGCGGCGACGCGGCATCGACGAGCAGCACCTGAACTCGTTCATCACGTGGATCCTCGTCTTTGGCTTCATGGGAGGCCACATGCTCGACGAGATTTTCTACCACCCGGCGGAGCTCATGCGCCGGCCCGAGTCGCTGTTCTTCTTGTGGGAGGGCCTGAGCTCCTTCGGCGGCTTCACGGGCGCCGTCATCGGCGGCGTGCTGTGGAAGTACTTCTACGCGGTGCCCATGTTCGACACGCCGCTCTTCACGCTCTTCAAGTTCCGCAAGCGCAAGGTCGCCGCGCCGCTCCTGCCGTTCGCCGACCTCATCATGTCGGTCTTCCCGGTGGCGTGGATCTTTGGCCGCGGCGGGTGCAGCGTCGTGCACGACCACAAGGGCGCGCTCGTCGACTCGCCGCTCTCCGTCGAGTTCCCGAAGTACGGCCTCGGGCAACACGCGCCCATGCAGCTCGTCCACGGGCCGGAGCTCCGCTTCGATCTCGGCCTGCTCGAGTGGATGTTCACCGTGGTGCTCGCCACCGCCTTCGCGCTCACCTGGAGGAAGCGGCTGCCGGTCGGCACGTACATCGTCATCACGGCGCTCACCTACTCGCCGGTGCGCTTCGTCCTCGACTACTTCCGGCTCCACCAGGGCGCCGAGTCGGATCCCCGCTACGGGGGGCTCACGCCCGGGCAGTGGGCGAGCGTCGCGTTCTTCACCTTTGGGCTCGTGATGTGGCGACGCGTCCGCTCGATCGAGGCCTCCAAGGTGGATCTCTACGCGCCCTTCATGGTGCGCGAGGGCCGCGCGGAGGGGGCCGCCGCGGCGCCTGACGACGCCGGCGCCGACGCGAACAAGACCTAGGCGCGCGAGCCCGCCTCGCGCGCCTCGTCGGGCCCCGCGAGGTGGCGCTCCAGGAGGGCGCGGACGTCGGGCGGGAAGGGGAGCTTGCGGGGGCCGCCGGGCTCCCGGAGCGCGCAGCACACGACCGTGTGCGCGACGGTCGCTGCGTGCACCCCGTCGCCGCGCTCAAAGCGGTACCGCAGGGTGCAGGACGTCGACCCGAGGTGGACGACGTCCGTCCGAATCGTCACCGAGTCTCCGTAGCGCAGCGGCGCGGCGTACGTCGTGTCGACGCGGACCGCCGGGAACCCGATCGCGCGGTCCATCACCGTCCGCACGTAGCCGCCCTCGAGCCCGCCGAAGAGCTCCTCCATGGCCTCGTGGGCGTAGTTCAGGAAGCGAGCGAAGAAGACGATCGACGCCGCGTCGACCTCTTCGAATCGCACTTTTCGCTCGTACGTGATCATCCCGTTGCCTTATCGGGCGCGTGTGGCGGCGGCAAGGCGCTTCGATTTCGTTTTCGGCCGCGCGCGATTCGCTCTAAGGAAGTCGCAGAAGCGATGCTCACCGCCAAGCCCGCCGTCGTCGTGTCGTTGCTCGCGCTCAGCGTGGCCCTCGTGCCCGCGCTCACGGCGGGGTGCGGCCCGTCGCGCTGCGGGGCCCAGTGCCCGGCCGACCCCGAGCCCACCGAGGCCCAGCGCAGCCGCTGCGAGGCGAACGTGGCGCCCACGCCCGCCTGCCAGAGCGAGTTCGTGGCGCTCGGCGACTGCTCCGCTGGGCTCACCGTCTGCGGTCGCGACGACCGCACCGATCCCGCCGCGACCGCGCAGGTCGTGCTGAAAGAGTGCGGCCCCCAGCTCGCGGCCTACACCGACTGCACCTCCCGCGCGTCACGGGCAAACTGAAGGCGCGGACGGAAAATTCAGATTCGCGCGAATGAATTTGCCGTTTCCCGCGGTTGGCGTGTAGAACCGGTCTCCTATTCGCCCGTGTGGGTCGACTGGCCTGCAAGAGCAGCTTTGGAGGAGATCATGAAGAAGATCGTAGCTGGTATGTTGGCGTCGGCCGTTGCGGCGCTGTTCGTCGTGAGCGCAACCCCGGGCTGCTCGAGCAGCGTCGACTGCAGCGCCAACAAGTGCTCGGCGGACCCCGCGCCGACGGACGCGAGCAAGAAGGCGTGCGAGGACGAGAAGGCGGGCGCCTGCGGCTCGGAGTACAACAGCGCTGGCAGCTGCGTGAACGGCAAGGTCACCTGCGGCTCGGACAACAAGACCGACGCCACCTCCGCCCTCAAGGCGATCGGTGACTGCGCGACCGAGATCAAGGCCTACCAGGACTGCAAGACCAAGAACGCCGGCGCCGACGCGGGCAAGTAGGGTCGAGGCGCCCGACCTCGTCGGGCCCCGAGAGAACGCGGCGGAGACCTCTGGTCGACGCCGCGTTGCTCTTTTGTCTCTCCACTGAATGGTCGACGATCCAGTCCGTCTCATCGGGGCGATCGCGCGGGAGCGCGACGATCCTTGGAGGAGACAATGAAGAAGATCGTAGCGGGTATGTTGGCGTCGGCCGTCGCGGCGCTGTTCGTCGTGAGCGCAACCCCGGGCTGCTCGAGCAGCGTCGACTGCAGCGCCAACAAGTGCTCGGCGGACCCCGCGCCGACGGACGCGAGCAAGAAGGCGTGCGAGGACGAGAAGGCGGGCGCCTGCGGCTCGGAGTACAACAGCGCTGGCAGCTGCGTGAACGGCAAGGTCACCTGCGGCTCGGACAACAAGACCGACGCCACCTCCGCCCTCAAGGCGATCGGTGACTGCGCGACCGAGATCAAGGCCTACCAGGACTGCAAGACCAAGAACGCCGGCGCTGACGCGGGCAAGTAAGGTCGAGGCGCCCGACCGGTCGGTCGGGCCCTCGGGAGAACGCGGCGAAGACCCTCCGGTCGACGCCGCGTCGTTCTTTCTGCTTCTCGCGATACGTGGCGTGAGAGCATCCTCTCGGAGGAGGGCCGAATGAAGAAGATCCGAGCGGGTGTGTTGGCGTCTGCCGTCGTGGGGTGGTTCGTGGTGAGCGCGGCCCCCGGGTGCTCGAGCACCCCCGCGGGGACCGACGCAGGGGCCGCGAAGGGCGTCGACTGCAGCGCCAACAAGTGCTCGGCCGACCCGGCGCCGACCGACGCAGAAAAGAAGGCGTGCGAGGACGAGAAGGCGGGCGCCTGCGGCTCGGAGTACAACACCGCCGGCAGCTGTGTGAACGGCAAGGTCACCTGCGGCGCCGACAACAAGACCGACCAGGCCTCCGCGCTCAAGGCGATCAGTGACTGCGCGACCGAGATCAAGGCCTACTCGGACTGCAAGGGGAAGAACCCGGGCACGGACGGGGGCAAGTGAGGCGAGGCCCCCGAGACCGGCGAAGACCGCGGCCTGGTCTTCTCCCCTGACCCGCGTTTCGTGGCCTAGCGGCGATCTTTGCCGCGGTGCGAGAGCGCGAGCTTCAGGTACGAGAGCTGGCTCTTCGCGGCTTGCTTGGCGAGCTCGACGGGGTCCTTCTCGCGGGGACCTCGCCGCGCGGTGAGCTCTCCGGACTCGTAGAGCGCGCGGGTCGCGGCGCGCTGGAGCTTGCCGCTCGAGGTCTTGGGCAGCGCCCCCGGCGCGAGCGCCACGGCGTCGTCGAGCGTGAGCCCGAGCCCCTCGAGCACCGCGCGGCGCACCGCGCTCGAGAGGGCGTCGGCGCGCACCGCGGCGCCTGGGCCGACGGGGGCGTCGGTCGCTTCGAACGCGACCACCACGCGCTCGCGGTCGGCCGCCGGTTCGCCGAGGCCGAACGCCACCACGCTGCCCTTGCGCACCCCGGGCACGCGCCCGGCCTCCCACTCGAGGTCCTGCGGGTAGTAGTTGCGCCCGTTCACGATGATGACGTCCTTCGCCCGGCCGCACAGGTAGACGCGGCCCTCGTGGAGAAAGCCGAGGTCGCCCGTGCGCAGATAGCGGCCGGCGAGGGCCTCCCGTGTGCGCTCGAGGTCCTCCCAGTAGCCGGTCATGAGGCTCGGCCCGTGGACGCGCAGCTCGCCGACCTCTCCGTCGGGGAGCGGCGTCGCGCTCTCGGCGTCACCCATGGAAAATACACGTATCTCGTGGCCGGGGAACGCGCGCCCGCACGAGACGAGGCGGGCGGCGCCCGGCGCGTCCGGCTCCACCGGGAGGGCGCGGCCGGTGGCGGTGAGGCGCTCGGCGTCGATCGAGAGCGTGCGCATGCCCTCGCCGAGCTCGCTGAAGGACACCGCGAGGCTCGACTCGGCGAGCCCGTACGAGGGCAGCAGCGCCTCCCCGCGAAAGCCGACCTTGGCGAACGTCTCGGTGAACGCCTCGAGGGTCTCGGGGCGGATGGGCTCGGCCCCGCACCCCGCGACGCGCCACGACGAGAGGTCGACCCCCTCGAGGTCGCGCTCCCGGATGCGCTTGACGGCCAGGGCGAAGGCGAAATTCGGCTGAAACGCGATCGTGCCGCGGTGGCGCGTGATCGCCTGGAGCAGGCTCACGGGGCGCTTCAGGAAGAGCAGCGAGGGGAGGAACGTGACGCTCACCTGGTGGAACAGCGGCGCGAGCACGAAGCCGATGAGCCCCATGTCGTGGTAGAGCGGCAGCCACGAGACGCCCACGTCGGCCTCGGGGTCGGCGCGGAGCCCGTCCCGCATGATGCACGCGGCGTTGGCGCGCAGGGCCTCGTGCGTCAGCGTGACGCCCTTGGGGCGCGAGGTCGAGCCGCTGGTGAACTGGAGGAACGCGACGTCGGTGGGGCGGAGCGTGGGCGGGCGCAGGGGCTCGAGCGACTCTCGGATGCCCTCGATCGCGAGCACCTGCTCGAGGGCGGGGCACCCCTCCTGGACCGTGCCGAGCAGCCGCTTGATGGCCGCCGTGGTGAGCAACGCGCGGGCGCCGCTCTTCGCGACGATGTGGCGGGTGTTGTCGAGGTAAGCCTGGATGGGGCCGAGGCCCAGCGGCGGGTAGATCGGCACGGGCACCACGCCCGCGCGGATCGCGCCGAGGAACGCGAGCACGAAGTCCTCGTTCTGCGGGAGAATCAGGCCGCAGCGATCGCCCTTCTGCAGGCCGAGCGCCTGGAGCGCGCCGCCGTACCGGGCGCTGGCGCGCTCGAGGGCCGAGAACGAGAAGCTCGCCTCCGCGCCGCCCGCGCCGCGGAAGCCCGGGACGCCCTCCTCGGGAACGAACCGAAAGCCGCGCGACGGGTCGACCCGGGCGGCCTCCTCGATGGCGTGCGCGACGGACCAGCTAGGCGTCGTCATCTCCGCAGGATCTAACACCAAAGGGGCCTCGGCGCGAAAGCCGCGCGCCCTCCCGACCGCGCGCCGCGCCCGAGTCGTTTTTGACACCGGGCGAGGATTGCCGCGATACTCTCCGAGCCATGGCCCTCATCGAGACCGAAGAAGCCGCCCGCCGCCTCGCTCGCGCGATCGCCAGCGATCTCAGCCTCTACAACGAGGAGAAGATCGTGAACGGGATCACGAACGACAACCTGTTCGACACGCTGGCCGAGGAGATCGAGGAGGGCCGCGCGCTCTTCAAGCGCCGCGTGGCGCCCGAGCTCTACCCGAAGAACTTCTACGATCGCGCGCTCGTGGACATCCTCGTGAAGGCCAAGGGGCACATCAAGTCGAAGATCTGGTGACGCGCGACGGGCACGAGCCCGAGCTCCGCGTCCACGTCCCGGAGTCCGCGCGTGGCCTGCGCCTCGATCGCTTCCTCGCGCAGGCGCTCGAGGGCGAGCCCGCGCCGCTCTCGCAGCTCTCTCGCTCCGAGCTGAAGCGCTGGATCGACGAGGGCCGCGTGACCGTCGATGGCGCCACGAAGAAGGCGGCCGACAAGGTGCGCCCGGGCGACGAGGTGCGCGTCCGGCCGGCCTTGCCGCCGCCGACACGCGCGCTGCCCGACGCGAGCGTGCCGTTCGAGGTCCTCTACGAGGACGACGAGGTGGTCGTCGTCAACAAGCCCGCCGGCGTCGTCGTGCACCCCGCCGCGGGGCACGCCACCGGGACGCTGGTCAACGGCCTGCTCGCCCGCGGCTACTTCGATCGCGATCCCGACCTGCACGCGAGCGATGACGACGACGACGCGGAGGCCGAGCGCTCGCGCCCTGGCATCGTCCATCGGCTCGACAAGGACACGAGCGGCGTCATGGTCGTCGCGCGAACGGCGTTCGCGCGGGAGGCGCTGAAGGCACAGTTCGCGGCGCACACGATCGACCGCGCGTACGAGGCCGTGTGCGTCGGGGCGCTCGCCTCGACGACCTTCGCGACGCTGCACGGTCGTAACCCAGGAAATCGACTGCTCTTTTCGTCACGCGTGAGAGACGGCAAGCGGGCGGTGACCCACGTCGTGGCCGTTCGCTCCTACCGCGGCCTCGCGACGCGGATCACGTGCCGGCTCGAGACCGGGCGCACCCACCAGATCCGCGTGCACCTCTCCGACGCGGGCCACCCGCTGCTCGGCGACGTGGCCTACGGCGGACCGCCCCGCGACCCCGGCCTCGCGCGCATCGCGCGGGCCCTCGGGCGGCAGGCGCTGCACGCGCGGCGGCTCGGGTTCGTGCACCCGCGCACGGGCGCCGCGCGGGTGTTCGAGGCGGCGCTGCCGGACGATCTCGCGCTCGCCATCGCCGCGCTCGAGGCGCTCTGACGCGGCGCCCGCGCGCCGTCAGGCCTGCGGGGCGGGCTCGGCGGGCTTCGCCTCTTCGGCGAGCAGCCCCGGGAACCTGCGCTTCAGCACGGTGAGCGCCACGAACCCCACGAGCACGGCGAACCACAGCGTGGCGAAGCGCACGAGCATCATCGCGCCGGTCGCCGCGGCCGGGCTCACGTGGCCGATGTCGTGCATCTGCCCGTTGAGCAGGGTCTCGGTGACGCCGAGCCCGCCGGGGACGGGGATGATGGCGCCGGCGAGGGTGCTCGTCGCGTAGAAGAACATCGCGAGCGGCACGCTCACCGGCTCGCCGAAGCCCCGGACGATGATCCACAGGGCGAGGCACTCGAGGGTCCACGCGCCGAGCGAGATGAGCGTGGGCACGACCAGGTTCCGCGGCGAGAGCAGCGTGCGCAGGCTCACGTACGCGGCGCGCGCCTTCGCGCCGATCTTCTTGAACGGGCCCGGCAACACCTCGATGAACCCGATGAGCCGGAGGCTCAGGGTCTGGCTCATGACCACGCCGATGAGCGTGATCACGAGGGCCGCGCCGACCCCCGCCCAAATGAGCCCCCCCTCGAAGCCGAGCGAGCCGAGCACGATGAGCACGACGATGCCGAGCACGTCGGTCACGCGCTCGGCCACGATGATCGGCGCCGTGCGGGTCATCTCGACCTCGTACGTCTCGTGGAGCACGAACGACTTGAAGACCTCGCCGACCTTCCCGGGGCTGATCGTGAGCACGAACCCCGAGAGGAAGACGAGGAAGCTGTCGAGCTTCTTGACCCCGCGAATGTCGAGGCGCGAGAGGTAAAACTCCCACTTGAGGAAGCGCAGGATGTAGTTGCCGAAGGCGAGCGCACAGGCGGCCGCGAAGGTCCACCAGGCGTAGCCGGTGAGCGCGTCGCGCACCTTGCCGAGGCCGCTGTACACGGCGTAGCCGCCGTAGAGCAGCACGCCGAAGAGCATGACGACCAGCACGCGGCGGAGCGAAAATTTCATGGGTCGGATTTGCCTGGACGCTGCGCGGCGCGCGGCAGCCGCAGCACCCCGAGCCGCGAGAGGAGCGCGAACACGCCGATCACCACGACGAGCGCGATCGCCCCGTAAAACGCCGCGCGGGGGGCCTCCCACCGCCCGCGCGCGAGCCCGGGATCGGGCCGCGTGACGGTCTCGGTCGAGGCCGCGGGCGTGGCGGGCGGGCCGGCGCTGGCGGGGCCGACGGGGGAGGGTTTGGGGTCCAACACGTCGCGCGGAATTACACGCGGGGGCAGGGCGCGGCAAGTCTCTCGTCGGCGACGCGCGCCTGAACGCCGCTCACCGGGCGCCTCCGCGTGCGAGAGGGCGCGCTAGAGGGCGTGCAAGAAGCCGTGCTAGAGACCACGCCCGTGAGCGAAGAACCCGTCTCCGACGTCGCGCTGTTGAAGAAGGCGAAGGCCGCCAGGCTGTCGCTCCACGAGGCCCTCGGCGCGCGCGTCGTCGGCCAGACCGCGGTCATCGACCTCATGCTGATCGCGCTGCTCGCGCGGGGGCACGCGCTGCTCGTCGGCGTGCCGGGGCTCGCCAAGACCCTGCTCGTGGCGTCGCTCGCCGAGGCCCTCGACCTCTCGTTCGGTCGCGTGCAGTTTACACCCGATCTGCTCCCCGCCGACATCACCGGCACCGACGTGCTCCAGGAGGACGACGATCCGGCCGGGCAGCGCCGCCGCGTGCGCTTCTTGCCCGGGCCCATCTTCCACAACCTGGTCCTCGCCGACGAGATCAACCGCACGCCCCCGAAGACCCAGGCGGCCCTGCTCCAGGCCATGCAAGAGCGCCGCGTGACCGTGGGCACCGTCACGCACAAGCTGCCCGATCCCTTCCAGGTGTTCGCGACGCGAAACCCCATCGAGCAGGAGGGCACCTACCCCCTCCCCGAGGCGCAGCTCGACCGCTTTCTCCTCGAGGTGCACGTCGAATACCCGTCCGAGGTCGAGGAGCGGGAGATCGCCCGCCGCACCACCAGCGCCGCGGTGGGCGAGGTGCCGACCGTGCTGTCCGCGCCCGAGGTCCGCGCCCTGCAGGACCTCGTTCCCCGCATCCCCGTCACGGACGCGGCGGTGGAGCTCGCCGTGGCGATAGGGCGCGCCACGCGCCCGAAGGACCGCAAGGCGCCCGAGGCGGTCGACCACTACGTGCGCTTCGGCGCCGGCCCGCGCGGCTCCCAAGCGCTCGTGCTCGCCGCGAAGGCGCGCGCGGCGCTCGCGGGGGAGGCCGCGGCCGACGTCGAGGACGTCCGCGCCATGGTCACCCCGGTGATGCGGCACCGCCTCGTCCTCTCGTACCGCGCGGAGGCGGAGGGCGTGCGTGACGCCGACGTGCTGCGCAAGGTGCTCGCGAACCTCACGTAGCGACCGGCGTCGAATTTCGCCCGCGCGCCACGCCGGGGCGCCTATCCTCGGCGCGTGGCGCGTGTGCTGTCGACCTTCGTCGAGTCCGAGCGCCCGTGCGTGTACCTCCCCGGCGAGCGCGCGCGGCAGGACGTGCGCGTCATGGTGGACGTGGGGCCCGAGGAGTACGAGCGCCTGCTCGAGCGGGGCTACCGTCGCTTCGGGGCGGTGTACTTCCGCCCGGCGTGCACGGCGTGCGGCGAGTGCCGCTCGATCCGCGTGCCGGTGGAGACCTTCCAGCCCAGCCAGGCCCAGCGCCGCGCGCGAAAGGCGTGCGCCGATCTTCGCGTCGAGCTCGGCCCGCCCCGCGTGGACGACGAGCGCCTCGCCCTCTTCGCGCGCTGGCACGCCGCGCGGGAGGTGGCCCGCGGGTGGGATCCGTCGCCCACCGATCGCGACTCGTATTTCCAGTGCTTCGCCTTCCCGCACGTGTGCGCCCGCGAGCTCGCCTTCTACGACGACGCGCCCGAAGCGGGCGGCAAGCTCGTCGCCATCGCGATCGCCGACGAGACCCCGCGCGCCTGGAGCGCCGTGTACTGCTTCTACGATCCCGCGTACGCGCGGCGCTCCGTGGGCGTCGCGAGCGTGCTCCTGCAGATCGAGCTCGCGCGCGGGCGCGGGGTGCCCCACGTGTACCTCGGCTACCGCGTCGCGGGCTGCGCGTCCCTCGCGTACAAGGCTCGCTACGCGCCGCACGAGCTGCTCATCGGCAGGCCCGGCGACGACGAGCCGGCGATCTGGGCTCCTCCGTGAGCGCGCGTCTCCCTCGGCCCGCTCGGGCCGCGGAGCGGTCGTCGGGCGCCGCCGACCTGAGGTAGCGTGGGGCATGCGCGACGAACCCCGCGATGAGCCGACGCCCGCGGCGCCTACGCCCGCCACGCCCGCCACGCCCGCCCGTCGGAGGCCCCGCAGCGGCACGTGGCTCATCCTCGTCGCCCTCGTCGCGGGCGTCGCGCTCGGCGGCTTCTTCCCGCAGGATAAGTATCCGCAAGTATACGAATTATTTCATTTTTTGTCGAAGGCGTTCATCGCGCTCATCAAGGGGCTCATCGTCCCGCTGCTCGTGTCGACCATCGTGGTCGGCGTCGCGCAGACCGGGGACATCAAGGCCGTCGGCCGGATGGGCGGCAAGTCGCTGCTCTACTTCGAGGTCGTCACCACGATCGCGCTCGGCCTCGGCCTCCTGGTCGCGAACACGCTGCAGCCGGGCAAGGGGCTGCCGATCGACCTCACGTCGCACGGGGTCGACAAGTCGAAGGCGCAGAGCGGGTGGGACACGGCGATGCACCTCTTCCCGTCGAACCTCGCGAAGCACGCGGCGGACGGCGACATCTTGCCCATCGTGGTGTTCGCCGTGCTCTTCGGCATCGCGCTCACTCAGCTCGGCGAGCGCAAGAAGGTGGCGCTCGAGCTCGCCGAGACCGTCGCGCAGGCGATGTTCAAGTACACGGGCATGATCATGAAGCTGACCCCGCTCGGGGTGTTCGGCGCCATGGCGTACAACGTGTCGCACATGGCCGCGGGCCACACGCTCGAGAGCGGCGCGCGCATCGAGGGCTGGCCGGCGGTGGTGTACCTCGTGTCGCGCTACGCGCGCGTGGTCGGGAGCCTCTACCTCTCGATGGCGCTCCTCGTCGGGCTCGTCTTCGTGCCGATCCTGCTCGTGGTGCGCGTGAGCCCGCGCCGGTTCTTCGGCGCGATCCGCGAGCCGCTCCTCACCGCCTACACCACCGCGTCGAGCGAGGCCGCGCTGCCGCAGCTGCTCGAGGTGCTCGTGCGGTTCGGCGTCCCGCGGCGCGTGGCGAGCTTCGTGCTCCCGGCGGGGTACTCGTTCAACCTCGACGGCTCGACCCTGTACCTCGTGCTCGCGAGCCTCACGATCGCGCAGGCCGCGGGCATCGACATGCCGCTCGGGCGGCAGCTGTTCATGGTGTTCACGTTCGTGATCACCTCCAAGGGCGTGGCGGGCGTGCCTCGCGCGACCCTCGTCATCATCGCCGCCACGTGCGCGAGCTACGGCCTGCCCGGCGAGGCCGGCGTGGCCATGCTGCTCGCGGTGGACGAGATCATGGACATGGCGCGCTCCGCGACGAACGTCGCGGGCAACGCGCTGGCGAGCGTGGTGGTCGCGCGCTGGGAGGGCGTGTTCGAGTCGGAGCTCACGGCCGACGCGCTCGCCGACGGCGAGGGCGACGCGGCCCCGCCTTGAGGCGTCACACGACCAGCGTCTCGGTGTGCTCGCCGAAGACGCCCCGGAGCACGTTCGAGATCTCGCCGACGGTGGCCTCGGCCTTCACCGCCTCGACGATCGGCGGCATCACGTTCTCGCCCGGGTTCCGCGCGGCGTGCTCGACCGCGCGCAGCGCCGCGGCGTGCCGCTCTGGGTCCCGCGCCGCCCGCATCGCGACGAGGCGCGCCACCTGCTCGGCCTCGATCCGCGGGTCGATCTTCATGACCGGCACCGGCGCGGTGTCCTGGACGAAGGCGTTCTGGCCGACGATGAGCCGGCGGCGATCCTCGATCTCGAGCTGGTAGGCGTACGCGGTGTTCTGGATCTCGCGCTGCGGGTAGCCCTGCTCGATGGCGGCGACCATCCCGCCGAGGGCGTCGATGCGCGCGAGGTATGCGCCCGCCTCGCGCTCGAGCCGGTCGGTGAGCGCCTCCACCGCGTAGCTGCCGCCGAGGCCGTCGACGAAGTCGGCGACGCCCGACTCGTGGGCGAGGATCTGCTGGGTGCGGAGCGCGATCGTGGCCGCCTCGCTCGTGGGGAGGCCGAGCGCCTCGTCGTAGCTGTTCGTGTGGAGCGACTGGCAGCCGCCGAGGACGGCCGCGAGCGCCTGGAGCGTGACCCGCGCGACGTTGTTCAGCGGCTGCTGGGCGGTCAGCGTCATGCCGGCGGTCTGGCAGTGGAAGCGCAGCGCGCGGGCGCGGTCGGTCTTCGCGCCGAAGCGATCGCGCATGAGCGTGCTCCACATGCGCCGGGCGGCGCGGAACTTGGCGACCTCCTCGAGCACGTTGTTGTGCACGTTGAAGAAGAACGACAGCTGCGCGCCGAACACGTCGACGTCGAGCCCCGCGTCGACCGCCGCCTGCACGTAGGCGAGGCCGTCCGCCAGGGTGAACGCGATCTCCTGGGCGGCGTCGCAGCCGGCCTCGCGGATGTGGTAGCCGCTGATGGAGATCGTGTTCCACTTGGGCACGTCGGTGGTGGAATACGCAAAGATATCCGTGATCAAGCGGAGGGAGGGGCGGGGTGGGAAGATGTAGGTCCCCCGCGCCATGTACTCCTTCAAGATGTCGTTCTGGATCGTGCCGCGGAGCTTCTGCCGGGCGACGCCCTGCTCCTCGGCGACCGCGACGTAGAGCGCGAGGAGGATCGACGCCGTCGCGTTGATGGTCATCGAGGTCGACACGTCGCCGAGCGGGATCGCGTCGAAGAGGGCGCGCATGTCGTGGATGGAGTCGACCGCGACGCCGACCCGCCCCACCTCGCCGAGGCTCATCGGATCGTCGGAGTCGCGCCCCATCTGCGTGGGGAGATCGAACGCGACCGACAGGCCGGTCTGGCCCTGCGCGAGCAGGTAGCGGTACCGGGCGTTCGACTCGGTCGCGGTGCCGAAGCCCGCGTACTGGCGCATCGTCCACAGGCGCCCGCGGTACATGTTCGCCTGCACCCCCCGCGTGAACGGGGGCTCGCCCGGGAACCCGAGCCGCGCGTGGAGATCGCCCTCGAGGTCGTCGGGGCCGTAGAGGGGCGCCGCGTCGACCTGGCCCGACAGGTTCGGGACGCGCGCCCGCGCCTTGCCGCCGGCCTCCGCCTTCGCCAGGATGTCTCTCTCCCAGGTGCTCCGGAGCGAACGGTACGAAGAAGTCATCGCGGCGCGAGCCTACAATACTTCGGCGGGGCGCGCCCGAACGGTAGCCCGCGTGACCCGCGCTACTTCTTCGCGGCGCGCACGATGCGCGCGAGGGCCTCGCCCGCCACGGCGGCGATCTCCTCGAGCCGCTTGGTCGCGATGAGCGTGTCGCCGAGCTCGTCGGCGAGCACGACCACGGCCGTCCGGCCGTGCACGCGGATGGGGACGGCCGCCACCTCGCGGCTCACGGTGCGCAGGGCCGCCACGAGCGACCCGTGCGTGCTCGGATCGAGGGGCCCCAGGTAGGTGCCCTCGGCCGAGGCCCAGGCGAGCACGGTGGGGGCGTCGGCTGGGATCTCGAGCGACGTGACGCCCCCGGAGGCGGCGAGCTCGGGCGTCGCGAGCCACCCCACGAAGCTCCCCCGGCGCACGACGAAGAGCGCCACGCGGCGGGCGACGACCCTCGCCCCAGCGAGCACCAGGCCGAGCACCGCGTCGCGGTCGGGCGCCGACTTGAGCGCCGCGAGCACCTGGCTCGGCTCGGGAGGGGACGCGGCGCTCGGGGCCACGCTCCCGCGCGGCGGCGGGCTCACGCTGGGCGCCCGCACCGAGATGGGCGAAGGGCGGTGCGACGGGGAGGCGGGCGGCGAGCTCGGGTTCCTCGCGAGCGCGGACGCGGGCGGCGGGCGCGGCGGCACGTCGCGGGTCGTCGCGGGCTCGCGCACCGTGATGGACGGGGGGATCAGCGAGAGCGTGAGCGGTCGCTCCAGCAACTCGGCGTCGGGCGGAGGGGGGAGGTCGGCGCGCCGGAGCGTCGTCGGCGAGACCATCACCTCCGGCTCGCGCCGCGTGGGCACGGACGACGAGCGGCCGGCGCGCGAGGGCGCCACCTCGACCGCCGCGGCCGGGAGCGAGTCGATCCGGAGGCCGCCGTCCTCGGGATCGGCGGCGGGGACCGAGCTGCGCGAGCGGATGAGCTCGGCGTCGGGGAGCGAGAGGCCACCGCCGAGGCGCGAGTACGTGATGCTCGCGACGCTCTCGTCCGCGATCGGGTCGAGCGGCGGGGCGAACGTGCTGCGCCGTCGCGTCAGCGGGATGGGGATCTCCGAGGGCTCGTCGTGCGCGCCCCCGCTCGTGTCGGTGCCCCACATCGGCGTGCGGCGCACCGAGTAGGTCGGATCGGGAGGGGGCGTCTCGTGACGAATTCGCAGCTGCTGCGCGACCTTCTCGGGCGACCGCGCGCCGAGGACGTGGGAGTAGCTTGGGCGATCCCGCAGGGCGCCCTCGACCTGCTCGAGCGACGCGCGCATGGCGACGACGTTCGCGCCCAGGTGAAACGCGACCTCCTCCGCTGCGTGCGTGTCGAACGCGTTCACGACCGCCAGATCGACCGTGTTCGAGCGCTCGTCGAAGCGGAGCGGAACGACGAGCAGCCTGGTACAGAGGCCCGCGGGGAGGCGGTCGAGCAGCTCGACGTCGGCCACGACCTGCTGCATGACGGGCGCGTCCGCCCGGCCGAGCTCGACATCGAGCTTCTCCGGGGTGAGCGCGCCCGTGTCAAGCAGGGCGTGCTCCAGCGGCGAGTCGTTCGACGCCGCGACGAAGAGCGCGCGCTCCAGCGCCTCGGCGCTCAGCACCTCGGACACCACGAGCCCTCTGGCGAACTCTACCGCCACGGGGAGACTCTACACCACGCGCGCGCGCGCGGCGTGAGTGAAGCGCTGCGCGATCACGGGTGCCCCTTCCCGAACTGGTAGACCACCTCGCTCTTGCGGAGGAGACCGAGCTTGGAGCGAGCGATTCGCTCGACCGCCGCAGGGTTGTCGCGCAGATCGGCGACCTCGACGCGGAGCCTCGCGACGTCGCGCCGCAGCTCTTCGTTCTCGGTCTCCACCTGCGTGAGCTCTCGATCGAGCGAGCGCATGCGGGGCAGCCCCTCCGGCTTCAGGATGAGCAGCGGCACCGTGACGAACGCGATGCCCAAGATGCCCACGGGCATGAGCCGCTCGATCGCGCGGTCGACGTGGCTGCCGGACATCGCGCGACGCTCGCACGGGCGCGGTTCTGGGCCAAGTTTCTGGTAAAGACCGCCGCATGAGCCACGAAGCCGTGGAGGTCGTCGTCGGCCTCGAGGTGCACGCCCAGCTGCTGACGCAGACGAAGCTCTTCTGCGCGTGCGCCACCGCGTTCGGGGCGCCGCCGAACACGCACGTGTGCCCCACGTGCCTCGGGCTGCCCGGCGCCCTCCCCACGCTCAACCGTCGCGCGGTCGAGCTCGCGATCACCGCGAGCCTGCTGCTCGGCGCCGAGGTGGCCCACGAGTCGCGCTTCGCGCGGAAGAACTACTTCTACCCCGATCTCCCGAAGGGCTACCAAATCAGCCAGTTCGAGCAGCCGCTCGCGAAGGGTGGGGGGCTCGACCTCGTCACCCCGGGCGGCCCCAAGCGCGCGCGGATTGAGCGCGTGCACATGGAAGAGGACGCGGGCAAGAACGTCCACGACGGCGCGCGGAGCCTCGTCGACCTCAACCGCGCGGGCACCCCGCTCATCGAAATCGTCGGTCGCCCCGACCTCTCGTCGGGCCGCGAGGCGGCCGACTACCTCCGCGCGCTCCGCGAGCTGCTCGTCTTCGCAGGCGTCAACGACGGCAACCTCGAGGAGGGCAGCTTTCGCTGCGACGCGAACGTGTCGGTTCGCCCGCGGGGCGCGGTGGAGCTCGGCACGCGCGTCGAGATCAAGAACATGAACTCGTTCCGGTTCGTCGAGCGCGCCATCGAGTACGAGGCCGCGCGCCAGGCCGCGCTGCTCGCCGGTGGGGGCCGCGTCGTGCACGAGACCCGCGGCTGGGACGAGAAGACCGAGACGACGTTCGCCATGCGCAGCAAGGAGACCGCGCAAGACTACCGCTACTTCTCGGAGCCGGATCTCCTCCCGCTCGTCGTGGACGACGCGCTGCTCGCGGCGCTCCGCGCGAGCCTCCCCGAGACCCCCGCCGCCAAGCGCGCGCGCTACGTCGGGGAGCTCGCGCTCGCGGCGTCCGCGGCCGAAGTGCTCACTCAACATCCCGCAATCGCTAGCTTTTTCGAGAGTTGTGTTTCCCTCGGTGCGTCGCCCGCGCCGCTCGCGAACTTCCTGCTGTCGGAGGTGCTCGCGGACGTGGAGACCCACGGCGCCCGCGCGACGCTCCCGCTCGAGGCGCCCTCCCTCGTGGCGCTGCTCGGGCTCGTCGCGGACGGCACCGTCAGCGGAAAGCAGGCGAAGGAGCTCTACAAGCACGTCCGGGACGCCGGCGACGCGCGCGGCGAGGGGGCCGTCGACGTCGTGGCCCTCGCCGAGCGGCTCGGGATGCGGCAGCTCTCGGACCGCGGCGAGCTCGAGGCGGTGTGCGCCCGCGTGGTCGCGTCGAGCCCGAAGCAGCGCGCGCAGTACCGCGCCGGCAAGGTGGGCCTGTTCGGCTACTTCGTCGGGCAGGTGATGAAAGAGACCGGCGGTCGCGCGAACCCGGCGCTGGCGAACGAGCTGCTCGCGAGGCTCCTCGCCGAGCCCGAGGCGCCGTGAGCGCGTCGATCCCCGCGCTCGCGTCGCGGGGCGCGCGGGGGCGCGTGCTCATCGTGGACGACAACGCCGAGCTCGCCGGCGCCCTCGAGGACGTGCTCTCCACCGCGCGCGCCGACGATCGCTCCCAGCGGTTCCAGGTGGTCACCGCCACGAACGGGGCGCAGGCGCTCAGCCTCGCGGACGACGCGGGCTTCGACGTCGCGATCGTCGACGTGAAGCTCCCGGACGTGAGCGGCGTCGACCTCATCGGGCCCCTCCGCGAGCGCGCGCCGTTCTCGGAGGTCGTGCTCGTCACGGGCTTCGCCACGCTCGACGCGGCCATGGGCGCGCTTCGAGGGGGCGCGTTCGCCTTCGTGCTCAAGTCGTTCCGGCCCGAGGAGCTGCTCGCGACCGTCGAGCAGGCGTTCGCGAAGGTGGCGCTGAAGCGGGAGCGCGACGAGCTCGAGCGCCGCTACCGTGATCTCGTCGAGCTCACGAGCGTCCTCTTCGTCGCGCTCGACGGGGACGACCGCGTGTCACTACTGAATCGCAGGGCCGCGACCCTCGCCGGCGTGTCTCCGGACGAGGCGCTCGGGCAGCCGCTCGTCGAGCTGTGGATCCCGCCGGAGGGGCGCGCCCGGCTCCGCGAGGCGCTCGCCCGCGCGCGCGAGGGCACCGACTCGCGGAAGACGCGGGCCATGGAGGTGGTGACCGGCTTTGGTTCGACGAGCGAGCTTGGCACGACCCGGACGCGCGTACGCTGGCACCTGTCGCGCGGCGAGGACGCGATGGTGTACGCGATCGGCATCGACGTGACCGAGCGGCTGTTGCTCGAGAAGCGCGCCGCCGACGCCGAGGCGCTCTCCGCGATGGGCGCGCTCGCGCTGAACCTCGCCCACGAGATCCGAAACCCGCTGAACGCCGCGCTGCTCCAGCTCCACCTGCTCGGTCGGGACGTCGGAAAGCTCCCCGCCGACGACGAGCAGCGCGCGGGCCTGCGCACCCGCGCGGCCATCGTCGGCTCGGAGATCGGGCGGCTCAACCGGCTGCTCACCGAGTTCCTCGAGCTCGCCCGCCCTCGCGGCATCGCCCGGGAGCCCGTGCACATGCCGAGCCTGCTCGACGAGGTGCTCGCGCTCGAGCGCGAGTCCGCGGAGGAGCGCGGCGTCACGTTCGTCCGCGAGCTGCCCCGCGAGGGCGCGGTGGCCCTCGGCGACGCCGAGAAGCTGAAGCAGGTCCTCGTGAACCTCGTCGTCAACGCGCTCGAGGCGATGAAGGGCGGGGGCACGCTCACGGCGCGCGTCGTCGCGTGCGACGATCGCGTCGAGACCTCGATCATCGACACGGGTCAGGGCATCGAGAGCGAGGTTTTGGGCAGCGTGTTCGACGCGTTCTTCACGACGAAGGAGGCGGGCACGGGGCTCGGCCTCAGCATCGTGCGCAAGATCGTCGACCAGCACAGGGGCGACGTGCGCATCCACACGGAGCGCGGGCGCGGCACGACGGTCACGGTGTCGGTGCCGCGCGCGGGAGCCTGAGGGACACGGCGCGGGCGTGGCCGCGCTGCGACGACGTCAGCGCCCGGGGGGCTTCAGCGGGAGCACCGACGACGAGAGGGGCGGGGGCGGGATCTTGCCCGACGGCCGCGCGTCGGGCGCGGCGTCGCCGACCTCGATCGCCATGAGGGCCATGAAGAGCCGGTCCATGCCGAGCTCGAGGGCGGCCTCGCGGTGGAAGGTCTGCACGACGCGGATGAGGCGCAGCGACGTCGACTTGCCGAGGTCGATCTCGCGCTCGAGGAAGGCCTCGAACGAGCCGAAGCCCTTCGCCTCGTAGAGGCGCTTGGCCTGGATGTCGCGCAGCACGAGGCCGATGTCGTAGAAGCCCTTGGCGAGGTTCTTCTTGAAC
This sequence comes from Polyangiaceae bacterium, assembly GCA_035439005.1. Classification (GTDB taxonomy): domain Bacteria; phylum Myxococcota_A; class Polyangia; order Polyangiales; family Polyangiaceae; genus JAAFHV01. Next base: position 1,653 of record DAORJJ010000047.1, on the reverse strand, counting down.
CCCTTCACGGCGACGAGCTGGTTGTGCAGGTCGGAGATGCGCTGCTTGATGTCCTCGGCGCCCTGCGGCGTGCGGATCGTGGCGCGGGCGCTGCCCGGGAGCGGGGGCTCGGCCGCGCGTGCGCGCGCCTCGGCGGCGTGCTTGGCGGCGTGGCGCGCCGCCCACGGCGCGGCTCCGCGGAGACCCAACTTTCGCTTCGGGGAGTCCTTGTCCGCCTTCGAGGCCTTGGTGGCCTTGCCGGCCTTGGCCTTGTCGCCGGCCTTGGTCTTCGCGGCCTTCGCGCCCTTGACGGCGGTCGCCGCCTTCTCCGGCTTGGCTTCGGCCTTCGCTTTTGCAGGCTTCTTCGTCGTCGCCATGGGGGTGCGCTCACTTCTCGAGGACGGCGAGCCGTCCGAAAGGAAAACCATGGACGCGGAGCCCATGGCCAGACAAGGGATTGGCAAAAAAGCCAACCCGAGAGCGCCCCCTGCGCCGAGAGCCCCGAGACACCGGGCGCGCTGTCGTCTCGGCAGATAGCACCCTTTCTGCGACGGCGTAAAGAACCGTTGCATGAAAGGGGCATCGAGAAAGATAGTCTCGCGTGGCCACTCGCACGCCCCTCTCGACCGCCGACGTCGCGCCGTGGCTCACGGCGCTCGGGCGAGACACCGAGGGCCTCGAGCTCGTCCCGGTGGAGGCGGGCACCGTCAACACGAGCACGCTCGCGAGGCTCCGCTCGGGGGAGTCGCTCTTCCTTCGGCTCTACGAGCAGCAGGGGCTCGCGGGCGCGGAGGCCGAGGCGCGGCTGCTCGCCGAGCTCGCGCTGCGTGGGGTGCCGACGCCGCCGCCGCTCGCGACGCCGGGCACTCCAGGCGCGTGCGTCGGGATCGCGAAGGGAAAGCCCCTGGTCGCGTTCCCCTTCATCGCGGGCGCCACGCTCCGCCAGTCGGAGATCACGCCGAGCCACGCGTCGCAGGTGGGCGAGGCCCTCGCGCGCCTGCACCTCGCCTCCGGCGGGCTCGCGCTCCCGGCCGACCGCTTCTCCGTCCACGCGCTCACGGCGCTCGCGCGGGCGTTCGGCGACACGGGCGACGACGAGGCGCGCGCGCTCGCGCCGTGGCTCGTGCGGGAGCTCGAGGCCGCCCAAGACGCGCGCGATCCGAGCCTGCCCACGGGCCTCTTGCACGCAGATCTCTTCCGCGACAACGTCCTCTTCAGCGGGGATCGCCTCGCCGCGCTGCTCGACTTCGAGAGCTGTCACGGTGGCGTTTTTATGTATGATATCGCGGTTGTGCTCCTCTCGTGGTGTTACGGTTCGCGCCTCGACACGGAGCTCGCGCGCGCCGTGCTCGCGGGCTACGAGTCGGTCCGGCGTCTCGACGAGCGCGAGTGGCGCGGGCTCCACGCGGAGGCCCGCTTCGCGTGCCTCCGGTTCCTGACGACCCGCATCGCGGACCAGACGTGGCGGGTCGGCAAGCACCCTCGGCGCTTTCAAGAGCGGCTCGGCGCGCTCGACGACCTCGGGCCCGTGGGGCTCGTCGAGCGCGTGCGCTCATGAGCGGCGCCCGGCTCCGCGGCGGTTGGCGCGCGCGCCTCGCGGTCGTCGCGCTCGTCGCGGCCCCGCGGCTCGCGTGGGCGGGCGACGACGACGAGCCGCCCGAGCCCGCCGAGCCC
>DAORJJ010000046.1:0-21995 GCA_035439005.1 Polyangiaceae bacterium | reverse complement strand
CGGGCTCGTAGACGAGCACGCTCGCGTGGTCGGCGGGCGTGAGCGGCCGCCCGTCCGGCCGCCGCACGCGCCCGTGGGCCGCCCGCGTGGGCTCTCCGAAGAGCTGCTCGCGCGCTCGGAGCGCTTCGCTCACCGCGCCGCCCATTCCCGGCCCGCGCGCCACCACGAAGAACCGTTCGAAGGCCAGCGCGTCGCCCGGCATGACCACCGTGCGCGGCAGGCCGGCCGCGGAGATCGAGTCGCTGTGGAAGCCGCTGAGCCCCTGCTTGCCGTCGCCGCACGCGACCACGGCGTACGCGGGCGCGCCGTCGCGCTCGGGTCGCGACGCGAAGAACGGCTGCTCGACGAACGAGCGATCGAGCTCGAGCAGATCGAGGTCGGGGTGGACGAAGCCTCGCCCCGCGAGCGGCGTGAAGGGCGCGCTCTTGCGGCCGCCCCAGTAGAGCGCGTCGCTGAGGAAGAAGCTCTCGGGAGAGTCGCCGCCGTGGAAGAGCTCGGTCCGCACGCGCACGCCCGGCTCGCAGGGGCGCAGCTCGTAGCGGGTCACGACCGACACCTTCGGGCGCCCGTCGAGCGTGCCGCGCACGATCGCCGCGACGTAGCGCGGTGACCGATCCTCGAGGTCGATCCGGGTCGCGCGCACGGCGTCGCCGGGCAGGATCCCCACCGCCTGAAAGATCTGATTTATGCCGTCGTCGCCGTCGCCTCTTGCGTCGACCGGCGAGAGATCGAGGACCGCGCCGCCCGAGGGCGAGAGGAAGTGCGGCGCGCCGAGGCCATCGAGCACCAGACGGAGGTGGTCGTTGCGGAGGAGGACGTCGCCGGTCGCGGCCAGGGCGTCGGGGCCGGAGGCGCGGTCGGCGCCGCTCTCCACGCGCCGCAGCTCGAGCGCGGGAGTAGCGCAGGTGTAGGCGAGCCCCTGGCAGGGTGCCTGGGGCGTGCACTTCCCGTCGTCGCCGGCGAGGCAGCCCTCGGGCGCCGCGCAGCCCCGAAAGATCGCGAGCCAGGCGAAGGCGCCCGCGAACGCGAGCGAGAGCGAGGTCATGGCGGCCCGGCGTCGGTCCATCCCCAAGGTCTACGCGGGAACGGCGCCCCGCGGTTGTGCAATGATTTGCGCAGGATCGCGGGCGCGGGCCTGCGGCTCGGCGCCTCAGCCCACGACGCGCAGGCGCGGCGGGCCGCCTCGCTCGGCCGCGAGCGCGTCGCCCACGAGGAGGGTCGTGCCGTCGCCGAGCGCCACGTCGCCGAGGTACGCCGCGGGGGCCTTCGCGGTGAGCTCGATGAGGCCGTCGTGCCCCTCGCGGAGGGTCCACTCGCCCTCGCCCACGGGCACGCGCACCGGCCCGAACGCCGAGGTCACGCGCTGCCCGGGCACCTCGACCTGCACGGCCCCCTCGAGCAGCGCGCTCGGCGTCACGTGCACCGGCACCTCGCGCCCGAGGCGGAGCTCGAGGCCCTCGCCCACCGGCAGCGCGCCGCGGAGCGGGAGGCCGCGGAGCTGCGTGCCGTTGCGGCTGCCGAGATCGCGGACGAAGAAGCCGCCCTCCTCGCGCGTGACGGCGAGGTGCTGGCGGCTCACGGCGTTCGAGGGCACGAGCACGGTGCCCTCGGTGCGGCCCACGACGAGCTCCTTGCCGAACGCGACCGCGACGCGCTCGTCGCCGAGCGCGAGGGTCACGAGGGGGCCCCGCGCGAGGCGCGCGCGGAGGCTCGTCACGCGCTCGCGCACCGCCGCGTCGTCGGGGCTCTCGCGGGCGAGCAGCTCGAGCAGCTCGAGGGCCTCGCGGCGCCGGCCGCTGGTCACGAGCAGATCGACCTCCGCGTTGCGGTCGCGGCGCCGGCGCTGGCCGCGCTCCTTGTGCTGCTCGCTGGCCAGCAGAAACTCGAGCTTCTCGACGTCGCCCGCCGCGGTGAGCGCCCGCGCCTCGCCCTCGCGGTCGTCGATGCTGGCGTACGCCTCGGCCGCGCGCTCGTGCTCGCCCACGGCCTCGAGCTCGCGGGCCGCGTCCTCGACGTCGCGCCGGTTCAGCGCGGAGAGCGCCACGTCGCCCACGAGCGCGAGCAGCAGCAGCGCGCGCTTCTTCCTCGCCTCGACGTTCTCGGGGGTGCCCTCGGGCGCGAGCTTGGCGGCCTGCGTGTAGTGCTGCAGCCGAGCGCGGTGGTCCGGATCGCCGTCGCCGCGGAGGAGCATCACGCGGGCGGCCTCGAGCGGTCGCCCCGCCTCGGCGTAGAGCTCGGCGGCCCTCGCGAGCTCTCCGCGCACCTCGGCGCTGCGAGCCCTCGCGGCGTCGCGCCCCCGGCCGAAGATGCGGTCGAAAAGTCCCACGCCTCGACGGAGGGTACCACACGGTGGGATGCGCCGCGCCGTTCGCGGCGGGGAGGGGGTGCCCGCGGAATCTCGTACGAAAACGCGACGGACCGCCGTAGACTCACCCGAAGAGGACGCATGGCAAACCAGAACCGACTCGGCGAGCTCCTCGTTCGAGAGAAGCTCATCTCCCTTTCGCAGTTGCGGCAGGCCCAAGACGAGCAGTCGCGGTCAGGGCAGAACCTGAACGCGGCGCTCGCGAAGCTCGGCTTCGTCAGCGACCAAGACATCACGAACTTCCTGTCGCAGCAGTACCGGGTCCCGACGATCCAGCTCGACGAGTACGAGATCGACGGCGACATCCTGAAGCTCGTGCAGCGCGACCAGTGCGAGCGCCACAGGGTCATCCCGGTGTCGCGCGCCGGCAGCTCGCTCATCGTGGCGATGGCCGACCCGACCAACCTCCACGCGATCGACGACCTGAAGTTCCTCACCGGCTACAACATCGAGCCGGTCATCGCCTCCGAGAACGCGATCCTCGCGGCGATCGAGCGCAACTACAGCGTGGGCCCCTCGTACGACGAGGTCATGGCGGGCTTCGAGGAGTCCGAGATCGAGTTCACGGGCGAAGACGACGACATGAACCTCGTCGAGCTCGAGAAGGCCTCGGAGGACGCGCCGGTCATCCGCCTCGTGAACATGATCCTGCTGAACGCCATCAAGAAGGGCGCCAGCGACATCCACATCGAGCCCTACGAGAAGTCGCTCCGCGTGCGCTACCGCGTCGACGGCGTGCTCATCGAGGAGATGAGCCCTCCGGTCAAGCTGAAGAACGCGATCTCGAGCCGCATCAAGATCATGAGCCAGCTCGACATCGCCGAGCGGCGCCTCCCGCAGGACGGGCGCATCAAGCTCAAGCTCGGCAAGGGCCGCGAGATGGACTTCCGCGTGAGCGTGCTGCCTTGCCTCTGGGGCGAGAAGACCGTCATGCGTCTGCTCGACAAGGGCAACCTCCAGCTCGACATGACGAAGCTCGGCTTCGATCGAAAGGCGCTCGACGACTTCCTCTGGGCCATCCGCCAGCCGTGGGGCATGGTGCTCGTCACGGGCCCCACGGGCTCCGGCAAGACCACTACGCTGTACTCCGCGCTGTCGGACCTCAACAAGATCGACACCAACATCAGCACCGCGGAAGACCCGGTGGAGTACAACCTCCACGGCATCAACCAGGTGCAGATGCACGACGAGATCGGGCTCAACTTCGCGATGGCGCTGCGCGCCTTCCTCCGCCAGGACCCGGACGTCCTCATGGTCGGCGAGATCCGCGACTTCGAGACCGCCGAGATCGCGGTCAAGGCGGCGCTCACGGGCCACTTGGTGCTCTCCACGCTCCACACCAACGACGCCCCGGCGACGATCTCGCGTCTGCTCAACATGGGCGTGGAGCCCTTCCTCATCACGGCGAGCGTGAACCTCGTGCTCGCCCAGCGCCTCGCGCGCAAGATCTGTGTAGACTGCAAGCAACAGATCGTCGTCGACGACTCGGTCCTCCAGGAGGTCGGGTTCAACGCCGAGCAGATCGCGCGCTGCCAGGGGCGCCTCTCGAAGGGCGCCGGCTGCCGCACGTGCAACGGCAGCGGCTACAAGGGCCGCGTCGCCCTCTACGAGGTCATGCGCTTCACCGAGAACCTGAAGGAGATGGTCCTCCAGGGCTCCTCCACCGCCGAGCTCAAGCTCGGCGCCATCAAGGGCGGCATGTGCAGCCTGCGCGCGGCGGGCATCCTCAAGGTGCTCGACGGCGTGACCACGACCGAAGAGGTCCTCCGCGTCACCATGTCCGACGCCTGAGCGCCGGCCTTTCTCACGAGACCTCATGACCCAACAGCAGCCCCCCGAGCTCCGCGTCAACCTCCACCAGCTCCTGAAGGCCATGGTGGACAAAGGCGCGAGCGACATGCACATCACGGTGGGCACGCCTCCGCTGCTTCGCATCGACGGCGAGGTCATCCCGCTGAAGCTGCCGCCGTTCGGTCCCGCCGAGACCAAGGCGCTCTGCTACTCGGTGCTCACCGAGGAGCAGAAGATCCAGTTCGAGCGCGACAACGAGCTCGACCTCAGCTTCACCGTGAAGGGCCTCTCGCGCTTCCGCGCGAACTTCTTCGTGCAGCGCGGCGCCGTCGCGGGGGCGCTGCGCACCATCCCGTTCAAGATCTTGAGCTTCGAGGAGCTCGGCCTCCCGCCGATCATCTCGGAGCTCACCCAGAAGCCCAACGGCCTCATCCTCGTGACGGGACCGACGGGCTCGGGCAAGACCACCACGCTCGCGTCGATCATCGACAAGATCAACTCCGAGCAGCGCCTCCACATCCTCACCATCGAGGACCCGATCGAGTACCTGCACCCGCACAAGCTCTCGGTCGTGAACCAGCGCGAGGTGGGCCAAGACACGGCGAGCTTCGGCGGCGCGCTCAAATACGTGCTGCGCCAGGACCCGGACGTCGTGCTGCTCGGAGAGCTCCGCGACCTCGAGACCATCGAGGCGGCCCTCACCATCAGCGAGACCGGCCACCTCGTGTTCGCGACGCTCCACACGAACAGCGCGATCTCCACCATCAACCGCATCATCGACGTGTTCCCGCCGCACCAGCAGGAGCAGATCCGCTCGAAGCTCTCGTTCGTGCTCCAGGCCGTCATCTCGCAGCAGCTCCTGCCGCGCGCGGGCGCGCCGGGGCGCTGCATGGCCCTCGAGGTGCTCGTCCCGAACGTGGCTATCCGCAACCTGATCCGCGAATCGAAGATACAGCAGATCTATGGCCAGATGCAGATTGGCCAAGACAAGTTCGGTATGCAGACGCTCAACCAGTCTCTCTTCAACTTGCTCATGCGTCGCTACGTGTCTCTCGAGGAGGCGCTGAGCCGCTCGCTCGAGCCGGAGGAGCTCCGCACCATGGTGGAGCAGCGTCAGACGCGCCCGCAGCGCTGACCGGGCGCCTGTGGCAGAGGAGCCCCTCGTCTTTCATGCCCGCACGAGCGACGACCTCCGCGCGCGCGCGGCGGCCTTCTACGCCGAGCTCCGCGCCCGGCGCTCGGTGCGGAGCTTCTCGCCCAGGCCCGTCCCGCGCGAGGTCCTCGAGGACGCGCTCCGGGCCGCGGGCACGGCGCCGAGCGGCGCGAACCTCCAGCCTTGGAAGTTCGTGGTCGTGGCGGACCCCGCGCTGAAGCGGCGCATTCGCGAGGCGGCCGAGGCCGAGGAGCGCGCGTTCTACGGCGGAAGGGCGCCCGAGGAGTGGCTCTCGGCGCTCGCGCCGCTCGGCACGGACGCCGACAAGCCCTTCCTCGAGGTCGCGCCCTACCTCATCGCCATTTTCGCGGAGAGCCACGGGCTCGCGGCCGACGGCGCGCGCACCAAGCACTACTATGTTCAAGAATCCGTGGGCATCGCCACGGGCTTCCTCATCGCGGCGCTCCACCACGCCGGGCTCGCCACCCTGACCCACACGCCGAGCCCCATGGGCTTCCTCTCGAAGCTGCTGGGGAGGCCGCCGCATGAGCGGCCCTATCTCCTCCTCGTCGTGGGCTATCCCGCGGAGGGGGCGCGCGTGCCCACGCTGCGCAAGAAGGAGCTCGATGAGATCGCCGTCTTTCTCTAGCGCTCGACGCGCCGCGCGGGCGAGCGCGTGAGCCCGCCCGTCCGCCTCGAGCCTCGGGGCGACCGCCCGGCGCCCGTCGTCTTTCGCGAGGGCGCCACCGCGCCGTACGGGATCCGGTGGTACGGGGCGACCTCGCTGTGGGGGCACTTTCGCAACCTGGTCTCGACCGCCATCGCGCGCGAGGCGGTCGACGCGCGCGACTGGATGCGCCCGGCGTCTCCCGAGGAGACGCTCCGCGCCGTGGCCGAGGTGCTGAGGCTCTCCCCCGACGCGCCGACGCTGCTCGAAGGCCTCGGGCGCCCCCTCTGGGTCGACTGGGTGGCGGACACGGGGGACGACCGTGACGTGAGCGCGGCCGTCGGGCGCATGCTCTTCGCCGAGTACGTGGTCGACGGAGGCGAGGCCGGCGAGCAGGCGCTGCCGCGCGGCGACGTGCTCTTGTTCGGCGGTGACACGGCGTACCCCGTCGCCACCGCCGACGAGATCTTCCGCCGCGTCCTCGAGCCGTGGAACGAGCTGCTCGAGCCCACGTACGATCCCGCGGCGCCGCCGCGCGCGCTGCTCGCGATCCCCGGCAACCACGACTGGTACGACGGGCTCGATGGCTTCGGCCGGCTCTTCCGCCGCAGCGCCGGCGATCGGCTGCGCGGCCACGGCGCCGTGGAGGAGCCGCGCAGGAAGGACTCGGCGTCGCGCGCGGTCGGCCTGGTCGCGCGAGGGCTCCACCTCGACGAGCTCGGCGGCACGCTCAGCACGATCGCCGGCGTCGCCAAGACCACGCGCGCGCTCTGGCGGGGCACGGACGAGAAGCGCCGCCGCCGGCTGACCCTGCTCGGCTACGAGCCCGTCCAGGAGGCGAGCTACTGGGCGCTGCCGCTCGCGCCGGGGCTCGACCTCTGGGGCGTCGACCGCCAGCTCGGGCGGCTCGACTACCGGCAGCGGAGCTACTTCGCGGCGCGCCGGCGCGTCGCCGGGGGCGAGCGCGTGTGGCTCGCGTCGCCCGATCCTGCGATCGCCTTCGGGGAGCCGTGGGACGTGGGCGAGCGCATCCTCGCCGCGGCTGGCCTCGACCTCGCGCGCGACCGGGTGCTCTACCAGTGTGGCGACATGCACCACTACGAGCGCCGCGTCGTGGGCGAGTCGATGCACGTCATCGCGGGCGGCGGCGGCGCCTTCCTCCACGGCACGCGCATCGTCCCCGACCCGAGCCCCGCGGCGGCGGCCTATCCGAGCGCGCGCATCTCGCGGCGCCTGGCGCTCGAGGTCCCGCTGCGCCTCGTCCTCGGCCGCTCCGGCTACATCGTGCACATCGTCGCGGCCGTGGTCGGGGCGCTCGAGCTCGCCGCGGGGGGGCACGGGCTCCTGCGCTTCGGCGTGACGGCCGCCGTGGCGAGCGCGGCGTGGATCTGGGTCCTCTACGCGATCGCGGGCCACCACCGCGCGCACCCGCGCCGGGTCCTCGCGCTGACGCTCCCCTTCGGCCTCGCCCTCGGCCTCCTGCCCGCCGGCCTCGCGCTCCTCGAGGTGAGGTACGGGGCCCCCCTCCACGCGGCCGCGCGCGGGCCGCTCATGGTGCTCGTGCACGCGTACGCGAGCGCGCTGATCTACGGCGTCTTCCTGGCGCTCTGCGCGCTGGGGGGCCTCGAGATGCAGCAGGTGTTCACCGTGCTCGGGCACCCGGGCTTCAAGAGCTTCGTGCGCATGCGCGTGTCGCCGTCGGGCACCATCGACGCGTGGGTGATCGGCAAGGACGACCCGCTCGCGTCGACGGGGCCGTGGCTGGTCGACCGGTGGACCTGGGGCGCGCCCCCGCGGGACCCCGCCGAGATGTGATATTTTTTCTCCCGAGCGCATCCTCTCGGGGTGCTCGCTCGTCGTCGCGGTGGGGACGTCGACGTCGACCCCCAAACATATGCAGACTGCATGCAAAAGCCGCCCGCTCCCTGGCGCGCGCGGCCGGAGGAGCGGATGGCCAAAGCAAGCACGAACGGAACGAAGGACCACCCCTGGGCGCTGAAGACGCCTCCCGGCACCTCGGAGTACGAGGCCTACCAAGACCCGTCGCTCGACCCTCCCGCGCTGGTCGTACGCGTGGGCAAGACCGAGCTGCGGTACGCGCTCCGCTGCGTCGAGGATCTCCACGCGATGCTCCTCGCCCACGGCGACTGGATGCCCCTCGGGAGCGCCGACGAGCAGAAGCCCGCGGCGGAGGGCACGGTGGAGGCCTGGGGTCGAGCGAGCGATAACCCCGTGGGCGGGTGGTACGGGCTGAAGAAGGGGCTCCGAGGCCGGTTCGGCATGTACGTGCCGCCCGTGCTCGAGGCGCTCGGGTTGGCCGAGGTGGAGCACAACCCGCGCAACAACCGCATGCGGGCCATCGCACCGAAGAAGAAGAAGTAGGCGACGCGCGCGGCGCGTCCGATCGCGCCGCAGGCGTGCGCCGGATCGGCTAGCGTGCTCGCACCGTGACTGCTTTTCAGGTCTTCGCGGCCGTGCTCACCCTCTCGGCGCTGTTCGGCTACGTCAATCAGCGCTCGCTCCGGCTGCCGCCCGCCATCGGGATCATGGCCATGTCCCTCGTGGGCTCGATGGTCCTCGTCGTGCTCGACCGCGCGGGCTTCGTCTCGCTCCGACCGACCATGATGGACGTGGTCGCGCGGGCCGAGCTCGAGCACACCCTCATGCACGGCATGCTCGGCGCGCTGCTCTTCGCGGGCGCGCTCCACGTCGACCTCGGCGACCTGAAGCGCGAGCGCGCCGTCGTGCTCGGGCTGAGCTTCGTCGGGACGCTGCTCTCGACGGCCATCGTGGGCGGCCTCTTCTACGCCGCGGTGCGCGCCTTCGGCGCCCCCATCTCGCTCGGGTACGCGCTCGTGTTCGGGGCCCTCATCTCCCCCACCGATCCGGTGGCGGTGCTGGGTATTCTGAAGGACGCCAAGGTCCCGAAGCGCCTCGAGACCCAGATCGCGGGCGAGTCGCTCCTCAACGACGGCGTCGGCGTCGTCGTGTTCTCCACCCTGGTGGGGGCCGTGGTCCTCGGGCGTGAGGCCACCGCCGCGCAGATCGCGACGAGGTTCGCGCGGGAGGCGGGAGGCGGCGCGGCCTTCGGCCTCGTGACCGGCTACCTCGTCTACCGGCTGCTGCGCAGCATCGACCACTACCAGACCGAGCTGTTGCTCACGCTCGCGCTCGTGTTCGGCGGGTACGCCATGGCCGAGAGCCTCCACATCTCCGCGCCCCTCGCCGCCGTCATGGAGGGGCTCATCATCGGGAACGCGGGCCGCGCGCGCGGCATGAGCGATGTCACGCGCGAGCACATCGACAAGTTCTGGACCCTGGCGGACGAGGTGCTGAACGCGATCCTGTTCGTCCTCGTGGGCCTCGAGCTCACCACGCTCCCCATGTCGAAGGGGGCGCTCGGCCTCGGCGGCGTGGCGATCGTGGTCGTGCTCGTGGGCCGCTTTCTCAGCGTCGTCATTCCTCTCACGGCGATGCGCCGCTTCGTGCCGCCGCTGAAGGGCGCGGTGACCGTCCTCACCTGGGGTGGCATCCGCGGAGGCATCTCGGTCGCCCTGTCGCTGTCTCTGCCCGTGTCACCGTCGCGCGACTACATCGTGACGGTCACGTACGTGGTGGTGGTCTTCTCGGTGCTCGTGCAGGGCTTGTCGCTCGGCGCCGTCGCGAGGCGCGTGGCCGGCGGCGGCACGGCGGACGAGGAGTAGGCGCGAGCCTGGGCTCGCCTCACCGGGGCGCGTCGGCCGCCGCGTCGGAGGCGCCCGCGTCTTCCGTCGGCCTCGGGCACGCGCCGCGCACGAACTGCACGCTCCACTCTTTCCCCGTGACGGAAGTCACCCGCGGGTGCCCCGCGAGCGCCGCGTCGAGGGCGCGCGCGAGGTCGCGCTCGGCGGACCTCGGCGGGGCGGGCACGACGGTCGCGCACACGGCGATCGCGGCCACGCTCGCGCTCGCCTGCGCCCCCGCCGCCGCGCGTGAGATGAACGCGAGATCGCCGTCGGCCCGGGTGAGGAGCTCCGCGGGGATGGCGACGTCGATGAGCTCGACGGGCTGGCCGAGCGAGAGCTCCGCCGCGCGCCCGACGGCCTCGCGCGCGGCCGCGCCGAGCGGCGGGCCGAGGTGCGCGACGCGGAGCTGGAGCTGCGGGCCGGCGGCGGCGCCCAGGTCGATCGCGAGCGGCTCCCCGGCGGCGCCCCTCGGCCAGACCTCGAGCACGGCCTGCCGCACCCGCCCGCGGGAGGAGTCGAGCTCCTCCGCCGGGGTCTTCGCGGCCGCGGGCGCGAGCGGCCGCGGCAAGAGGCTCGACTCGAGGCCCTCGAGGGCGGTGGCGTCCGGGACGGCGAGCACCTCGACGCGCGGCTTGACGCCCGCCACCTGGCGAACGTCGGCGTCGATGCGCGCGCGCGCGCGCTCCGCGTCCTCGGCCTTGCCGAGGAGCACGATCGCCACCTCGACCTCGCGGCGCTCCACGCGCGTGCGGCTCTGCACCACGCGGTTCGGCTCGCGCGCCAGGGTCTCCTGGACGGCCGCGCGCACCCGCACCTGCCACGCCACCTCGTCGAGGGCCTGCCGGAGCGGCACGTAGACGGCGGCGAGCAGCACGAAGGGCATCAAGAAGCGCAGCACGGGCCCGCCGCGAGACTCGAAGAGCCGCGCCAGCCTGCGCGCGAGCGCCCGGGCGATGGGCGCGTCGCTGCCCCGCTCGAGCTCTGTGCGCTCGAGCTCTCCGACCTGCACGCGGTTGAACCCCGCCGCGACGAACGCCATCGTGCCCACCACCACGATCGCCACGAGGTTCGTCAGGAACAGGAGCCCGGCGCCGCCGGCCACCCGCCACGTCGCGATCCCGAGGCCGTAGCCGCTCGCGCAGAGGGGCGGCACGAGCGAGATGCTGATCGACGTGCCCGCGGCGGTCGCGGTGGTGTCGGAGCCCTGCCGCAGCGACGCGTACACGCCGGCGAGCGCGCAGAACCCCGCGGTGATGAGGTCGAGCACGGTCGGCGACGTGCGCGCGGAGATCTCGGCGTTGAGCTCGTGGAACGGCAGCAGCACCGTGATGAGCGCCGCGCCGCCCACGCTCACGAGCACGCTGAGGCCGATCCGACCGGCCGAGCGCAGCACGAGGAACGGCGAGCCGGTCGCGAGCCCCATGGCGAGGCCGATGATCGGGCCCATGAGCGGCGCGACCAGCATCGCGCCGATCACGACCGCCGTGCTGCCGACCACCAAGCCGAGCGTCGCGATGCCCACCGACACCACCAGCTGAAGCCAGTACGACGTGGACTCGCTCGCGTCGCGCCGGAGCATCGCCGCGACGAGCGTCGGCTTCGCGGCCTCGTCGCTGCCGAGCAGGTGGAGGAGCCTATTTTGGAGCCGCGGGATGGGGCTTGCGGGCGTCGGGGACATGGGCCGGAGGCGGCGCGCTCGGGGCGCGACGGAGGGGCAAGAAGAGCACACTTGCCTCGTGGAACGAAGGTCACCTGCCGCGCCGCGTCGGCGCCGGCGGGGCGTCACGCGCGCCCTGCTCGCGCGGGCCGAGGTCCTGCCGCGCTGACGTCTTGGCTTCGCGCGGGCCCGCCGCCGCGGCCGTGGTAGTGTGGCGTGGTGCGGCTCCTCGCTGGTCTCCTGGTCCCGACGCTCCTCCTCGCGTGCTCCTCGTCCCCCGAGCCTGCCGCCCAGACCGCGCCCTCGGCGGAGGCCGGCGCGAGCGATCCACCGCCCGGCGGCGCCCCCGTGTGCGCGGGCTCCCCCAAGGGCTCGACGCTGCCCACGCCCCGCGGCGACGCGGCGGGCGCTCTCTCGGCGGACGGCAAGACACTGGTGCTCTTCGGTGGCGACACGGCGGTCGCGCCGTGCGGCTCGGTCGCGGCCGCCGCGCACGACGGGGGCAGCTTCGTCCTCGACGTGGGCTGCGGGGACTTCACGCCCGTGGACCAGGCGCCCCCCGCCCGCGCCCGCCACGTGGTGCTCTCCGATCGCGCGCGCGATCGCGCGCTGCTGTTCGGCGGTCGAACCCGGAAGGGTGGGAGCGGTCCCTACACGCTCTTCGCGGACGTCTGGGCGTTCGATTTCGCCAAGCGCGCATGGAGCGAGCTCCCCACGAAGGGCACGGCGCCGAGCCCGCGCGCGAACCTCGCCGCCGCCGTCGACGAGGCGCGCGGCGAGCTCGTGGTGTTCGGCGGCAACACCTCGACCGACGGGCTCGCGTTCGCGCCGCAGAACGACACCTTCGTGCTCGATCTCGCGACGTCGACGTGGCGCACCCTCGACACGCCCGCGCGCCCCCCGGCGCGCCTCTTCCACGCGATGGCGCTCGACTCGGCCCAACACGTGGCCTGGGTCATCTCGGGCGGCGACAAGAACGCGTTCGTCGGGCCCTTCCTGCGCGACGTGTGGAAGCTCGACCTCGCCGCCTCCACGTGGACCAAGGTGGAGACCAGCGGCGAGGCGCCGCTCGGCCTCATCAACCACGCGGCCATGTTCGACGCCGTGGGCAAGCGGGTCGTCGTGTTCGGCGGCCACGACGACGGCCAAGTGGGAAACCAGAACGAGATCTACACGCTCGACGTGGCCACGGGGGCGTGGGCCCGCTTGCCGCTCGGCGACGCGCTGAACAAGCCCTCCACGAAGGCGTGCGTCTTCGCGCCCGACTTCACCACGATCGACAAGGCCTCCCCCGAGCGCCGCAGCGCCTTCGTGTTCGCGCCTCGGCCGGACGGCCAGGGCTTCTTCGCGGGCTTCGGCAAGAGCGACTGCGGGCTGCTGGGTGACTCGCACTGGTTCTCGCTGCCGGCGCGGCGCTGGTCGCCCGTGCGCACGAGCCCCGTCGGGCTCTCGTGCCTCCGCGCGCAAGAGACGTGCGCCGGCCTCTGCGGCTGAGCCCGGCGCGTCGAGCCGGCGCTCAGTACTTGCCGCGGATGGGCGAGACCGGGCCGGTGAACTTCTCCTTCGCGGGCTTCCCCGCGAGCTTCGGGAAGGGCACCTCCACCTCGGGGACGCGCTTGTCGGGCACCTGATCGAGCAGGTGTCGCAGCAGGTTCAAGCGCCCGCGCTTCTGGTCGTTGAAGTCGACGACGAACCAAGGGGCCCACTTCTTGTGTGTCGCCTTGAACATCGCGTCACGCGCCTTGCCGTAGGCGGCGTAGTGCTCGCGCGCCTTCAGATCGATGGGCGAGAGCTTCCAGCGCTTCAGCGGGTCGGACAGGCGCTCCGCGAAGCGCTCCTCTTGCTTGTCTTGGTCGACCGACAGCCAGTACTTCACGAGCAGCGTGCCCGCGTCGACGAGCTGGCGCTCGAACACCGGCGCCTGCTCGTAGAACGCGTCGACCTCCGCGGGCGTGCAGAAGCCCATCACCTTCTCGACCCCCGCGCGGTTGTACCAGCTCCGATCGAAGAGCGTGATCTCCCCGGCGGCGGGCAGGTGCTCCACGTAGCGCTGGAAGTACCACTGCGCCCGCTCGCGGTCGCTCGGCTTGGAGAGCGCGACCACCCGGCACTGGCGAGGGCTGAGGCACTCGGAGATGGCCGAGATGGCGCCGCCCTTGCCCGCCGTGTCGCGGCCTTCGAACACCACCACGAGGCGCGTGCCCGTGTGACTCAGCCAGCGCGCCATCTCGTTCAGCTCCACCTGGAGCGGCTCCAACGCGGCCTCGTAGTCCTTGCGCTTCAGATTGCCCATGTTCGCTCGCCCTCTCCCCTCGTGCGCGCCTTGCGCGCCTTGTGCGCCTCGTGCGCGTCGAGGGTAGGGCCAACGCCGGGGCGCCGTGAGCGAAAAGAAGCCGCCGCCTCGCAGGGACCGGCGCGGTCACCTCGCGCGCCTCAGGCGCCTCCGCGCCTCACCGGGGCAGCCGCCCGCGGAGCACCCGCACCGCCAGGCTCGACGGGCGGTCGGCCGTGCGCAGCACAGCGTGGGTCGCGGTACGGAAATCAGCCTCGCTCGCCTTGTGAATGTCGACAAAGGTCTGCGGGTTGCGGTCGACCAGCGGGAACCACGAGCTCTGCACCTGCACCATCAGGCGGTGGCCCGGGCGGAACGTGTGGAGCACGTCGGGCAGCGTGAAGCGCACCCGCGCGGGCTCGCCCGGCACGAAGGCCTTGGGGGCCTCGAAGCTGTCCCGGAATTTCCCGCGCATGACCTCGCCCCGCACGAGCTGCTGGTAGCCGCCGAAGCGCTGCCCGGTGGGGTTCGGCTCGGGATCCTCCGCGTTGTCGGCGTACACGTCGATGAGCTTCACCACGAAATCGGCGTCGGTGCCCGTGGTCGTGACCCAGAGCGTGGCCTCGAGCGGCCCCGCGAGCGTGACGTCCTCGGTGACCGGCGGCGTGGTGAACACGAGCACGTCGGGCCGGCGCGCGGCGAACCGCTGGTCCTCGAGCATGTACTCTGCATCGATGTCGCTGCCTGGCTTCGCGCTGTAGGGCACCGGCCGCCGAGGATCGCTCACGTAGCTGTCGGACTCGGGCGCGGGGCCCCGCGTTGGCGCCGCGGTGAGCGCGCCGTTCGGTGCAAAATACAAGGTCTCCGCGCGGGCCTCGCGCGGGGGCCACGCCGTGAAGGTGCGCCACTCGTTCGTGCCCGTCTCGAAGCAGAGGGCCTCCGGCAGCGGCGCCGTCTGCTTGCCCTTCAGCCACCGCTGGAAGAAGGGCAGCTCGGCCCGCTCGTGGAAGATGCGCGCCGTCTTCTGGCCGAAGCTCACGGGGCCGAGGTGGTCTCCCTCGCCGCGCGCCCAGCCGCCATGCCGCCACGGCCCCATCACGAGCGTGTTGTTCGCGCCCGGGCTCTGCGCCTCGAAGGCCTTGTAGGTCTCGAGCGTGCCGTAGACGTCCTCGGCGTCGAAGAAGCCGCCCACGGTGAGCACCGCGGGCTTCACGTTCTTGTAGTGCGGGCGAGGGTCCCGGGCCTTCCAGAACGCGTCGCGGTTGGGGTGCGCCATGAGGTCGTTCCAGAACGCGAGCTTGCCCTCGAAGTGCTTCGCGTTCGCGTTCGACACGGGGCCGAGCGCGAGGAAGAAGTCGTACGCGTCGCCGGTGCCGTAGTCGAAGCCCCACGGGGGCGACTTCGGCGTGGGCTTCGGGCGCGGCTGCCCGAAGCTCGAGTAGAAGTCGAAGGCGTCCGCGAGGAAGAGCGCGCCGTTGTGGTGGAAGTCGTCGCCCAAGAACCACTCGGTGACGGGCGCCTGCGGCGAGGCGGCCTTCAGCGCAGGGTGCCCGGAGATGGCGGCCTGCGCGGCGTAGAAGCCGGGGTAGGAGATGCCCCACACGCCGACGTTGCCGTTGTTGCGCGGCACGTTCTTCACGAGAAAGTCGATCGTGTCGTACGCGTCGGTGGTCTCGTCGATGTCGGTCGGGCCGCTGCCGGTGCGGTGGGGGCGCACGTCGACGAAGGTGCCCTCCGACATCATCCGGCCGCGCACGTCTTGGTGGACGAAGATGAACCCGTCCTTCACGAGCAGGGGGTTCGGCGCGAACCGGCGGAGCAGCCGCGCGTTGGACGCGGGCGGGAGGTTGTCGACGCCGTAGGGCAGCACGCTGTACGGCGTGCGCTGCATGACGATCGGGTAGACGTGCTCGTCGTCCTTCGGCACGTACACGTTCGTGAAGAGGCGCGCCCCGTCGCGCATGGGGATGCGGTACTCGTACTTCGTGTAGTACTCACGGAGCGCCTTGGGTATGTCCTGCTCGTTGGCGAGGTCGTAGGGCACGAGCGGCGCGTCGTTCACGGTGCGCGCCCTCGCCCGAGGGGCCTGCCCCGCCGGCGGCGGCGCGGCCCCGCACGAGGCGGACGAGACCGCGGCGAGCGCGAGCAGGGCGAGCGGGGACCGGAGCGAGCGCGCGGGGCGCGAGGAGGAGAGTGCCACGGCCGGCTTTTACCACCTCCGAGCGCTCACGCGGCTGCTCAAGCGCGGCCCGCGTCTTCGGCGCTGCGGCCCAAAACGGGGCGACTCTGGGCTGCTACGGCTGAACCGGAATCGACACTCCGCCCGCCCGTGTGTGCTCGATCGCGAACCGCGAGACCGAGTCGTAGAACTCCCCCGTGGGGGTGCCCGGCGCGTCGACGCCGACGAGGCCGTCGAGGTGCGAGAACCCGGCGTAGAGCGCGGTCTTGAACGCGCTCGGATCGGTGCGAGGCTTGCCCGCGGCGGGGCGCCCGGCGCCGATCGGGGCCACCATGGCCCTGAGCCCGTCGAAGGCCTTCGTGTCGGCGACGAGCGAGAACGCGGCGCCGTAAATGGGCACGTCGATGTCTTTGCCATATTTGGCGCGGAGCCCGAACTTGGCAGAGCGCCAGTCGTCGTCCTGAATGTTCAGGGTGCCGGCGACTCCCACGTCCGCGGAGAGGCGCTGAGGGAAATACCACTCTCCGTAGTTCACGCCGGGCCCCTCGAACCACGCGCGCGCGAAGTCGTCGAGGGCCGTGTTCTCGACCGGCTGGACCGCGTCGCGCTCGAGCCACCCGTAGGTCGCGTTCGGATCCGTGGGGTGGACGAGCGTCGCGCCGAGCGCGTTCGTGTAAGAGCCGAGGGGCCCGCCGCTGGCGGACCCGCACTTGACCGACGCGATGCCGAGGAGCGCGCTCGCGTCGTCGAACGCGAGCCCAAAGGCCGCGCGGTAGGTCATCTTGGGGAGGGTCGTGAGCCCCAGCGAGAAGCTCAGCAGGTTCTTCACCTCGGGTTCCTCCCCGAGGAGCTTGTCCCGGTCCCAACGAGCGCGCATCGCGAGGTATTCGCCGACGGCGTACACCTTCACGCCGAGGAAGGGGAGCTGGAAGAAGACGTTGCCGCCGCGGATGTCGGTCTCGACGCCCACGGTCTGGCCGAAGCCTTCGGGGCCCGGCTTGCCGCCCCTCTCGTAGTCGCTCTGATCGACCGTCGCCGGTGGCTGGCCCTCTCGCCGCGACACGCCGTCGATGAGCACCATCGCGGCGAGCTCTTTGTAGCCAGGCGCGCCGAAGTCCCAGGCCGCGTACTCCTCGGCCACGCTCGCGCCGAGCGAGTGCCCGACGAGCACGACGCGCTCGGCTCGCTGCCCCTCGGGCACGAGCGCGATGACCTGCCGGAGATCGCCGACCGTGGTCGCGAGTCCCCACTCGCTCGCCCACGGCGCTTGCGGGCCGGTCAGGAAGCCCGGGAACGTCTTGCCCTCGAGCGTCTCGCCGTCCAAGTAATAGCGATACGCGAGCGAAGCGTCCTTGCGCGCCTCCGCGAGATCGAGGCCAAAGCTGTCCTCGAGGAGGTTCGAGCGGCGATCGATCGCCCACGCCTCGAACGCGTCGTCGCCCTGGCTCCTCCGCACCAAAGCGCGCGCGAGCCCGTCGAAGCTCCCCGCGCCGCCGAGGAACCCGGGCATCAAGACGAAGACGGCGCGCGCGGGCTTGGGCGGGGCCTGTCCGGTGTCCACCCGGAAGCGCACGACGCGCACCTTGTTCTGGTCCGGTGGAGTCGCCGCTCCGGTGCGTGGGTTGGGCGGCGCGGTGGCGCCCGTGACGAGGAAGACCTCGCGACGAACGCGCAAAGGCCCCTCCTCGACGACCGCGCTCGCCGGAGGAGCCAGGGGCAGGTCGGCCGTGGCGGGTGGCGCCGAGGTCGACGACGAGCAAGCCGCGCACGCGATCGTGAACAGGCCGGTCAACCACGCGCCGTGACGGATCCGCATCCAGTCACCTTAGCAGCCCGCGAAGGCTCCGATGTCGATCCCCCACGCAGCTCAGCCGCAGCGTGAGCTCGACAGGCTACGGGCCCGCGCCGCTCGGGGGCTCCTCGGGGGCGCGGTCGAGGTCGCGGAGCGCGCGGGGCGAAGGGAGGCGCGCGCCCCCCTTTCCGCCGAGGAGCCGCTGGGCGGAGTAGATACTGCGGTGTCCAGCGAGCAGATAGGCCACGACGCACACGACGACGACGTGCGGGAACACATTCCCGCCGAGCAGCTCCATGGCCATGATCGACAGCGCGAGCGGCGTGTTCGACGACGCCGCGAACACGGCCGCGAGGCCCACGCCGGCGCCGAGCTCGAGGGGAATG
Organism: Polyangiaceae bacterium; assembly: GCA_035439005.1. Taxonomy (GTDB): domain Bacteria; phylum Myxococcota_A; class Polyangia; order Polyangiales; family Polyangiaceae; genus JAAFHV01. The sequence continues at coordinate 4,008 of DAORJJ010000046.1, read as the reverse complement.
CCGAGCACGCGCGCGAGCGCGCTCCCGAGGGCGGCGCCCACGAAGAAGAGCGGCGTCACCTCGCCGCCCAGGAAGCCGGCGCCGAGCGTCACGGCGGTGAACACGAGCTTCAGCGCGAAGGCGTACGAGGGGAGGCTCGGATCGGTGAACGCGCGCACGATCGTGGGCACTCCGAGGCCGAGGTAGTCGCTCGTTCCCACGAGCTTCCACATCGCGACGACGGCCACGCCACCCACGAACATGCGCAGGGGGAGCCTCCGGAGGTGCCGCTCTCCGCGCTTCTTCAGCCAGTGGGTGAGCTCGATGAACGTGGTCGAAGTGGCGGCGACCGCGGCCGCGAACACGAGCCACTTGGCGAGGAGGAGCGGCGTGAGCGCGACGTGTGGCGAGGCGGGGTAGTGCGTGTGCCCGACGCCGAGCGCGCGGGTCGTGAGGTCACCCACCACCGAGGCGACCAGGGCCGGCACGAGCGCCTCGTATTCGATGCGCCCGAGCACCACGAACTCGAGCCCGAAGACAGTGCCGGCGATCGGCGTCCCGAACACCGACCCGAAGCCGCCGGCCACGCCCGCGGCGAGGAGCTGCCGGCGCACGGCCTTCGACACGCCGAGGCGGTGAGAGAGCCAGTCGGCGAGGCTCGCGCCCATCTGCACCGCGGTGCCCTCGCGCCCCGCGCTGCCGCCGAACACGTGCGTGAGCACCGTGCCCACGAGGACCATCGGCGCCATGCGGAGGGGGATCTCCGGCCCCTCGTCGTGGATGGTGTCGATGACGAGGTTGTTGCCGCCCTTGATGGGCTCGCCGAAGCGCTCGTACGCGAGGCCCACGAAGAGCCCGCCGAAGGGGAGGGCGTAGACGAGCCACTCGTGCCGCGTGCGGAGCTCGGTGGCGCGCTCGAGGAGCCACAAGAAGAGCGCCGAGGCGCCCCCGCACGCGAGGCCGACGAGCGCCCCGAGCACGAGCCACTGCCCGAGGGCGGCGAGGCGGTCGCGGTGGGTCATCGCGCGCTCCGCGCGGGAGGCGAGTGCGTGGCGTGCGGTCTCGGGTGGGCGGTGGCGTTCACGTCGAGCTCTCTTCTGCGGTCGGGGCCGGAGGGCTCGCGCGAGCGCCTACGGCCCGCGCGGGCGGGGATCGTAGGAGTCATCGGCGATCACGGAGATCGCGGTTGTCGGCGGACTCCACCGCCATCTCGCTGGTCTCTCAAGATGGCGGCGATCGGGCGAGGATGTCAACGGCAACCCCGAGCTCGCGAGCGCGGCGCCGCGCGCGCTACGGCGGGTCGATCCGCAGCGTGATCGCGGGTCGGAGCTCTCTCCCCGAGAGCGGCTCGGTGAGGCGCACGTCGTAGGAGCCTGGCTTCGCCGGCGACTCACGCTGCACGTAGGGCGCGGGCCCGCCTGGGGCCGGGGCCAGGTGCTCCACGCTCATCGTGGTCGCGCGCGCGGCGATGCGGGTGTGGCCCGTGGCACCTGGGGCGATGCTCACCGCCGCCCACCACGGCGGGCGCCGATCCGCGGGATCGAAGGAAGGGCCGCGCGCGGGCCCGAGGGTCTCCCAGCTCCCCTCGCGGTCCTTGGGAGCGCGCACGGCGACGCTGCCCCACCCGTCGGGGCGCACGACGAGCACGACCTCGACCGGCGCGCGCCCCGTGTTGGTGACCAGGAGCTCGAGCTCCACCTGACCCCCCGCCTTCACGGCGGGGCGCCCCGGGCGGACCTCGAACGTGAGCGACGGGCTCTTCGCGGGCCCGCCGCGCGCGACCGCGCGCGCGCGCGGATCGTCGTTGCTGATCGCGCAGGCGGGGGAGGCGAGGAGCGCGGTGAGCTGGAAGTGGCCCGCGCCGAGGCACCCCTCTCCCGTTCCCGCCTCGGGCCGTGGCGCAGCGCTCGCGTTGGGCGCCGCGGAAGATGCCAAGGCCGCCGCGGCGGCGCTCGCGTCCGAGGCGTCGCGCATGACCGCGGGGCGCGCTCGCGTCTCGCCCGCAGGATTGCACGCGGGGGCGAGGGCGAGGGCGAGGGCGAGGGCGAGCGCGAGGGTCGAACCGAGGAGGGCTTCGCGCATGCCCACGAGCGTAGCAGGCCGCCGACGAGCCCCCATCGCCACGCGCCACGGCATCGGCGCGGCCTTCGTTGTACTCTCCGGGCATCATGAGCGTCCGGCCACTCGACCGATCCGAGCTCCCCCGCGCGGCTGCCACGCTCGCGCTGGCCTTCGAAGACGATCCGCTCTTTCGCTTCCTCCTCCCCGACGCCGCCACTCGGCCGAAGTGGCTCCGCTGGATCACCTTGCACGCGCTGACCGAGAGCCACTCCGTGGGCGGCGCGCTGACCGTCGAAGGCGGCCCCGACCTCGGCGTCGTCGCGCTCACGCCGCCCGGGACGTGGCCGATCTCGTTCGGCGCGCAGGCGCGCGCGTTCACGTGGCCGCCGGGAGTGCCCTCGGCGCGGCTCCTCCGCGTGGGGCTCGCCATCGAGAGCGCCATTCTCAAGCTCCACCCGCCCGGGCCCCACCTCTACGTGTACGTCCTCGGCGTGCACCCCGCGCAGAAGGGGCGCGGTCTCGGCGGCACGCTGCTGCGCCACGCCGCCGGGCTCGCGCGCGAGGCCGGTGTGGTCGCTCACCTGGAGACGTCGAACCCCGTGAACCTCTCGCTCTACCGCAAGTTCGGCTACGAGGTCCGCGAGGAGCTGAACCTGCACGGCGCGCCGCCCGTGTGGACGATGACCACCGCGGGGCCGCCGCCGGGGTGAGGGCCTGTCGTGCGGCGCAGGTAGTGGCCAATCGACCGCGCCGCGCGCGGGCCGTGAAGTGGCCAGTCGCGACGCGCGACTAAGGGTCCTCGAACACCGCGGCGCGGCGCTCGCGCGCGGCCGCGAGCCCCTCGCCCAAATCGGCGCTTTGGTAGCTCTCCGACTGCCGTGTGGCCTCGTGCTCGAGCGCCTCGCGCAGCGCCTCGGGGCTCGGGGCGAGCCGCGCCTTCAAGGCCCTCACCGTGGCCGGCGAGGAGCGGGCGACGTCCTCCGCGAGCGCGCGCGCGCGCGGCAGCACCTCCGCGGCGGGCACCGCGTCGTTGGCGAGCCCCCACGCCAGCGCGTCCCGGCCGCTGAAGCGGCGCCCGGTGAGCACGAGCTCGGCGGCGCGCAGGACGCCCGCGCGCCGCTCGAGGAAGAACGTCGTGCCCATCCCCGGGTAGAGCCCGAGCTTCGCGAAGTTCGCGGCGAGCTTCGCGTCCTCGTCGCACACGAGCAGATCGCACGCGAGGGCCACGGCGAGGCCCGCGCCGATCGCGGGCCCGCGCACCGCGGCGATGGTGGGCACCTCGAGCTCGAGGATCGAGAGGTATCGCCCGTAGAAGGCGAGCATGGTCGCCCTCGACTCCTCCTTCGAGACCTGGCGGAGCCGCTCGAGCATCGCGAGGTCGCCGCCCGCCGAGAAGGCGTCGCCCGCGCCGGTCAGCACTACGGCGCGCACGCCGCGCCGCGCGCGCACGTCGCTCACGGCCCGGCGCAGGGCGTCGCCGAGCTCGGGGGTCATGGCGTTCTTGCGGCGCTCGTCGTCGAGGACGAGCACCGCGACGGCGCCGTGGAGCTCGACGCGCACGTCGCACGTCGCGCGGGAGTCGCGGGGGTCGCTGGGGTCGCGCATGCGCCCGTGTCGCATTTCGCGGGGCGCTCGTCCACGGGGTTGGTCCGGCGCGCGCTGGCGTGAGCCGGCGCGAGGTGGGAGAGTCGTCGGCATGCGCGCGCGAGCCCCGCTCTCGGTCCTCTCTCTCGGTGCAGGTTGCACGCTCCTCTTCGGCCTCGGGCAGGGCTGCGGCGACGCCACGCCCCCACCGTCGCCGCCGCTGACCCTCCGCGCGGGCGCCACGACGGTCGAGATCGCGACGGGCGCCTTCGGCCTCACCTTCGTGCAGGACGGCGAGCGCGTGACCGGCACGATCGCGCGCGGCGACGACGCCCACGCGCCCGCCATGGCCACCCACGAGGTGCTCGAGGAGCAGGGGCGCGC
>DAORJJ010000045.1:0-22175 GCA_035439005.1 Polyangiaceae bacterium | reverse complement strand
CGATCGCGCGGGACTCGCCGGCGGCCATGGCGAACGCGCCCACGTAGACGGCGCTCACCACGTGGGTCGCGCGCTCGCACACGCCGCGGGGACCCCGCAGCTCGCTCGCCTTGAACGACGTCCCCGTCGGCAGCCCGTATTGCCCCGCAAGCATGTAGTCGGTCCGGAGCGCCCGGTTGCCCTTCACGCTCCCGGCGAAGCGCGCGGCCCCGACGGGGAGCTGCGCGAAGAGCTCGTTCGCGTTGTGCGCGACCTTGTGCTCGTTCGCGCTGTAGGGCTCGAAGCGGTAGCTCGCGGGGCCGCCTGCGACGCAGGGGAGCACCTCGAGCTCCACGTTGCAGCCCTTCGCCTGGTACCGCACGGCGACGACGCCGTCCTTGCGGAGCGCGTTGAGCTTGAGCCGCGAGCCCGGGTCCCACGCCATGAGGTCGGGCTCGGTCTGCGGCCGCACGGCGCTGCACTGCACGCCCTCGAACGCCTCGCCGGTGGTAGGCGCCTTGAGCGGATCTCCCTCCACGCTCGGCGGCGTGCACGCGACGAGCGAGGCCACGACGACCCACGAACCCACGATCCGTCCACGACGCGTCATGGAGGCGAGGGTACACGAACCCGCGGACAGGCCGACCTACGGCGCGCGAGGCCGCGGCGCTCGCGCGAATGACGTCGCCTCCCGGGGAGTGCCACTCGCGGCCGCCGCCGGCCGCTTGACGGACCTCTCCCCGCGATCCACAGTGTGCCCGCTGCTGCGAAGAGGTGCCCCCCTCTTCGAAGTTCATTTCTGCGGGCCCGGCTGCGTCCTCCTTCGCTCTCGAGGGTCGACCGCGGCGAGGGCAGCCCGCGCGCCTTCCTCGGAAGGCTCTGAAAGCAGCTGGTCATGGGCATATTTGAGTTTCTGCGTCCCACCGAGGACGCAGCGTGTCTCCGCGTCGAGAACCCGCTCGGTCTCGACGTCCGTCTCTTCGCGAATCCGGATGTTCCGTTCGAGCGCGAGTCGTTCGAGCAGCTCTTCGACTTTCTCGACGTCGCGCGGGCCGTCTTCGACGTGCGCGAGGCCGAGAAGCGCGGGGCCTCCGCCTTCTTCGGCGACGCCGACGCCGGCATCGACCGCGTCGTCCTCACCCCCGATTTCCACAAGGGCTCTCTCGTGCCCGTGGGCACCGTCGCGCGCGCTCGGCACCTCTGCATTCCGCAGGCCATTGGCAACGACGTCTGCTGCGGTATGCGCCTGCTCGTCACCGACCTCCCCGCCGAGGCGCTCGAGCCCCACTGGGCCGCCATCCAGAAGCGGCTCCGTGCCATCTTCTTCGCCGGCGAGCGCGACATCCCGATGTCGCCGCGCCAGCGCGAGGCCGTGCTCCGCGACGGCCTGGCCGGCCTCGTGCGCACGGCGGCCGACAACGCCGGCACCGGCGTCTGGAAGCGCTTCGACCGCCGCGCCGCGGAGGACGATCTCTCGCGGGCGCACGCCGAAGGGCATTTCCCTACGCGCCGTCTCTTCGGCTTCGAGCGCTTCGTCGAGTCTTCGGGGAACATCGATGGCCGCGATCCGCAGATCGGCTGCGTCGGAGGTGGCAACCACTTCGTCGAGCTCCAGCGCGTCGATGCGCTCTTCGACGGCGACGGTGCGCGCGCGTGGGGCGTCTCGAAGGGCTCGCTCGCGATCATGATCCACTCCGGCTCGGTCGGCCTCGGCCACGCCGTCGGGGGGCACTTCATGGACCGCGCGCGCGAGGTCTTTCCAAAGAGTGTGAAGGCGCCGAAGGGGGGCTTCTACCCGCTCCCCACGTCCGGCCCACGCGCCGAGGAGGGGCTCTTCTATCTCGACGGCATGGGCAATGCTGCGAACTTCGCATTTGCGAATCGCCTCTTTCTCGGGCTGATGGCGGTGCGCGCGATCGAGGAGGCGTCGGGGAGGACACTCGACACGCGCCTCATCTACGACGCGCCGCACAACCTCGTCTTCCGCGAGGGCGACGTGTATTTGCACCGGAAAGGCGCCACGCCCGCCGAGGGACCCACGCCCACGGGCTGGCTCGGCAAGCCGGTCATCATCCCGGGCTCGATGGGCGCTGCGAGCTATTTGCTCGCCGGCGGGGGCCGCGAGGCGGCGCTCGAGAGCGCATGCCATGGCGCCGGTCGCGCCCTGTCGCGAGGGCGCGCGGCGCGCGCTCCCCGCGACGTCTTCACGCGTGAGACGGCGTCGCTGCGCATCGTCGGTCCGGTCGATCCGCGGTCGCTCGCGCTCGCGCGCCGCCGGGACATTCTCGAGAAGTACGAGCAGCGAATCATGGAGGAGGCGCCCTATGCCTACAAAGCGGTCGAGCCCGTCGTCGACTCCATCGAAGCGGCCGGCATCGCCCGGAAGGTCGCGCGCCTGTTCCCGCTCTGCACGGTGAAAGGCTGACGCTGCTGTTGGCCCTCGCGCGTGCGCGTCGCGCCACTCGCGCCGTTTCCCGCGCCCAGGTTCCACGAGACGATGTAGGTACCGTACATGCGCCCGTCTCTCTCCCGTGTCCGCGCTCTCCGGGCGCCGCGCGTCGCGCTGCTCTTGGGCGCCTTCGCGGCGCCGTGGGCCGCGCCGCTGCTCGCGTCCTGCGGGGGGCGCGTGGCCGAAGAGCCCGCGGACGCGGCGTCCCCGCCGACCGCGCCGGTCCCGGACGCGGCGCGCCCTGTCGACGCGTCGCCGCGCCCCGACGCGAGCATCGACGCGAGCCCCGTGGACGCGCGCCCGCCGCCGTGCGTGTGCACGGAGGACCTCGTCCAGCTCGCGGGCACGTGCGAGTTCGTGGTCGCCGATCGCCCGATCGCGTGCGTGCTCGACCGGACGGGCGAGACCCCGGTGCTGCTCGATCTTTTCCGGAGCTGCATCGTCGACGCGCCGCCGTCGTGGACGCCCGGCGAGCAGCCGACGCGCATCGAGCAGTGCGACTGCCAGCCGGGCGAGGTGCGCCGCCTCTGCGTCGGCTACCGGTGACGCGGCGAGCCGCGAGCCTAGGCCACCCGACCGAAGGGAGCACGGCATGCACCGCACCACCGTGACCGCGCTCCTCGGTCCGACCAACACCGGCAAGACGCACCGCGCGATCGCGCGCATGCTCGAGCACGAGACCGGGGCCATCGCGCTGCCCCTCCGGCTGCTCGCCCGCGAGGTGTACGACCGCGTGAGCGCGGCGGTCGGCGAGGACCGCGTGGCCCTCGTGACCGGGGAGGAGCGGCGCGTCCCGCGCGCGCCGAGCTACTGGGTGTCCACGTGCGAGGCCATGGACACGGAGCGCGAGGTCGACTTCGTCGCCGTCGACGAGGTGCAGCTCGCCGCGGACCGCGATCGCGGGCACGTCTTCACCGACCGCATCCTCCACGCGCGCGGTCGACGAGAGACGCACTTCCTTGGCTCGCACGCGGCCCGCGAGGTGCTCGCGCGGCTCGTCCCCCACGCGGTCTTCGAGCCGGTCACCCGCCTCTCGCGGCTCACGCACGCGGGGAGCGTGGCCGCGAAGAAGCTCCCGGCGCGGAGCGCGATGATCGCGTTCTCCATGAGCGAGGTCTACGAGCTCGCCGAGCGCGCGAAGGCGCGCGGGGGCGCAGCGGTGGTGCTCGGCGCCCTCTCGCCGCGGGCGCGCAACGCGCAGGTGGCCATGTTCCAGGCGGGCGAGGTGGAGACGCTCGTGGCGACCGACGCGATCGGGATGGGGCTCAACCTCGACCTCCGCCACGTGGCGTTCGCGAAGCTCCGCAAGTTCGACGGCCGCGCCGTGCGCGACGTCGACATCGGCGAGCTCTGCCAGATCGCGGGGCGCGCCGGCCGCTACGTCACCGACGGGACGTTCGGCGGGCTCGCGCCGCTCGCGCTCCCGCTCGAGCTCGCCCACGCGATCGAGCACCACGCGGTGCCCCCGATCCGGCGAGTCCGCTTCCGCGCGCGGCCCTCCTTCGGGTCGCTCGCGGAGCTGCGGGCCTCGCTCGCCGAGCGGAGCCACGCGATGCCCTGGCTCCTCCCCGCGGCCGAGGTGGACGACACGCGCGCGCTCGAGCAGCTCGCGGCGCGCGCCGAGGTGCGGGCCCGCGCGACCTCCGAGGAGCGCGTGCGCCTCTTGTGGACAGTGTGCTCGATACCCGATTTCCGAAAGCTCCTCTTCGACTCGCACGCGTCGCTCCTCACCGAGCTCTACCTCGCGCTGTGCGAGCGGGGCCCCGTCGACGACGCCTTCCTCGACGCGCGCTTCGGCGAGCTCGCGGACGCGCAGGGCGACGTGGACACCCTCGTGGCGAGGATCGCGCAGGCCCGCTTGCTCGCGTACGTGAGCCACCGCGCCGACCTCGTGCGCGACGCGCGCGGCTGGCAGGAGCGCGCCCGCGCGTGGGAGGATCGCCTGAGCGACGCGCTGCACCTCGCGCTCGTCGCGAGGTTCGTGGTCGCGGGCGCGAAGGTCTCGCGCGGGCCCTCGGCCCGGGCCTCGCGGTCGCGGCCGCGCGCCGCGGACGACGAGCTCGAGCCGCCGCGCCGCGTCGACGGGCCGTTCGCGGCGCTCGGGGCGCTCCGCGTGCGGGCGGCGCCGCTCGCCTCCTCGGTGGCAGCGGGGGAGTCCATCGTGGAGCGCGCGATCGCCGCGCCGTTCGACGCGTTCGCGCTCTCGCCGCGCGGCGTCGTCGCGCTCGAGGGCCGGGAGCTCGCGCGCCTCGTGAAGGGGCGGACCCTCCTCGCGCCGGGCGTCCGGCTCACGCTGGACGAGGAGCTCCGCGGGGGCGCGCGGCTCCGCCTCGAGCGCCGCCTCGCCGCGCACGCGCGGGACCTCGCGGGCTATTTCGTGCGCGCGCTCCGGCCGCTCCCCGCGGACGCGAGCCGGCCGCTGCGCGGGCTGGTCTTCCGCCTCGACGAGGGGCTCGGCGCGCTCGACGTGAGCGAGGCGCAGGCCGAGATCGCGGCCCTCGACGCGGCCTCGCGGGACTACCTCTTCACGCGCGGAGTCCGCGCGCGCGGAGGGTATTGGATCGCCGACGCGACGCCCGCGGGCCGAAAGATCCGCGCCGCGCTCGTGTTCGCGTTCGCCGGCGCGCTCGCCCCCGAGGGGGATCCGGAGCAGCTCCCGCGGCGCGCGCTCCCCCGCGGCGTGTCGCCCGCGCTCCTCGGGTATTTTCGCGCGGGCGACACCCTCGTCCGCGGGGATCTCTTCCTCGAAGGCGCTGAGCCCGAGCCGCCCGCCGAGTGAAGGAGCGAGCTACGAGCCGCCTTGGACGAAGCTCGACACCGCGCGACAGCCCGCTCCTCGCAGGTTGTGCGCGCGCCCGCGTGCTACGTTCAGCGAATGGTCGACGGACGACTCGTCGAGGTGCTCCGTGCCGTCCTCGCCAGTCACGCGGAGGTCTCTCTCGCGATTCTCTTCGGGTCTCGAGCGCGCGGAGTGGCTCGCGCCGACTCGGACGTGGACGTCGCGGTCGCGGGCGACGTCGACCGCCTCGCGCTCGCCGCCGAGCTCACTCGGGCTTCCGGGCTCGAGGTGGAGGTGATCGAGCTGGGCGCCGCGGGGTACCCGCTGCTGTCCGCGCTCGTCGCTGACGCCGTCCTGCTCCACGAGGGGGTGCCTGCTGCCTACGGGGCCTGGCGGTCGCACGCGTTGTCACAGCTCGACCTCGACCGCGCGTGGTTCGCGCGAATGCGCGACGGCTACCTGGCGAAGGTCGCCGCAGGGGGCGCGCGCTGATGGTCCGCGCTGAGGTGGCAGATATCGCGAGCCACATCGTCGCAGACGAGGGGTGGCGCCCGGCCCTCACGCTCGCAGACGCGTTCGAGCGCCTCCACGAGGGCGCGGTCATCGGCAGGTCTACCGCCGACGCGATGGCCAGGGCGGCGGGACTGCGGAACGTGGTGGCGCATGGCTACGCCGGGGTCGACATCGAGCTGGTCTTCGCCGCGGCGTCGCGAGGCGTCGCCGATCTCGACGTGTTCGCGGCCGAGGTCGCGAGCTGGCTTCAGGGGCGAATCGCGACGAAGGCTCCAGGGCGCTGACGGCGTCGCCCTCGCGATCCGCCGGGTACATCGATGCGGCCGTCCGGCGCGTCCCCGCGGGACACCAAGGCACCCGCGTGCTACCCGGATCGAATGCGAAAGAAGCTTGGCTTTCTGGTCCTCGCCGCGATCTCGGGCGCGCTCGGCTCGTTGGGTGCGTGCAGCTCGTCCACTCCGTCCGCCGGCCCCGACGCCTCGGTGGACGCGGGGGGAGGCTCCGACGCGGCCACGGGGGTCGACGCGGCGCTGGCCGTCTCCTGCAACGACGCGATCGAGGCGGTCTACGGCGATCCGGGCGCGCTCACCGGCGATCGAGGCGCCATCCTGAAGTGCGCGACCGACCGCGTGTGGACCCGCGACGAGCTCGAGGCGGCGGCCCGCAAGAGCGACTACCCGTACACCGGGAAGCCCTTCACGAGCGGGGCCAAGGTCTTCCGCGTCACCTTCCGCACCGAGCGAGGCACCACGCCCCCCACGCCGGGCTACTCGAGCTCGCTCGTGTTCATGCCCGACGCGCCGACCGCCGGCGCGCCGGCCGTGGTGGCGGCCCACGGAACGACGGGGCAGGCCGCCAGCTGCGCCCCCTCGCGCTACAAATTCACGAGCACGGACAACGCCTTCCTCTCCATGGTCTTCCCGCTCGTGGGGGCCGGATACCCCGTCATCGCCCCGGACTACGCGGGGTATGCCAACTACGGCGCGCCGGGGAACCCGCCCAGCGGGTATTTCGCGAGCGAGGATGTGGGCAAGAGCGTGCTCGACGGCCTCCGCGCGCTGCGCAAGCTGGCCCCGGGCGCCGTGTCCGACAAGAACATCGTGGTCGGTCACTCCCAGGGTGGGCACGCCGCCCTCAGCGCGCTCGCGCTCTCGGAGACGTACGGAGTGCCGCTCACGGGCGTCGTCGCCTACGCGCCTGTCTGGTTCAACCAGGCGATCTACGGCGCGGCCTTCCTCCTCGCCGACCAATTCCCGCTCGACACCAGCCCGTTCCTCAACGCCACGGGGCTCTGGTATCTCTATTCGCACGGCGAGCTGCTCGACGGCCAGGGCAAGGGAGGGGACATCTACGTCCCCGCCAAGCGCGCGGCGGTGAAGGAGTTCTTCGACACGGCGTGCATCGGCGACGCCGACAAGATCAAGCCCCTCGGCACGCTGATGACCGATCTCTACACGACCGAGTTCGTCGACTCGGTCAAGCTCGCCGCGGCGGGCGTCACCGACTGCGGCCCGACGAACGAGATCTGCAAGAAATGGCTCGCCCGCTACGCGGCGGACCGACCCCACCTCACCGGCAGGGCCGCGACCGTGCCGCTGCTCGTGCCCTATGGCAGCAAGGACGACACGCTCACCTCGGACCGCGCCGTCTGCGGCTTCGAACGCCTGAGGAGCGACAACGCGGCCTACAAGGTCTGCCTCACCAAGGACGCCAGCCACAGCGGCGTGGTGGGGATGCGCTCGGGCTACGTGAACGACTGGATCGCCAACGTCGCGCTCGGCGCGCCCGCGCCGCCCGCCTGCGACCAAGACGAGAAGGCCCTCGTCGACGACGCCGGCGCGCCCATCAAGTGCGCCTCACCCCCGCCCAACAACTGAGGGCCCAACAACCGAGGGCGGCCGCGGAGAGTCCCACCTTCAGCGCCCTCTGTCGCTCGCGGCCCCGCTCGAGGTGAAAGGACCTCTTCGCGGGCGAGCTCCGCCAACAGAGCGCCGTGGTAGGCTCTCGACCGCGGGCGCCTGCGGCCGCTTCGCGAAGAGGGCACCATGGGTGACGTGCAGATCGACATCGTCGGCGACGTGCATGGAAACCTGGCGCCGCTGAAGATGCTGCTCGCGGCGCTCGGCTACGACGAGCGCGACCAGTGGAGACACCCCAGCGGGCGACGGCTCCTCTTCGTCGGCGATCTGGTCGATCGCGGCCCGGCGAGCTTCGAGGTGGCCGAGCTCGTGCGCTCGCTGTGCGAGGGAGGCGAGCACCTCTGCTTGCTGGGAAACCACGAGCTGAACCTCGTCGACTGGCGCCGCGGTCGCACGGGACCGAAGCACTCGAATCGGAAGACGATCGCCGCGATCGAAGCGGACGCGGAGCGGGGGGGCTGGGCGGCGATCCTCGACTTCTTCGAGACGCTCCCGGTCGCGGTCGAGCTGCCGGACCTGCGCGTCACCCACGCAGTGTGGCACCAGGGCTGCTTCGACCAGCTCCTCCCCGCGCTGCAGCGGCCCGTGGCTGGCCACCTGCGGTCGAGCTTCTGGAGGGACGTGGTCCGTCTCCACTCGCCGTTCGAGGGGGGGAAGCTGCGCGACGGTCTCCCGACCGCGCCCTTCCCCGGACAGTGGGAGAACGCCCTTCAGGTGTTCTTGAAGGGCTATGAATCGAAGGCGCCGGTGCCTTTCGTCGACAACGACGGTGTCACGCGCGATCAGGTCCGGACGGAGTGGTGGAAGCCTGCGTACACCGAGGTCCCGCGCGATCGGCGCACGGTCTTTGGCCATTATTGGAATATGCCGCCTATCGAGGCGCTCCACGAGAGCCTCGTGCCGCCGCACCCGAGCGGCCATCCGGAGCTGCGGCGATGGACCGGCGAGCACCACGCGCGCGTCGCGAGCGCGGGGACCCGCGCGGTGGGGGCGAGCGAGCGCGCGATCTGCGTCGACTACAACGGCGTCACCAAGGAGGGGGCGCGCGCGTGCGTGGGCGCGTACCGCTACCCCGAGGCCGAGGTGGTCTGGCGGGCCGCGCCCGTGACGAGGTGAGCGGCGCGCGATCCGCGTGAGCCGCCTACTCGGCGCGGCGGGCCTCGATGGCCTTGATCGCCTCATCGAGCCGCTTGTCGCCGCGGAGGCATCGCCAGCAGTCGCCGGTGCCGAGGAAGCCGCAGCCACGCGTGTAGGTGAGCGGACGCAGGTGCGCGAGGCTGCGCTCGTCGCCGTGGTCGCGGGCGGCCTCGAGGAGCCCGCGGCGCGCCTCGCACGACTTCGCCTCGCGCAGCCCGAGGGCGACGTTCGCGGCCGGCGACGCGTGGGCCCTCACCTCGGGCTTCGCGAGGCTCTGGAGGCAGCGCGCCTTGAGCGGCCCGGGCTGCGCGGCGCGCTCGAGGAGGCGATCGACGCCGGCCTCGCCCATCGGCCCCTCGAGCAGCGCGAAGGCCGCGGCCTGGGCCTCCGGCGAGCCGGCCAGCGCCTCGTCGAGCGCGGCGCGGGCCTCGGCGCCCTTCGCCGCGTCGGGGTCGAGCGCGAGCAGGCGCCCGAGCACCTCCATGGCCTCGGCCCCGCGGTGCGCGGCGAGGTGGAGCGTCAGCTCGGCGCGGGGCACGCGGGGATCGCGTGGGAACTCGCGGGCGAGCGGCGCGACCGCCTCGATGCCCTTCGCGGTGGCCTCACGCAGCCGCGCGTCGTCGAGGCGCTCCGGCGCGCGCGCGGTCGGGGTCGACGTGCTCCCCGGCGTGCTCACGTGACGCGCGGACGTGGGCCTCCGCAGCGCGACGCCGACGACCAACACCAACGCGACGAGCAGCGTGAGCGCCACGGCGCCGGCGGCCACCGCGAGCGCCACGGGGGGCACGCCGGACAGCGCGGCGGGGAGCTTGGCGTGCGCCGCCTCGAGCGTGGCGCGCGCGCGGCGGAGCGCGTCTGCGAGGGCCGGAGGGAGCCCGGCGGACGGCGACGCGCGATCCGCGGTGCTGCCCGTGGCGGCGGTCGTGGCGGTCGCCGCGAGCGGCGCGGCGGTGGCGAGCGACGCCGTGAGGCCCGCGCTGGGGAGCACCGTGGCCGCGGACTCGTCACCGCTCGCCCAGGGGTTCACGGCCGAGGGCGGGGCGAGCTCGGCGCTGGAGGGGGCGAGCGCTCGCGCGGCGCCGTCCGCGCCGGCGTCTTGCACGGCCGCCTCCAGGGCGGAGATCGCCTCGCGGGCGGTGGCGTAGCGGTCGGAGGCGCTCTTCTCGAGGAGCCGCCGGACGACGGCCTCGACGGCCGGAGGCACCCCGACGCTCGGGGAACGCTCGCGCATGGGAGGCACGGGCGCGTGGACGTGCTGGGAGAGGAGCACGCCCAGCTCCTCGGCGTCGAACGGGCGCACGCCCGTGAGCAGCTCATAGAGAACAATCCCGAGCGAATACAGATCGGCGCGCGCGTCCGCCACGTCGCCCACGGCCTGCTCGGGCGCCATGTACTCGGGTGTCCCGAAGATCGCGCCCATTTGCGTGAGCGCCTGTCCGCCGCCGCCCGAGCCCACGCCGACGGGCACCTTCGCGATCCCGAAGTCGAGCACCTTCACGAGCTCGGGCTCGCCGGGGCGCGTGACGAGCATCACGTTCTCCGGCTTGAGATCCCGGTGGACGATGCCGAGCCCGTGCGCCTTCGCGAGGGCTTGGCCGATCTGCGCGGCGATGTGGGCCACGCGCGCGACCTCGAGCGGCCCGTCCCCGACGACCTCCCGCAGGCTCCGCCCCTCGACGTACTCGAGCACGAGGAAGAAGTCGCCGCGCTCGGTGCGGCCGAAGTCGGTGGCCGCCGCGACGTTCGGGTGGTCGATGTGCGCGGCCGCCAGCGCCTCCCGCTCGAAGCGCGCGCGGATCTCCTCGCTCGCGCTCGCGTCGGGCAGCAGCACCTTGAGCGCGTAGCGCTTGCGCATGTGCACGTGCTCGACCCGGTACACCGCGCCCATCGCCCCCTCGCCGAGGAGCGCCTCGATGCGGTACCTGTCGGAGACGAGGTCGCCGACGGCAAACGGTGCGGTGGAGGGGGACATCGGGCGCCGCGACGAGTGTACGCGGGATCGCGGCGCGAGGGGCGCGGGCCGACTCCTGCTACGCTCCCCCACGATGAGCCTCGCCCCGAACCAAGACCCCGCGTGGCTCTCCCCCGGCGTGTTCGTCGACTCCGACCACCCCGACGTGGTGGCCTTCGCGCGGGCGACCTGCGCCGGCGCCACGACCGACGCCGAGCGCGCGCGCGCCCTGTTCCGCGCGGTCCGCGAGCGGCTCCGGTACGATCCCTACTCGTTCACCCCCGATCCGAGCGAGCAGAAGGCGAGCACCCTGCTCGCGCGCGAGCGCGCGTGGTGCGTCCCGAAGGCGGTCCTCCTGTGCGCGGCGGCGCGCGCCATGGGAATCCCCGCGCGGCTCGGCTTCGCCGACGTGCGCAATCACCTCGCGAGCCCGAAGCTCATCCGCGTGCTCGGCACGGATCTCTTCGTGTATCACGGCTACGTCGAGCTCTTCCTGGGCGGGCGAGTCGTGAAAGCCACTCCGGCGTTCAACGAGGCCCTGTGCGAGCGCTTCCGGGTCCCCGTGCTCGACTTCGACGGCGAGACCGACGCCATGCTCCAGACCTTCTCGGCCGACGGCCAGAGGCACATGGAATACGTCCGTGAGCGCGGGACGTATGCCGATCTGCCCTTCGCGCAGATCGTCGCCTGCTTCGCCGAGACCTACGGAAGAATGCATCGCGCGCGCACGAGCGAGCGGGACGAGGTCTTCGAGGAGTGACTCTCTCGTGGGGAGGATCTCCTCGTGGGTATTCACCTGCCCGGCGGGTGAATGGCCCTCACGCTGCCCCGTGTTACCCCTTGCGCGCGGCGGCCTCGCGGAGCTTGTCCTTCTTGCTCTTGCGCCTGCCCTTCACGCCCCCGTGCGGATCGAGCGTGGGAGTGGCCACGTCGGTGGGCTCGAACCCGGCGAGCACCTCTCGCTCGAGGCGGAGGTGGTGCCGCTTCTCGATGAGTCGGAAGTGGGCCTCGGAGTCGGCCGTCAAGAAGGAGATGGCCACTCCAGACTCGCCTGCGCGGCCGGTGCGGCCGATGCGATGCACGTAGTCGACGGCCGAGCGCGGGAGGTCGTAGCTCACGACCGCGGGCAGGGAGGCGACGTCGAGCCCGCGCGCCGCGAGGTCCGTGGCCACGAGCACCTGCACGCGCTTCTCTTTGAAGTCCGCGAGGGCCTGGGTGCGAGCGCCTTGGGAGAGCTCGCCGTGGAGCGGCGCGGCCGCGATGCGGGCCCGACCGAGCTTGTTCGCCACGTGCTCGGCGCCGTGCCGGCTCGCCACGAACACCAAGACGTGGGACCACGCGTGGGTCTCGAGGAGGTGGCGCAAGAGCAGCGTCCGCTTTCCGACGTCGACCGCGATGGCGCGTTGGACGATGAGCGCCTGCGCGTCGCCCAATGGGGTGCCCGCCTCGACGTCGACGCGGACGGGATCGACGAGCAGGCGGTCGGCCAGCGTCCGCACGGCGGGCGGGAACGTGGCTGAGAAGAGCAGGTTTTGCCGCGCTCCAAGGAGGGCGAGCACGCGGCCTAGCTCGTCCGCGAAGCCGAGCGACAGCAGACGATCGGCCTCGTCGAGCACGAGCAGCTTCACCCCGTCGAGACGAACGGCGTTCTGCTCCACGAGGTCGAGGAGCCGGCCGGGGGTTGCGACGACCACGTCGGCGCCGCCGCGGAACGCCATGCGCTGGGGCTCGATCGAGACCCCACCCACCACGACACACACCTTCGGGCGCGGGGCGAGGTGCCTCGCCAGCTCCGCCAGCGCCTCGGCGATCTGGGCGGCGAGCTCGCGGGTGGGCACGAGGACGAGCGCGCGGACGTCCCGGGTCCCGGTCGCGGCGCGCGGGCTCGCGAGGAACCGCTCCAAGATCGGCAAGGCGAACGCGGCCGTCTTCCCCGAGCCCGTCCTCGCCGAAGCCCACACGTCCCGACCGCTCAGGATCGCCGGGATGGCGGCGGCCTGCACCGGGGTCGGAGCCTCGTACCCGAGGTCGGCGACGGCGCGGAGCAGCGGCTCGGAGAGCCCGAGCGAAGCGAAGGTCATGGTGTGCACGTACCGCGGCTCAAGTCGGAACCCAGCTCCGCCGATCCTGAGTCGTCGGAAGGCGATGTGGACACGGCTCGATTCAAGTGAGCACCGACTAGCTTCCCAACACCCGGTCTCGCAGGTTCCACGCCACCCTCGTGGCCAGGGTCATGATGGCGAGCTGCGGGTTCACGCCGAGGCTCGTGGGCACGATGCTGCCGTCGGCCACGTAGAGGCCGCGCGTGTCCCACACCTGGCCGTAGGGGTCGACCACCGAGTGCTCGCGGGTCTTGCCCATGCGGCAGCTGCCGAGCGGGTGCTGCGACGAGCACTCGATGTCGCGGGCGTGCACGCGCTCGAACGGGAAGGCGCGGAACGCGTCGGCGCTCATGCCGGGCGCGCCGAGCACGGGCGCGAACACCTCGCGGGCGCCCGCCGCGAAGAAGACCTCGCCCATCTCGCGGATGACCCGCGGGATGAGCGCGCGGTCCTCGCGGGCCATGCGGTACGTGACGATGGGCTCGCGGCCGAGGCCGGGCCACACGCGCCCGCCGCCCTCGTCGTGGATGATGCCGCCGAACACCGCGAGGTGCTTCACCTGGCCCGCGCGGCGCAGCAGCGAAGGGCCCACGCCCGGCATCGTGGCCGCCATGATCGCCGGCGGGATGAAGAGCCCCACCAGCGTGATGCGGTCGTGCTCGAGCGCGTCGGTGTAGGCCGCCTGCATCGAGCCCGCCCACCCGTGCACCTCCTCGTCGAAGCGCGCGATCATGCGGAAGCCCGGGTGCACCGTGACGTTCTTGCCCACCTGGCCCGACACCCCGGTGATCCCCGAGCGACGCAGGAGCAGCGGCGTGAACGCGGCGCCCGCCGCCAGCACGACCAGCGGCGCGTGGACCACGAACGCGTCGCCGGGCCCGCCGCCCTTGCCGTTCAAGAGGTGGCCCGCCACGCCCACGGCGCGCTCGCCCTTCATGAGCACCTGGTCGGCCAGGCAGTCGGCGTAGATGCGCGCGCCCTTCGCCGCCGCGCGCGGCAAATACGTGAGGTCTACACTCAGCTTGGCGACGTGCGGGCAGCCGAAGTTGCAGCGGCCGCAGCCGTTGCAGCCCTCGGTGTTGCGCCGGATGGGCTTGATCTCGAGGCCGCGGCGGGCGGCGCCCTCGGCGAAGAGCTGCGTCGACCGCGAGCGCATGTGCTCGGGCACGGTCTCCACGTGCACCGCGCGCTCGACCGACGCGTAGCAGGCCTCGAGCGAGCGCTCGGAGAGCTCGGTGAGGCCACGCTGCTTCTGCCACACGTCGAGCACGGCGCCCGGCACGCGGAAGCACACGCCGCCGGTGATCACCGACGAGCCGCCCACCACGCGCCCCATGGTCATGTTGATGTGTGGCGTGTCGCCGAGGCCGTACGCCACCGTGAGGCCCGCGCCGCGCCACACGTGGCGGAGCGACTCGCTGACGCGCATGGCGCCGTGGTCGAGCCCCGGCACGAACGGGCCCTCCTCGAGCACGACCACGCGGTGCCCCGCCTCGGCGAGCTCGCACGCCACGACCGCGCCCGAGGCGCCGGAGCCCACCACCACCACGTCGGCGTCGAGCACGAGCGGTGTGCCGCGGGGGTGCGCGCGGCCGCTGACGACGGGGGTCACGCCTGCACCTTGCAGCCCTCGTCGCCCACCGGCGCGCCGATGGAGCGCGCGGCGTCGGGGTGCTCGAAATAGAGCATGCAGAGTACAGCTTTTAGGCCGAGCAGCGCGGTCGACAGCGGGCTCTTCTCGACGCGCTCGAGCAGGCGCGTGCGCTCCTCGAGCGGGCGCGACGCGAAGCCGATCCGGAGCGAGAGCAGCGGGCCGAGGGTGGTGACGAGGAAGAGGCAGAGCCGGAACACCCGCGAGGCGTCGGGCGAGTGTCCGAGGAACCCGCGGAGCTCGGTCGTGACCCAGTCGAGCCGGTCGGCGGGCGGCGGGCCCTCCTCGCTCGCGAACATCGCCTCGGCCACCGCGCGGGCGACGCGCACCGTCGACTCGGAGAGGGGCGCCACCTCCCGCTCCTTCACGTCGAAGGGGCCGGCCAGCGTGGGCCTCGCGGCGCGCCCGCCCGAGACCAGCGCGCGCGGCGAGACGAGCTCGCTCTCGGACGTCGACATGGCGCCATGACAGCAAGCGCAGGCGCGCGTGGCAACGCGCTTCGCGCGAGCCGGCCGCGCAGCGCAGGTCGCGGCGCCGCGGCACGCCGCGCCCGCGGAGTGCTAGAGCGAGCGGCATGACCCTGCACGTCGAGTATTTCGCGGTCGCTCCGCTGGGGTGCAACTGCTCTATCATCGCAGATCTCCAGAAGAAAACGGCCATCGTCGTGGACCCCGGCGGGGAGCTGCCCAAGATCCGCGCGCGCCTCGACGCCCTCGGCGTCGTGCCCACGGCGATCGTGCACACCCACACGCACATCGATCACGTGGGGGCGACGCCCGGGCTCGTGCGCGCCTACGAGGCGCCCGCGCTCATCCACGAGCAGGACCGCCCGCTCTACGACATGCTGCCGGTGCAGGCCGCGATGCTCGGCATCGCCCTGCCCGAGAGCACGCACATGGAGGGCACGCTCGTCGACGGCGGCACCGTCACCTCGGGCGCGTGCGAGCTCGGCGTGCTGCACACCCCGGGGCACACGCCGGGCAGCGTGTGCTTCGTCCTCACGCACGGCGCCGAGCGCGTGCTCTTCACGGGCGACACGCTGTTCAAGCGCAGCATCGGCCGCACCGATCTGTGGGGCGGCGACTCGGGCGCGATCCTGCGGTCGATCCGCGACAAGCTCTTCACCCTCGACGGCGACACCCGCGTGGTCACCGGGCACGGTCCGACCACCACCCTCGCCGACGAGCGCGACAAGAACCCGTTCTTCTGAGCCCCCAACTCCCGCCGGCGCGCCGCTTTTTTCTCTCGAAGCCCCTCCTCGGTGAAGCTCTCCGTCCTTAGCTTCCTGCTGCGGCGCGCCGCGCACGACCTCACCCGGCGTCGCGCCTCCAGCGTCGCGTCGCTCCCCATGCTCGACTCACCGCTCCCCGAGGCTGCTCTCCGCGAGGCGCTCCGCGCCGGGCTCGCCGGCCGCGCGCGCTCCGAGGTGCCGGTGGGCTCCGCCGGCGCCGAGAGCGCCACGCTCGCGTGCCTCTTCGAGCGCGACGGGGACACGCACGTGTGGCTGACCAAGCGCCCCGACACCATGCGCCGACACAGCGGGCAGGTCTCGTTCCCAGGCGGCAGGCGCGATCCGGGCGACGCCACGCTGCTGGCGACGGCGCTCCGGGAGGCGCAGGAGGAGCTCGGGCTCCCCGCCGAGCAGGCCGACGTGCTCGGCCCGCTCGACGACGTGGTCACGTTCACCGGGTACGTCATCACGCCCTACGTCGCGTGGCTCCGCGGGCCCTTCGTGCCCTCCCCCGACCCCGTGGAGGTCGCGCGCGCCTTCTCCGCGCCGCTCCGGGTCTTCTCCGCGCGCGCCCGCGGCGTGTTCCCGCGGGTGGGCTGGGAGGTCGAGGGCGAGCTCGTGTGGGGCGCGACGGCGGCCGTGCTCCACAACCTCATCCACGTCGTCCGCCACGTCGTCCGCGAGCCGCCGCGCACGCCGGGCGCGTGAGCTGCTAGAGAGGCCCCATGTCAGGCCCGCGCGAGCCACTGGAGCTTCCGTCCCCGCCGCCGCTGCCGGTGCCTCCCGACCTCGACCCCGCGCTCCGCGAGCTGGGCGTCGCGCTCGACCCCGCCCAGCTCGCCCTCCTCGGCGACTACCTCGCGCGGCTGCTCGCGATGAACGAGCGCGTGAACCTCACGGCGGTCACCGATCCGGTGGCCGCGTGGACCAAACACGCGCTCGACGGCCTCTCGATCGCGCCGGAGCTCGCCTCGCTGCCCGCGGGCGCGTCGGTGCTCGACGTGGGCTCGGGCGGCGGCGTGCCGGGCATCCCCCTCGCGATCGCGCGCCCCGACCTGGAGGTGACCCTGCTCGAGGCGACCCAGAAGAAGGCCGCGTTCCTCGCCGACGTGGCCGAGGCGCTCGGGCTCTCCAACGTGTCGGTCATCGCCGAGCGCGCCGAGGACGCCCGCGAGACCGAGCTCGCCGGCGCGTTCGACGCCGTGACCGCCCGCGCGGTCGCGAAGCTGTCGGCGCTGCTCGCGTGGACCGCGCCGTTCGCGCGCGACGGCGGCCGCCTCGTGTTCATCAAGGGGCAGCGCGCGGAGCTCGAGCTGCGCGACGCGAAGCGCGCCATGAAGCTCGCGGGGTGCACCCACGAGCACACCACGTCGACGCGCACCGGCCGCGTGGTCGTGCTGCGCGTGCGCCGCGACGAGCGGTAGCGGCTCACGGCCACGCGTCGTCGTGGGCGCGAGGATCCTCGAGGGGCTCGAGGTGCGTCGTGACGTGCAGCCGATCGTGCGCCGCTCGCATCTGGTCCTCGATGCGCTGCGCCACGTCGTGCGCGCGCGCCAGCGGCCACGCGCCGGGCACGAGCACGTGCACCGAGACGAAGGTGTGGACGCCCGCGTCGCGGGTCTTCAGCGCGTGCCACTGCACACCCTCGGGCGCGAAGCCGTCCAGGATCTTCACGAGCGCCTCGCGCCCCTCGCGCGACATCGCCCCGTCGAGGAGCCCCATGCCCGCCCGGCGCACGATCTTGACGCCCTCCCCGAGGATGTGAATCGCGAGCAAGATCGCGAGGATGGGATCGAGGCGTGCGACGCCCGAGGCGAACACCACCGCGAGTCCCGCGAGCACCCCGACGGAGGTCCACACGTCGGTCATGAGGTGCGTGCCGTCGGCCTCGAGCGAGGGCGAGCGGTGGCGCTTGCCGGCCGCGAGCAGCACGCGCGCCACGGCGAAGTTGAGCGCGCTCGCCGCGACCGAGACCGCGAGCCCCACGGGGTGCGCCTCGGGCGGCGTGGGGTGGACGAGCCGCGGGATGGCGGAGGCGACGATGGCCAGCGCGGCGACGCCGATGAGCGCCCCCTCGAAGCCGCTGGCGAAGTACTCGGCCTTGCCGTGGCCGAACTCGTGGTCTTCGTCGGCCGGCCGACCCGCCACGCGGAGCGCGTAGAACGTGGCGAGCGCGGCCACGACGTTCACGATCGACTCGAGCGCGTCGGCGAGGAGCCCCACGGCCCCGGTGAGCCGCCACGCGACGACCTTGAGCGTGAGGACCACGAGCGACGTGGCGATCGAGAGCGCCGCGAACCGCGCCAGCCCGCCTCGCGCGACCGGTCCGCCCGGCGCGGCCGAGCTCGGAGGCGCGGGGCTCACGGGGCGCCTCGCGCCGGCCTGACCGCGGGGTGCATGACGCGCATCATGGGAGTGGCCCGCCGGGGCGTCAACCGGCGCGCCGGGCCCGACATGACCGCGACATGACAGCGCGGACCGACGCGGCGTCTCACGATGAAGGAGCGTGTCTCCCCCGCCCGAAAAGCCCATCACCGTCCGGCCCGCCGCCGCCACGCGCGCCGCTCCGCCGGGCGCGCCGCGAGAGAGCCTCCTCGTCTTCTCCGACGTGCACCTCGGCAGCGATCTGAACGACCACGGCACCTCGCCCCGGCGCTCCGAGGGCATCGACGCCGACCTCACCAAGCTGCTGCGGCACTACGCGGCGACGCCGCCCGCCGGCGACCGGTGGCGCGTGGTCATCGCGGGCGACTTCATCGACTTCATCGGCATGACCGTGAAGGAAGACGCGGAGCACGCGCTCTCGACCGCCCTCACGGAGGAGGAGCGGCGGCACGGGCTCGGCAGCGCCGCCGACCACGCCCGCGGCAAGCTCCGCCGCGTCGTGCAGCGCCACGGCGAGGTCTTCGACGCGCTCGCGAGCCTCGTCGCCCGCGGCCACGCCCTCACCCTGGTGCACGGCAACCACGACGTCGAGTTCCACTGGGACGAGCTCAAGGCCGACTTCCGCGACGTGCTGCTCGCGCGGGCGCGGGCGGCCCAGGGCGAGTCGCTCGACGGCGCGGCGTTCCTCTCGCGCATCGAGTTCGAGCCCTGGTTCTACTTCTGGGAGAACGTCGCCTACATCGAGCACGGCCACCAATACGACCCCTACTGCGCGAGCGAGCACGTGATGGCGCCGCTCTCGCCGCTCGACCCTCGCCGCGTGATGCACGGCTTCTCGAGCACGCTCCTGCGCTACGTGGTCCGGCAGACCCATGGCATGAAGGAGCACGGGCACGAGCACCTCGGGGTGTTCGACTACTTCGCGTTCGGGCTGCGGCTCGGGGTGCGCGGGGTCTTCGGGCTCGTGTCGCGCTTCGCCGCCGCCGTCGCCGAGCTCTTCGCCCTGCGCCGCGCGCATTTTCACGAGGCCATGAGCACCCTGAAGAGCGAGCACGAGCGCCGCGTCGCGCTGCTCGCCGAGGCGAGCCGCCTCGGGAAAGACAGGCTGCGCGCCCTCCTGGCTCTGCAGGCGCTGCCGGTCACGCGATCGATCCCCGGCATCCTCGGCAGCGTGCTCCTCGACCGCCTGGCGCTCGGCCTCTTCGCGAGCCTCGCGCTCGCGGTGGTGGCCGTGGTGGGCGTCTTCCACGGGCGCGTGCTCTACGGCGCGCTCGGCGTGCTCGCCGCGTGGGTGATCGCCCACCGCTACCTGTCGATGCAGCGGCAGCTCGACCCCGCCGAGGAGATGGCCGCGCGGGCCGGCGCGCTCGCCCGCCTGCTCCCCGCCGCCTTCGTGGTGATGGGCCACACGCACATCCCCGTGCAGCAGCCGGTGCGCGACGGCACCGCGACCTACATCAACCTCGGCTCGTGGGCCGAGGAGGAAGAGCTCGACCCCAAGCACGGGCGCGAGGCCTACCGCGCCGCGCGGACGCACCTCGTCATCGAGCTCGACCCCGCGAACGCGGGCGCGCCCCGCGCCGAGCTCCGCGCGTGGCAGGGCGAGGCGCCCTGCAAGTACGAGAGCTGAGCCCGCGGTCGACCTGGTGCAGATCCCGTCCGGCGGGTAATGAGAGCGCACCATGCCGCACCTCGAGCTCCTCGGCCGCGTCGCCTCCCTCCCCGTGGTGCGCTTCGGCCCGCCCGGGGCGTTCCTGGGGCTGCGCCGCGACGCGCCCGATCCGCAGAGGGCGCCGGTCATCCTGCTGCCTGGCGCCGAGGTGCCCGAGGGCACGGAGGTGGGCGACGAGCTCGACGTGTTCGTCACGCTCGACTCCGAGGACCGCCCGCTCGCCACGCTCGCCCGCCCGCGCCTCGCGCTCGGCCAGGTCGCGTTCCTCGAGGTCACCGACGTGACCCGCATCGGCGCGTTCGTCGACTGGGGCCTCCCGAAGGAGCTGCTCGTGCCGCACGCCCTGCAGACCGCGGAGCTGCGCGTGGGGCACAGGTACGCGGTGGGCCTCGTGCTCGACGACACCGGCCGGCTCGCGGGCACGATGCGCGTCGCCGAGCTCTTGCGTGATCGCCGCGCCTACGACGTGGGAGAGTGGGTCGCGGGCGAGGCCTGGCGCAACGAGCCCGGGCTCGGGCTCTTCGTCATCGTCGAGAAGCGGCAGGTGGGCCTCGTGCCCGCGAGCGAGCCGCACGGGCTCTCGCGCGGCGAGGCGGCGAGCTTCCGGGTGAGCCACGTCCACGCCGACGGAAAGATCGAGCTGTCGCTCCGCGGGCTCGCCCACGAGGAGCAGGGCCGCGACGCGGCCCACGTGCTCGCGCGGCTGCGCGAAGGCGGCCTCCGCGTGAGCGATCGCTCGAGCCCCGAAGACCTCCGCGACCACCTCGGGCTGAGCAAGAAGGCGTTCAAGCGGGCCGTCGGGCGGCTCCTCCGCGACGAGGCGGTGACCCTCGACGCCGAGGGCTTCCTCACGCCGGCGAGCGCCGCTCCGCGCCGCGCGCCCGCGCCTGCTCCTGCTCCCGCGCGTAAGTACTCGAAAGAAAACCGAAAAAAGCCTGGGCGGGCCTAGGGCTTTCGGTCCACGCCGTAGCTCTCGAGGCGGCGGTAGAGGGTCTTGCGATCGAGCCCCAGGATGCGCGCCGCGACCGACTTGTTGCCGCCCGCGGCCTCGAGCACGCGGAGCACGTAGCGGCGCTCGACCACCTCGAGCGGCACGAGCTCGGTCGGATCGTCGGCCACCACGAGCACGTTCGCGCTGCGGTGATCGCGCACCCGCTCGGGCAGATCGTCGACGGCGATCTCCTCCGCGCGCGTGACCGCGACCGCCCGCTCGAGGCAGTTCTGGAGCTCGCGCACGTTGCCCGGCCACGGGTACGCGAGGAGCTTCTTCGCGACGGCGCTCGAGAGGCCCACCACGCGCTTGCCCGCGCGCGCGCTGAAGCGCTCCAGGAAGTGCTGCGCGAGCAGCAGGATGTCGCCGGCCCGCGCGCGGAGCGGCGGCACCTCGAGCTTCACCACGTTGACGCGATAGAACAGATCTTCTCGAAAGTGCCCCTCGGCGACCGCCGCCTCGAGGTCGCGGTTCGTCGCCGTCACGAGGTTCACGTCGAAGGCGGCCTCCGCGCCCCCGCCCACCGGCCGCACCTTGCGGGTCTCGAGGGCGCGCAGGAGCTTGGGCTGCATGGTGAGCGGCAGGTCGCCGATCTCGTCGAGGAACAGCGTGCCCCCGTCGGCCTCGAGGAAGAGGCCCTTCGTCGCCGACTTCGCGTCGGTGAACGCCCCCTTCGCGTGGCCGAACAGCTCGCTCTCGAGCAGGGACTCGGGCATCGCCGCGCAGTTGATCGCCACGAACGGGCCCGCGGCGCGGCGCCCCCGGCGGTGGAGCGCGCGGGCGACGAGCTCCTTGCCGGTGCCGCTCTCGCCGGCGATCAGCACCGTCGCGTCCGAGTCCGAGATGCGCTCGATGAGGTCGTAGAGCCGGCGCATCGGCTCGCTCGCCCCGAGCATGTCGTCGAAGCGCTTGCCCTCGGCGATGATGCCGCGGAGGCGACGCACCTCGAGCTCGAGCTCGCGCTGGCGGAGCGCGCGCTCCACGGCGAGGATGAGCTCCTCGATGTCGAACGGCTTCGCGACGAAATCGAACGCGCCCGCGCGGATCGTGGCGACGGCCGTCTCTAGGGAGCCGAACGCGGTGATGATGATGACGGCCAGATCCGGGCGAGCCTCGACCACCTGGGCGCAGAGGCCGAGGCCGTCGAGGCCGCCCAGGTTGAGGTCGGTGACCACCACGTCGAGCTCCTCGGTCTCGAGGAGGGCGAGCGCGGCGCGGGCGCTCGTGCGGGTCGTCACCGCGAAGCCGCGCGAGACGAGCTCGGCCTCGAGGTAGTCGCACATCGCTTGGTCGTCGTCGACGACGAGGACTCGCCCGGGCATCGCTCTGGCGGAACATACACCGAAAAGCGCGCGGTCTTGCGTCTCGGCGGTCCGGAGGAGGTGGGGGTTGGTGGGGTTGGTGGGGTTGGTGGGG
>DAORJJ010000044.1:0-22243 GCA_035439005.1 Polyangiaceae bacterium | reverse complement strand
ATCCGACCGGATCGCGCCCCGCTCGGCGGCGCGGACCTCGCCGCCCTCGTGCGCGCGCGCTCCGCCGTGGCCGAGTGCTCGATCGACTCCGCGAGGGAGGCCGCGGCGCTCCTCGAGGACGTGGGCGACCGCCACGTGGACCACCCCGAGGTGCTCGCGCTGCACGCGCGCGCCCTCCTCCAGGGGTGCATCTTCACGGGCATGCCCGAGGAGCCGCTGCACCGCGCCGAGGAGCTCGCCCTCCGCGCCTACGCCCTCGCGCCCGAGGACGACGGGCCGCAGTGCGCGCTCGCGGCGATCCACCTCGAGCTCGGCGCGTACTCGCTCGCCGCGTCCGCGGCGCTCGCGGTGCTCGAGCGCGAGCCGCGCTGCGCCGACGCCCACGTGTTGGCCGCGCGCGCGCTGTTCGAGCTGAACCACCCCGACGACGCCTCGCACCACGTCGAGGCCGCCATCGCCCTCGCGCCGGCCTCCGCCGAGGCGTACCTCGACCGCGCGCGCTTCGCCGCCTACTTCGAGGGGGAGGCTCGCACGATGGCGCTCCTCGACGAGGCGAGCGAGCGTTTCGGGCCCGACACCGTCGTGCCGCTCGCGCAGCGCCTCTGCTTCTTCTGGCGGAGCCCGGAGCTCGCGGCGCGCACGCTCCGCACGATCGAGTCCCACCGCGTCGGGGCCATGTGGGAGCCCGTGGTCCCCATGCTGCGCATGATCCTCGGCGGCCCCTCTCCAGGGCGGTCGGTCCTGGCGCAGCTCCGCGCGCGCACCGAGCGCCCCATCCCCCTCCACCGCGGCAGGGTCATGCGCGAGCGCCTCGTCGAGATGGCCTGCCTCCTCGGCGAGCACGAGACCGCGCTCCAGCTGCTCGACGGAATGACGCGCGCGAGCGCGTGCAGCGCGATCTGGCTCACGCGGTGCCCTGCCCTCGCGCCCCTCCACGCCGAGCCCCGCTTCGTCGAGGCCTCGGCGCGCATGGGAGAGCGACTCCACACCTCCGACCTGGTCCGCGCCGCCTTTCGTCCCGCCGAGGAAGCGGAGCTCGAGCCACCCTCGACGGCCGCGCCCTGAGGCGGCCGCGCGGGCTCAGTCGACGCCGGGGTTCTGCGGGTCCTTCGGCTCGCCGCGGTTTTTGCCCTCGCGAGGCTTGATTTCCTTGGTGAATCCCTCGCGGACGGTCCACCCGTACGAGCCGTATTTTCCCGCCACGCGCGACTCCACGGTGGCGCCGCCGCGCTCCGAGCTCCCCGGCCGGGCGCTGGGCCCCTGCATGATCGTGAGCAGCTCGTCGGCGACGTACTCGGGGTGCCCGTCGTCCTTGGGCTCGAAGCTCTTGTCGGGCTCGCCGGTCCCGACGCGCCAGATCTGGACGGTGGGCGGGTAGGAGTCGATCGACTTCTCGCGCGCCGCGAAGGGACCGTCGCGCACGATGCGGTAGCGCGTGACCGAGAACCCGGGGATGCCGCGCTGCGTGAGCACCCGCTCGCCCTTCGGGATCTTCGGGTCGTGGATCTCCTTCTCTTTGAAGGGCGTCGCCTGGCTGATCTTGCGGAAGAAGGTCACGTCGCGCGTGCGCGGCGGCCCGAGGATCTCGGCGCGCACCTCGCCGCCCTCGACCGTCTCGTGGAGCACCACGGCGAATGGGAACGGGTTCCGGAGCTTGAGCGTGATGGTGGGGTACACGACCGTCGAGTCGAGCCCCATCTTGATGTAGCCGCTCGGCCGCGTGTGCGGGCGGCGCTCCACGACCTCGAGCCCCGCGAAGAACGCCGCGCCGTGGAGGGTGCCCGACACCTGGCAGGTGCCGCCGCCCATGCCATCGACGAGCTCGCCCTGCGAGATGACCGTGGCCACTTTGTAGCCGTGCGCCTCGTCGCGGGAGCCGACGACCTCGTTGAAGTCGAAGGTCTCGCCCGGCATGAGCACGTGGCCGTCGAGCTTCGAGGCGGCGATGCGCAGGTTGAACGTCCGCGCCTCGTGGGCGTTGTCGCGCGCGTATTTCGTGAAGAAGTACCCGAGGACGTCGTCGTACCGCACCTCGCGGATCTGCTCCGCGGTGCGCGTGGCCGGGATGGTCTCCACCACCGCGGAGACCTCGGCCTCGCCCTTCAGCACCGCCGCGTCGAGGCGCGCCAGGGTGGCGTACACGTCGACGCGCTGGCCGGGCTCGTCCGCCAGCACTTTGCGCGTCTTGAAGTCGAGCCGCGCGTCCCGCGGGGCGTGGTCGAGCTCGTCTTTCACTTGGAGGAGCGCGGCCTCGGCGCGCGCCGTGTCGATCCCGACCGGGAGCGGGAGCTCGAGCGGCTTGTCGCGCGCGACCTGGTGGTGGGCGCGGCGCATCGCGGAGCGCGGATCGCGGAGCTGCGCGACGACCGCCCGGAGCCGCTCCGGGTCGACGCGCGCGCCGAGATCGGAGCGCGGACGCGTGATGGAGCGCCCGCCCTCGACCTTCACTGTGAGCGGGAGGGCCACGTAGTCGCGCGCGATCGAGCGCGCCGCCTCGAGGGTGCGGTCGGCGTCGCCGTCGAGCGGCAGCGGCTTGCGGTCGAGGAGCACCACGGGCGTGGGCGTGGGCGCGCCAACCGGTCCGGTCGCGCGTGGCGGCACGGCGAGCACGGCGGCGAACGCGCCGAGGAGCGCGCACGCCGACATCCGCGCGAGGTGCACGCGCCCGTCGGGGCCGCGGAACTGCTGAAGCGCTGGGCTCGCCTTCCCCACGCACCTTCTTTCGAGCGCCCGTCGAAAAAAATCAAGGCGCGCGCGCGGAATTGCGCGTGCCCAGCGCGCGGCCGCGCGAAACGTGGCCGGCGGGGGGCGCGCGTTGCGCGCGGGCGCCCCGGCGTGATAGTCGCGGCGCCATGGCGCTCTCGGTCGGCATCGTCGGGCTCCCCAACGTCGGGAAGTCCACCCTCTTCAACTCTCTCTCGTCCGCCAAGGCCGAGGCGGCGAACTACCCGTTCTGCACGATCGAGCCCAACGTGGGGGTGGTGGTCGTGCCCGATCCGCGCATGGCGGCGATCGACACGGTGATCCACGCCGACAAGCTCGTCCCCACCACGGTGAACTTCGTCGACATCGCCGGCCTCGTGCGCGGCGCCTCGAAGGGCGAGGGGCTCGGCAACCAGTTTCTCTCCCACATCCGGGAGGTCGACGCGATCGTGCAGGTCGCGCGCTGCTTCGAGGACGCGAACGTGGTGCACGTCGAGAACCGCGTCGACCCCGTGAGCGACATCGCCACGGTGACCACCGAGCTCTGCCTGAAGGACCTCGACACGGTGCAGAAGCGCCTCGATCGCGCGCGGAAGATGCTGAAGGGCCAGAACCCCATCGAGAAGCTCGCGGCGGACATGTGCGAGCCGCTCGCCAAGCACCTCGACGAGGGAAAGCCCGCCCGCACCTTCACGCTGCCCGACCACAACGACGCCGCAGCCGTGCTCCGCGACATGCAGCTGCTCACGGCGAAGCCCGCGTTCTACGTGGCCAACGTCGACGAGGGGTCGCTCACCAACCTCGAGGGCAACAAGCACTACATGGCGCTGAAGGCCCACGCCGACGCCGAGGGCGCGCCGATCGTGGCCGTGTGCGCCGCGCTCGAGGAGCAGATCGCCGAGCTCGAGCCCGCCGACCGCCCCGCCTTCCTCGAGGCCGCCGGCCTCACCGAGCCCGGCCTCAACGCGGTGATACGTGCAGGCTACAAGCTCCTCAACCTGCTCACCTTCTTCACGGCCGGCAAGGTCGAGGTGCGCGCGTGGACCACGAAGGTGGGCGCGCGCGCGCCGCAGGCCGCCGGGGTCATCCACACCGACTTCGAGAAGGGCTTCATCAAGGCCGAGGTGATGTGGTGGGAGGACCTCGTGCGCCTCGGCAGCGAGGCCAAGTGCCGCGACGCCGGCAAGCTCGCGATCGAGGGCAAGGAGTACGTGATGCGCGACGGCGACGTCGTGCACTTCCGCTTCAACGTCTAGGCCCTGTCGAGGCCTTAGCGATCCTATCGAGGGGGTGCGCGACGCGATAGAGTCGAGGTCGGCCACGCGCCCCGCCGCACCCCCGTGGCGAGCGCGGACCGATCGTCCCAGCGCCACTGCTCGCCCCTCGGAGGTCCACCGTGCGTACGCTCCTCTCCGCCGCGCTTGTCCTCTCCGCGCTCGCCGTCCCCCTCGCGTCCGGCTGCGGCACGACGGCGTCGTCCACCGACGCCGGGGCCTCCGCCGACGCCACCGCGACGACCACGCCTCCCCCGGGCGACGCCGCGACGCCCGACACCGGCGTCCGTGACGACGGCGGCCTCGTGGACGGCAGCCGCCCGGACGACGGCGGCGCGGACGCGGGCCAAGAGTGCGGCGGCAAGACCTGCGCCCCTGGCGACGTGTGCACGCGCACGTACACCACCGGCGGGGCCTGCTTGGCGTGCCCCGACGGCGGCGGCTGCCCGACCGGCCGGACATGCAGCGGCGGGTGCTGCGTGCCCACCACCGTCACGTACACGTACGCGTGCGCGCCGACGCCGGCCGGCTGCGCGGCGGGCCTCTCCTGCGGCGCGTGCGGCACGACGCTGTGCAACGCCGGGTGCCCTTGCGAGAGCGCGGCGGGCAGCACGGCCACGTGCCACTGCCTGGCGCCCTAAGCGACGACAGCGACGCGACGCGCGCGCCGCTTCGCGCGTGAAGCCACGTTCGCAGGGAAAAATAGGCGTCTTCGGCGGAAGGGTCGCGCGCCCTCGCGTGTCGAAGATCCATGGCCGAGCCCGACGTCCAGTACACCGTCCGCGATCGCTCGCTGCTCCTGCCCTGGTACAAACGCGCCGTCGTCGACCCGGTGGTGCGGCGGCTGCCTGCGCGGCTGCACCCCAACACCATCACGCACGGGGGTCACCTCGTGAACCTCGCGGGGCTGTGCGCGGTGCTCGCGTTCGCCCCGGCGACGCGCGGCGGGCCCAGCCTGGTGTACCTCGTGCCCGCGCTCACGCTGCACGTCTACAACCTCTGCGACAACGCCGACGGCGCCCACGCGCGCGCCACGGGCCAGACCTCGCCGCTCGGGGAGCTGCTCGACCACGGCCTCGATCTCCTCAACGTGGCCTACATCGCGCTGCTCGGCGCGCTCGCCATCGGCGCCACCCCGCTGTGGACCACCGCGATGGTCACGTCGGTCACCGGCGCGGCCGCGGCCGTGTACTGGGAGCAGGCGGAGACCGGCGTGTTTCAGCTCGGGCTGCTCAACCAAGTGGAGGCGACGTTCCTCCTGGCGGCGGTGCTGGTCGCCTGCGCCCTGTTCGGCCCCGACGTGGTCGGCGGGCTCTCGCCCCTGCCGGGCAGCGCGCTCACGGTGCGGACGGTGACGGCGGCCGTCGTCACGCTCGGGGCGGTCGCGGCGATGCTCCACGGCGCGCTGCGGGTCAGCCGTCGGCGCGGCGCGCTCGCGCCCTTCGTCACCCTCGCCCTCTTTGGCGCGGGCGCGGTGGCGCTCGTGGCGAGCGGCGCCCTGCCCTGGCCCGCGGGCGCGGCGCTCGGCGCCACGGGGTACGTCTTCGTGGGCCTCCGCAACCTCACGCTGCGCATGCGCGGCCGGCGGCCGCTGCGCGAGACGGGCGTGCTCGTGCTCGCGCTCGCCTCGCTTGGCTTGTCGGCGGCCGCCGTCGCGGGGCGCGACGTGCACGTGGCTGCGCACGCGATGGCGCTCCTCGGAGGCGCGAGCCTCGTCGCGCTCGGCGCCTTCCACGGCCGACGCGGCCTCCGCGAGCTCACGTCGCGCGCCGCGCGGGCGTCCTAGTCCGCCCGCCTCGGCCGCGGCCTCAGAACGCCCAGGTGGTCCCCACGTCGATCGTGAACCGCAGCGTGCTCGTGTCGCGCGCGCCGTAGGTGCGGGCGAACGTGGGGCCCCCCTGCAGGTACACGCCCCACGAGGGGCGGAGCAGGAGCTGATCGCCGAGCTTCGCGCCGACGTTCCAGCCGACGCCCTCGGCGCGCTCGAGCGGCACGGTGAGGCCGCCGGAGGGCGTGACATAGAGCTCGTCGAGGCCGTCCAGGAAGAGCGCGCGGACCTTTACGGCGAGGTTCGTGTCGACCGCGTAGGGCGCGCCGGAGAGGCGCACCTCTGGCCCGACCAGCGCGCGGGCGCCGAGCGGCGTGAGCGCCGAGAGGCCCACGCTCCCGGCGATGACCGACGGCGCGCTCCCGGCCGTGTCGGCCGACGTGCCCGCGCCGACGTCGAGGCGGAGCTGCGCGCGCTCCGAGGGCGCGAAGCCGCCGCGGCGCCCCGCGTCCGAGGGCTCGCGCGCTCCGTGTGCGCGCGCGAGCGCCGCGAGGATCGCCCCGCTGTGGACGCGGTCGGAGGCGCTCTTGCCGAGGTGCCGGAGGACGATCGCGCCGTCGGCGCCGACGACGAACACCCCGGGCATCGAGTAGCCGGCCGCGTCGAGGCCGACGTACCGGGCGGAGACGGCGCCGCCCTTGTCCTCGAGGAGCTCGAACGGCAGGGCGTACGCGCGGGCGAGCGCGATCGAGTCCTCGCGCGGGTCGACGCTGATCGCGACGACGCTCGCGCCGCGCGCGGTGATCGCCGCGTACTCGTGGCCGAGCTCGCCGAGCTGCTCCTTGCACCACGGGCACCACTGTCCTCGATAGAAGACCACGACGACCGGCCCCGCGCGCAGCGCGTCGTGGAGGGCGACGGTGCGGCCCGTGTGCGAGGGCAGCGCGAAGTCGGGCGCGCGCGCTTCCCCCGGGGCGAGGCCCGGGCTCGCGGCGCGCTCGAGGTGGAACGGGGCGCAGGCCGCGGCGCCGAGCGCGACGGCGAGCACGGCCAGCAGCCGAGGAGCCCCCGTGGTCACGATGGTGTCCGCGCTCATTCCGCTCTCTCCGGGATCGGGTGCCGTCATGCCGTTCGTCCCCTTCTTGTCACTCTCTTGGCTCACGCGTCCGGCTCGCCCACCGCCCGGAGGACCGCGTCGCCGTACGCCTCGAGCCGGCTCGGACCAAAGCCGCTCACCGCGCCGAGTTCGGCGAGCGACCGTGGCCGCACGCGGCTCACCTCGGCGAGCGCGCGGTCGGGGGCGACGACGTAGGCGGGGACACGGCGCTCGCGGGCCAGCTCGGCGCGGACGGCCCGGAGGCGTTCGAAGCACGCGCGGTCGCCGTCGTCGATCGCGATCTCCGCCCGGGGCGCCCGTGGGCGGCCGGGCCCTCGCCGCGCCTCGACGCCGCGCGGGGGCAAGAGCACGCGCACAGGCTCCTGGCTCTTCAGCACCTCCCACCCCTCGCGCGTGATGCGGGGGACGGGGTGCTCGGTGGGGGTGAGATCGATGTATCCTGCAGCCAAGAGGGCGCGGAGCAGCGCGAGCGCCCAGGGCTCGCCCTCGCCCTTCAGCAGGCCGAAGGTGCTCAGGCGGTCGAACCCGAAGCGCTGCACGCGCGCGTCGACCTTGCCGGCGAGCATGGCGGCGACCGCGGTGAGGCCTGCCCGCTGCTTGGCGCGGGCGACGCCCGAGAGGGCCTTGCGCACGGCGAGAGAGGCCTCGGTCTCGGTCGGGCCGTCGCTCGGGCCGCGGTCGGCGAGGGCGTCGAGCCGCTCGCAGACGTCGCAGTGCCCGCAGCCTCCGAGGGTCTCTCGCTCGTCGCCGAAGTGGCGGAGGATGAAGTCGTGACGGCACGAGCCCGCGTCCAGGTACGTGAGGACTGCACGGAACTGGCTCCACGCCCGCCCGGCGAGCTCCGAGTCGGCCTCGGCCCCCCCCGCGTCCAGCGCAGCGAGCCGCCGGCGCACGGCGATGTCGGCCGAGGAGCAGAGGAGCAGCCCGTGCGCCTCGTCCCCGTCGCGCCCCGCGCGGCCCACCTCTTGGTAGTAGGCCTCCACCGAGCCCGGCGGCTGGACGTGCACGACGAGGCGAATGTCCGGGCGATCGATGCCCATGCCGAAGGCGTTCGTAGCGACGACCACGTCGAGCTCGCGCGCCGAGAACGCCGCCGAGACCCGCGCGCGCACGTCGCCGTCGAGGCCCGCGTGGTAGGTCGCGCACCGGTAGCCGAGCTGCTTGGCCACCTCGGTCCAGCTCTCGGCGGCGCGGCGGGTGGCGGCGTAGACGATCGCGCCGCCCGCGGGCGCGGCGCCCCGCGCGCCGAGGGCCCGCGTGAGGGCGTCGACGGCGAGCTCCCGCGCCTGCTTCGGGCCGTCGACCGGACACGCCGTCAGGTGGAGGTTCGGGCGGGCGAACCCGCGGAGGATCTCCTCGTAGCCCGGCCCCTGGTCGAGGCCGAGGCGCGCGACGATCTCGCGGCGCACCGCCAGCGTCGCGGTGGCGGTGCACGCGAGCACGCGCGGCGGTGCGAGCACCCTGAGCAGCTCGCCGATGCGCAGGTAGTCGGGGCGAAAGTCATGCCCCCACTGGGCGATGCAGTGCGCCTCGTCGATCGCGACGAGCGCGATGTCGGCGCGCGCCAGCCTCGCGAGGAACGCGCCAGAGCCGAGCCGCTCCGGGGCGACGAACACGAGCTTGTAGTCGCCTCGCGAGAGCCCCTCTTCCCGCCGGCGACGCTCGTCGACCTCGAGCGTCGACGCGATGAACGTGGCGGCGATCCCGCGGGCCGCGAGCCCGCGCACCTGGTCTTCCATGAGCGCGACCAGCGGAGAGATCACGAGGGTGGTGCCCGGGAGGACGACGGCGGGGAGCTGGTAGGTCAGCGACTTTCCGCCGCCGGTCGGGGCGACCACGAGCACGCGCCCCGGCCCCTCGAGCAGCGCGGTGACCGCGTCCCACTGCCACGGGCGAAACTCTCGGAGGGCGAAGACCTCGGTGAGCGCGGCGCGCGCCGCCTGCGCCCCGCGCGGAGGTGGGTCGCGCGTTGGTTGGAAGACGCTCATCCTTCGGCGCGCAAGCTAGCACGCGCGCGAGACCGCGTGTCGCCGACGCCAGCGCCCCTCCACCTCCACGCGCTCCACGCGCTCGCGCGAACGAGCGCAGCACGACGAGGCGGCGCGACCGGTCGGGCTCGGAGGCGGCGCCACCACTTCACCGCGCGCGCGTCTGCCGATCGATCACGAGCTCCCCGCAGCGCGCCGGTAGCTCGCGGGGGTGGTCCCCATCCATCGCCGAAAGGCGCGGTGAAACGCGGTCACGTCGCGGAAGCCCAGCAGAAAGCCCACCTCGGCGATCCCGATCCGGGGATCTCGCAGGTACCGGAGCGCCAGATCGCGGCGGAGCTCCTCGAGGAGCTCGGCGAAGGTCGTGCCTTCCTCGCGCAGCCTCCGCTGAAGAGAGCGAGGGCTCATGTGGCGCCTCGCCGCGACGGAAGCGACCGACGGCTCGCGATCGGGGAGCTCGTCCCTCATCGCGCTCTGCACGAGCTCGAGCAGTCCGTCGCCCTCCGGCTGGCTGGCGAGCAGGCCATCGAGCTGGCGGTCGAGCAGCGCCAGGAGCCGTGGCTCGGCGTGGAGCGGCCTGCGCTCGAGGTGCGCGGGGTCCAGCACGAGCACGTCACGCGGGCAGCCGAAGCGCACCGGCGCGCCGAAGAGTCGTTCGTGCTCGGACACCCGCGCAGGCCGCGCGTGCTGGAAGCAGACCTCCCGCGGCGCGAACTCCTCACCGACCGCCTTACGCCCGAGGAGCAGCGCCAAGGCGAAGAACGCCTCCACCGGCTGCCGCGATGGCAGGGCCGGCTCGCGACGATGGCTGTGCACCAGCCGCGCGACCGTGGCCTCCTCCTCGAGCGACACGCGGACGCCCGGGTGAACCAGGCGCATGTAGCGGGCTACCCTCCGGTAGTGATCGCCGAGCGTGGGGGAGCTTCGAAGCGCGAAGCAGAGGATGTCGAACAGCTCCTCCGAGCGCGGCGCGACCCACTCGGCCAGGTGGAGGCCGAAGTCATCGTCCCCCGTCATGCGCGCCGCCTCACCCCAGAGGCGGAGCTCTTGGGAGTGGAGCAGGTGGATGTCCGGCCCTGCAAAGAGCGCCGAGTCCAGGTTTGCGGCCCCGAGCAACGCCTCCACCTGAACGCCCGCCACGCCCGCAAAGCCAAGGAGCGGCAGGACCGAGCTCGTGACGCGCATCGGCGCTTGAACGTAGCGCGGCCTGGCGCGCAGGGACAGCACTTTTGGCGCGCAAAGACAGGCCCTGGGGCGACCCAAGAGTCTAGCGTTTGGCTCTTCGCGGACGGCGCGTCTCGCCCTCGGAGCCCCATGGGTGAACGGCCTCATCACGACCGGTCTGCTAGTCGCCTACGTCTTCACGCGCTCCCCATGGCTGGCCGTGCCCATCGCCCTCGACTTCGTGCTCCGCGCGAGGATGAGCGGACCGACGAGCCCCATGACGCACCTGGCGGGCCTCGTCGCGCGCGGGCTGAGGCTCCCTCCACGGGCCATGGACAAGGCCCCGAAGGTCTTCGCGTCTCGGCTCGGCCTGTGCTTCGCGATGGGCGCCGCGATCACGCACTTCGTGGCGCCAGCGGCCGCCCCCTGGCTGGCGGGCACGCTCGCCGTCTTTGCCGGGCTCGAGTCGATCTTCGACTTCTGCGTAGCCTGCGTGCTCTACACGTACATCGCGCTGCCGCTCTACCGGGCGCGTGAGGCGGCAAAGTCGATCCCCCTGTTCAGCGCGCTCGAGGAGCCCATGCTCGTCTCCGTGGCGGAGGGGTTTCAGGCCGTAGAGGTCGCCGAGGGCGAGGTCATCGTGACCGAGGGGGAGCCCGGCAACGAGATGTTCGTCATCCAGTCG
The DNA here is from genome assembly GCA_035439005.1 of Polyangiaceae bacterium. GTDB lineage: Bacteria > Myxococcota_A > Polyangia > Polyangiales > Polyangiaceae > JAAFHV01. Next base: position 11,544 of record DAORJJ010000044.1, on the reverse strand, counting down.
GGCGAGGTCGAGGTCTATCACGAGGGCGGCGACGGCAGCCGGAGGGTGTTTGCGACCTACAAGGCCCGCGACTACTTCGGCGAGATGGCCTTGCTCTCCGGCAACCCGCGGAGCGCGAGCGTGCGCGCGCGGACGAGAGTGTCCGTGCTCCGTCTGCGGAGGTCGGACTTCGACAGGCTGCTCGAGAAGTACCCAGGAATGGCGGCGATCCTCGAGCGCACGGCGGCGGAGCGCAGGGCCCGCGATGCGTCAGCGACGTCCGCCTAGCCCGCGCCGCGCACGACGAGGAGCACACCCGATGAGCGCGACGATGCGAAGCACGAGCAGGGTTGAGGTTGCCGTCGAGAGCCTCTCGGGCGTCACCAGGCGCGTGCCGTGGCTGCGCGCGCCGCTCGCGGTGGAGCGGTCGACCCGGCTCCGGCGAGGTGATCGTGGTCGCCACGCGGCCGGGCAGGAGACGGTCACCTCGAGGAGGCCGCCAGCCGCCACGGCGCCTGCGTGTGTAGAAGCATCGTGTCCCCTACGACCCAGACGCTGCCAGGCTGGCGAGGGCGCGGGCGCCACCGCGCTGTTCGAGGAGCTCGCCCGGCGGGACCCCCATGATCCTGCCTTCGCGTGGCACCTCGGACGCCTGGGGGAGACCTCGGCCCAGGGGGCTGCCCCCGAATTGGTACGCGACGTCACTCATGAACACTAGCGAGCCTGGAGAACGCCATGACACGAACCGTGATCCTCCTCGTCGACGACGAGAAGACCGTGCTCGACAGCCTGAGCGAGCAGCTCCGGCGCCTCTATCCAGAGGGCGAGATCGAGTGCGAGGTGGCCGAGAGCGCCGAGGAGGCCTGGGAGCTGCTCCGAGAGCTCGCCGACGATCAGGTGGCGGTCCTGGTGGTCGTGTCCGACTGGCTCATGCCTGGTCAGCGCGGCGACGAGTTCCTGCGCGAGGTCCGCTCCGCGTACCCCCAGATCGGGCGCATCATGTTGACCGGCCAGGCAGACCCGGCGGCGCTCGCGCGCGCGAGGGCGGCGGGCGTAGTCCACAAGATCCTCTTCAAGCCGTGGATGCACGAGCAGCTGCGCTCGGCGATCGCCGAGGCGGCCGCGGCGGCCACGTGACGTCGAAGCGCCAGCCGTTCACCTCTCGCCTCAGCGGGCTGGCCACTGACAACCGACACGGTCCAAAGGGAACCCCATGACTCGAAGCGTGATCGTGCTCGTCGACGACGAGAAGACCGTGCTCGACAGCCTGAGCGAGCAGCTCCGGCGTCTGTACCCTCGGGACGTCGAGTGCGAGACAGCCGAGAGCGCCGAGGAGGCCTGGGAGCTGCTCCAAGAGCTCGCCGACGAGAACATCCCGGTCATGGTGGTCGTGTCCGACTGGCTGATGCCCGGCCAGCGAGGCGATGAGTTCCTCGCCCAGGTGCGCACCACGTACCCGCACATCGGGCGCGTCATGCTCACCGGGCAGGCGGACCCCGCGGCGCTCGAGCGCGCGAGGGCGGAGGCCGCGGCGCACGAGATCTTGTTCAAGCCGTGGCGCTCCGAGGAGCTCCACGACGCGATCCGTCGGTCGACCGCGACCTCGGGAGGGCGCTGATGTCCACGCTCTGGAACGTGGTCCGTGGCATGGGCGCGCTCGCGGATCGACCGACCGACGGCGACGACGAGCGCCAGCGGCATCGATTCCTCCTCATCACCGGCGCGAGCATGAGCTTCGGCGGCCTCGTGTGGGGGACGCTGTGCTTCCTCGCGAAGCTCTACGGCGCTGGCGCGATCCCGTACGGCTACACCTTGATCACGGTCATCAACTTCCTCGCCCTATGGCGCACGAAGAACTTCGCCGTGGCGAGGACGATTCAGGTGCTGATAAGCCTCCTGCTCCCGTTCCTTTTCCAGTGGAGCATGGGCGGCTTCCAGGCGAGCGGGGCCATGATGATCTGGAGCATGCTGTCGCTCGTCTGCTCGCTGTCGTTCGAGAGCAAGCGGGCCTCGATCGGCTGGCTCGTCGTGTTCCTCGCTCTGACGGTCTTCTCGGGAGCCATCGACTCGCGCCTCACTCCGCCGGGGAACTTCGGCAAGGACGGCCTCGGGCCGTTCTCCTTCGCGATCAACATCGCCACGGTCTCGGCGACCGTCTTCGGCCTGACGATCTATTTTCTCCACCTCCGGGACCTCGCGAACGACGAGCTCAAGCAGAAGAACGACCAGATCGCCCGGTCTCGGGACGCGCTCGTTCACGGCGAGAAAATGGCGGCCCTGGGCCAGCTGGTCGCCGGGGTCGCCCACGAGCTGAACACGCCCCTCGGCGCGATCGTCGCGTCGGTAGGCAACAGCGCGACCGCGCTCGAACGCACCCTCGACGACCTGCCCAGGGTGATCTCGACCGCCACCGCAGAGGAGGTCCACGGGCTGAGAGAGCTCCTGAAGCGAAGCGAGACGGGCCAGGCCGCGCTGACGTCGCGCGAGGAGCGGGCGCTCCGCCTCACGCTGCAGACCCAGCTCGAGGCGCTGGTCGTGTCGGATGCACGCCAAGTCGCCCGCGCGCTCGTGTCGATGGGGCTCGCGGGTGACGTGGAGCCCCACCTGCCGCTCTTGCGCTCGGCGCGCGCGGAGTCCCTCCTCAGGAGCGCGGCGGACCTGGCCTCGCTGCGGCGCAACAACGGCACGATCCGCACGGCCGCCGACCGCGCCGCGAAGATCGTGTTCGCGCTCAAGAGCTACGCGCACCCCGGCTCGGTCGGGGGCGACGCCACGAAGGCGGCGCTGGCCGACAACCTCGAGACCGTGCTGACGCTCTATCAGAACCAGATCAAGAACGGCGTCGACCTCGTCCGTGATTTTGCCGATCGAGGCTTGGTGCGTGGCCACCACGAGGAGCTAAACCAGGTCTGGACGAACCTCGTCCACAACGCCCTTCAGGCCATTCAATACAAGGGACGGCTGGAGCTCAAGGTCCTGAGGGAGGCCGACCGCGTGCTGGTGCAGGTCATCGACTCGGGGCCGGGCATCCCCGAGGCCGTCCAGGAGCGGATCTTCGAGCCGTTCTACACCACCAAGGCACAGGGCGAGGGCAGCGGGCTCGGGCTGTCGATCTCGCGCGAGATCGTCGAAAGGCACCAGGGCACCCTCTCCGTCGAGAGCCGCCCCGGCCGGACAGTGTTCACCGTGTCGCTACCCGGCAGCGAGGAGGCGCCGGGCGAGGCTCGCCGCGGCGCGTGAGCGCCAGGGCGAGCGGAGTCAGCGAAGCGCTCACTGCGGTGGCTTGCGCACTCGGCGAACCTTGCCGGACTCGGTCGACGTCACGTAGACCGAGGTCGCGTCGACCGCGATCCCCGTGCAGAACTCGGGCACCTGCGCGAAGCGCTCGCTCTTGCCGGTCGCGAGGTCCACGCGAGTGACGGACTGGTAGCGTCCGACGACGTACACGTGAGTCGCGTCGACGGCGAGGCCGCGAATGAGCTCCGCGCTCGTACCCTCGAGCAGGGTCGAGCGGGCGCCGCTGCCGAAGGTGTACGTGTCGATCTTGCCTGACTCGCCGTCGCCTCCGAACGAGAAGAACGCCCGGGTCGAGTTGGTCGTCATGGCGGTGAGGTACCGCAGGGGCGCCACCAAGCTCGTCGTGCCACCGTCGAAGCCACCGGCGGGGGACGCCTGGGGCGCGCCGCGCAGCTGCCCGAGCGCGTTGCCACCGACGTTGTGGTAGCCAGTGAGCCAATAGAGACTCGAGCCCTCCGCGCGGAGCGATCGGGGCATGTTGACCTGGTCGTAGGCAAACACGGCCGGCGCCCCGCCGTCGGCGAGGCCCCTCATGATGCGGCCGTTCTGGGCGTCTTCGCTCCAGTAGAGCGTCGGCCCGTCGAAGAGCAGAGAGTAGACGAGACCGAGGCCCGTGTAGACCGCGACACGCGCCCCCGGCGCACCGGTCTTGGGCACGCGCCAGATAGCGCCCTGACCGGGGGCAGCGGCGGTCGAGAAGTAGACCCCGTCGGGCCCCACGGCGAGGGCCCCGGGACAAGGCAGCCCGTCCGCGATGGGCGTGCTCGCGCTGCCGTCGAGGCTCGACCGCATGATGCTGCCGTCCGATCGCACCGGATCGCAGGCGGTGCCCGCCGTGTCGAGACTGCCCGCGTTGACCCAGTACAGAGTGTCGCCGTCGACCACGACCTGGACGGGGCGCTTCTGCGTGGCGGCGATCACGACCGCCTGGCACTTCCCCGCGACGCACGCGCCTCCCTGGCAGTCGTGGCCGGGCGCGCCGCAGTTGCGCGGGTCTTCGCCGGCGTCGCCGCTCGCGTCGGGCAGGGCCGCGTCGGGCAGGGCGCCGTCGACCGCGACGGTCGGGGCATCGGCGCCGGCCTCGGTGCCGGGCGAGGTCTTCGCCGGGTCGTCGCCGACGCACGCGGCCATCGTCGACGCCCCCAAGCCGACCGCCACGGAGACTGCCCCCAAAATTCGACGCATGCGCATGGTGCCGAATTGAAGCAGCCTCGCAGGTGGGCGTCGAGGGCCAATCGCGCGCTCAGGGAGGATTGGCCACGTGCCGTGACGAAGGTCAAGTCACGTTGGTGCTTCGCCGGGACCCGTCGCCCCCGCCGTCCCTCCGCCCGACCTCCGTCTACGGATGACCGCAGTAGCCGTCGCTCATGCAGTAGCCGCAGCCTTGGGAGACGAAGTCGCTGCAGTCGGTGGACGAGCTGCACTTGTTGATATCGCCAATCGACTGACCGGGGCAGCCGGTTCGACAGTAGGCGGCCGTTCCCTTCTTGCAGTCGCCGCCGCCGCTGATTCCCCCCGCCGAGGTCGCCGGCTCGGCGTTGTTCTTGATGCATGTCACCAGCGCGCTGCCCTCGGCGTCGCACCCTACGGGGTTCGCGAGGCCCTCGGCGTCACAGGCCCAGGTCGCGGCCTTGCTCGCGCACTGGACATACGCGTTGCCGTCGGAGTTGCACGCCGAGGGGATGATCGACGCGACCTTGGCGCAGCCGGCCTCGCACGTGTTGGGATCTTCCTTCGAACATCGCGCGACCGCGATCTTCGCGCAGACGTCCTTGCATGTGGCCGCGTCGATGCGCACCGGCGCCGCGCTCGATGGCGCCGACGTCCCCGGCGTCGCGCTGGTCGAGCTGCACGCCATCACCCCCAAGAGCCCTAGCAAGCCGAGAGTGAGCGCGGGGAGCTTCTTCAGTGTCTGGCGGATGGGCGTGAACGAGGTCTTCATTGGCGTGAGCGCACTATACTGGAGTCCGATCGCGGCGCAAGCCACGGCTGAGGTAAGTCCGACAGGGTTCGAGCGCGCGGCCGGTGTGAGCGCCGCTCCCCTCGAGGGCTGCCCCGCTCGCCCCGCGCATTGCCTACGTTCCATCGAGAGGCGCCCCGCGTCCGGACGCCGAGCGACTACTGCCCGGTGATGATGCAGACCGCGTGGGAGAGACACATCCCGCGCTCACCGACCGCGGTCATTCGCCCCGCCCGCGTGTTGCAGCACACACGGAACGAGCCGCAGTCGTTCACGCCATTCGACGAGCACCCCGACCCGCCACCGCCACCGCCACCGCCACCGCCACCGCCGCTCGCGGCCACCTTGGGCGCTTTGATGCGGATATCCTTTTTCACCACGTCGCAGGACGCGTCCGCGTACTTTCGCACGGTCTCGAGCGTGTAGACCTTTCGGCCCAGATTGCCCATGCACTCGCCGACGCACTCGCCCACCTCGCCCGGGACCTTGCACTCGACGACGTGCTTGCAGGTCGTGAGGCACGCCGCGGCCTTCTCGAACTCGGGCTCGACTTTGTTCACCTCGTCGCAGCCCGACTGCGCGTACTTGTCGAGGTTCGCCCGGGTGTAGCCGAGCTGCGAGCAGTTGGCGACGCACCGCTGCGTATCGGACGCAGCCGGGATGCAGCTCGCGCGGTGATCGCACGCCGCGCGGCAGCCGACCGTCGTCTGAAACAGCGGGTCACCTGCCTTCACCCCTTTGCAGTCGGTCTTCGCGTAGGACCGCAGCTCGTCGTCCGTGAAGAGAAAGGAGACGGACGTGCAGTCACGCAGACACCCCGGGACGTCGGTCGTGACGCCGCACTCTTTGCGGTGCTCGCAGGCGGCCTTGCACGACTCGGGGCTCACGCCGCCGGCGACGGCGAGCGCCTCGCCGCCCTTCGCTCCCGGGCTCGGCGCGACGGTGGCCCCCGAGCCGGCCGGGGACGCCTTATCGCCGTTCTCGGGCGCCGCGGACGACGCGGACGCCTCCGGCCCAGCGCCTGCCGCTGGCGCGCGACTGCACGCGACGAGGGCCACTGTGGTCACGGCGATGACGGTCGCGATGCTGCGCATGCTTTCCCTCCCAAGCTCAACCGTAAGGGTAGGCGAATCATGCCACCCCGCACAACGGGCGATGAGGGGACGTCGCCGTCCGCGCGTAGACGCGCAGATCGCGCGGAGCTGGCCGGCGATGCGGCCGGCGTGGCAGGTGAGGCAGTTCGAGCCGACGAGCTCCACGCCCTCGCGCGTGGTGAACGCCGTGTAGCCGTACGGGAGCTCCGCGTTGCGCCCCTCGCGCCCCGGGATCGTGCGATCGGGCGTGGCCTTGGGGAAGACCTGCGAGTACGCCGAGTACGGGATGCCGCACGGGTCCCCCACGCGCTGCGGCGTGGCGGCAGCGTGACCGACGGGAAGGTCGGTCCCGCGTCGGGCCACCGCCCGTGGACATAGCCGCGGCCGGCCGCGCGCGCCCGCGCGGCGCGCATCGGATCGACCAGGGGTGACACCAAGGATCAGCTTGGGTACCGTGCCGCCATGCCCCGAGTCACAGCGCCTCCAGCACCGCCGCGTCCCCCGACGAACGCGATGGGCATGCTGCTGAGCTGGAAGGAGAAGTGGGCGGACGTCTTCAAGGGCAAGCCGTCCGCCGACCTCATCGCGGGCGTCACCGTCGCCGCGGTCGCGCTCCCGCTGAACGTCGGCCTCGCGGTGGCGTGCCGCCTGCCGCCCGTGGCCGGCCTCATCGCCGGGGCGCTCGGGGGAGGCATCGCCGCCATCTCCGGCGGCTCGCCGCTGCTCGTCACGGGCCCCGCGGCCGCGCTGAGCTTCATGGTGCTCGACCTCAACAGCACGCTCGGGCCTGCGGGCGTCGCGCTGGCCGCGCTCCTCATCGGGCTGTTCCAGGTCGTCCTCGCCTTCACGGGCGCGGGGAAGCTCGTGGCGCGCGTGCCCGAGTCGGTGCTCGCGGGCTTCACCACGGGCGTCGGCATCAAGCTGCTCGACAACCAGTTCCCCGAGTTCCTCGGCTTCCCCGAGGCCCTCGACGCCTCGGGCAACGCCACCGGAAAGCCCATCTACCAGCTCGCCGACGTCGCGCTGATGATGCACCAGCCCAAGTGGCTGCACCACGTGTCGATGTACTCGCTCGTGTGCGGGCTCTTCGTCGCGTTCCTCGTGGTCACGCTCGCCAAATGGAAGCGCATCCCCGCGGCGGTCATCGGCATCGCGCTCATCACGTTCGTCTCGAAGTACCTCCACTGGGACGTGGAGCGCGTCGGCGACATCCCGAAGGAGCTGCCGCCCTTCAGCGTGCCTCAGATCGCCGACGAGGCCTGGTTCGATCTCATCGTGAAGACCGCGCCGCTCGCGGTGCTCGCCGCCGTCGAGTCGCTGCTGTCGGCGCGGGCCCTCGACCGCATGACCCCGGACCAGAAGCCCCACAACCCGAGCCTCGAGCTGTTCGGACAGGGGCTCGCGAACGTCGCGGTCGGCTTCTTCTCCGGCATGCCCGTCACGGGGGTCATCGCGCGCTCCGGCGTGAACGTACAGAGCGGCGGGCGCACGCGCCTCGCGAGCCTCGTCCACGCGGTGCTGCTGCTCCTGTCAGTGCTCTACCTGGGCAAGTACATCGCCGTCGTGCCCGTCGCGGCGCTGGCGGGGCTGCTGTGCATCGTGGGCTACCGGCTCATCGAGGTGAGCACGTTCCTCGAGCTCGCGCGCACCGAGCGCGTCGAGGCCGTCGCCTTCGCGGTGACGGCGCTCGGCACCGTGACGGGGCACCTCATGTCCGGCATGGTGGCGGGCCTCGCCCTCCACGCGCTGAACGTGTACCTCCACAGGCACGAGCGCGCCGAGGACGAGCAGCTCGCCCGCGAGAAGGCGCGCGGCGTGCGGGCCACGCTGAAGAAGGCCGAGCACGGCGAGGCGCGCAAGCACGCGGCCGCGGAGCCCACGCCGAAGCACCACGCCTGGCTCACCAACATCCGCGAGGGCAGCCTCCGCGCGCGCTCGTCGTACGTGCACCCCGCGGCCACCGTCATCGGGCGAGTGGTCATGGGCGAGCACGTGCACGTGGCCGCCGGCAGCAGCGTGCGGGCCGACGAGGGCTCGCCCTTCTTCATCGGCGCCAACACGAACATCCAGGACGGCTCGATCCTGCACGCCCTGAAGGAGAAGCGGGTCGTCGTGGGCGAGGAGGAGTGGGCGATCTACGTCGGGAAGAACGTGTCGATCGCGCACGGCGCCATCGTCCACGGCCCCTGCTACATCGGCGACGACTCGTTCGTCGGCTTCAAGGCCGTCGTGCACGACTCGGTGGTGGGGGCGCGCTGCTTCATCGGCATCGGGGCGGTCGTGGTCGGCGTCGAGATCCCCGACGGCCGCCACGTGCCGCACGGCCGCATCGTCGACACCGCCGACGCCGTGGCGGCCCTCCCGCACGTCACCCACTTGCACGGCGAGTTCAACGAAGACGTGGTCGACGTGAACCGCGGGCTCGCCGTCGCCTACCAGATCGCCGACGACGGCCACCTCGCGCACGAGCGCGGCCGCGACGTGCGCCCTATCGCCAGCTGGGACCCTGACTGGGCCCCTCACACCGACAAGGATCGCTTCTGATGATGATCGGCTTCGCCGCGGGGCTCGGGCTCTATTTGGCCTACCTGCTCTACCACTCCTGGTTTCGCGTGAAGGAGGGCCACCTCGCGGTGGTCACCGAGTTTGGCGCCGCGCGGAAGAAGGCCGACGGCAAGCACCTCGTGACCGTGGGCCCGGGACTGCACGCGAAGCGCCCGTGGGAGCACGTGGTCACGGTGCCGATCATGGAGCAGAACCTCGACCTCTCCGGCCAAGAGGGCGGCAGCTCCGCCATGACCGAGGACGGCACGGTGCTGCGCCTCGACTCGATGCTCCGCTACGTGCCGGAGGAGGCCGAGCTCGAGGGGTACCTCTTCGGGATGAAGAACCCGAGTGACCACATCACGGGGCTCTTCACCTGCCTATTGCGCAATGAAATCGCGAACTTTCGCGCCGGCGCCGACTCGGCCGTGGCGCTCGCGCCCTCCGGCGCGGCGTTCGACTTCGGCGCGCACTCGGGCTCGTACGCGCTCATCCGCCGCGAGCGCGGCCTGCTCAACAGCCGCATCGCGGACTTCTGCCGAACGCAGATCGGCAACCGCTACGGCGTGCGGTTCAACGCGGTCGACCTCACCGACATCCTGCCCCCCGACGAGCTCGCCGACGCGCTCAACGCGGTCATCCAGGCCCACAGCGACGCCGAGGCGCGCTACTTCCGCGCGGAAGGCGAGAGCCAGCAGCGCATCCTCGCGGCCGAGCGCGGCGTGGCGATCGCCAGCGCGCGGGCGGCGGCGATCGAGACCGAGATCCGCAAGCTCGGCGAGTACCTGGCCGAGCTCTCCGCCGCCGGCACCCTCGCGCCCTATGTGGCCCGGCGACGGGCCGAGGTCCTCTCCGAGTCCCGCATGGTCTACCTCAAGGAGTCGGGCTCGTGAGCGACAAGATGGCCATGGTGGTGGGGTTCGTCGTGGGGCTCGCGTGCCTGCCGCTCCTCGGCGTCCTGTTCAAGCGGCTCACGGTGTGGGTGGAGGACGGGGAGGCGGCGGTGGTGACGCGCTTCGGCAAGCTCGCCGCGAAGCTCGACCGCCCGGGCCTCCACTGGCTGCCCGAGCGGCTCTTCCCTTGGGTGGAGGTCCACGTCGTCTCCCTGAAGCGCGACTTCCGCCATTTCCAGGACGTGCACGTCAACGACGCGCGCGGCACCACGGTCATCGTCGACCTGTGGCTCGAGCTCCGCGTCGAGGACCCCGTGAAGGCGCTCTTTCACGTGGCCGACTGGAACGCGTCGCTGCAGAACGTCGTGCTCCTCGGCCATCACCCGCCGTCGTTGGGCTTGAACCGCGCCGAGCCATACCAACAGTCGTGATCGGGATCCCACGCGATATCGAGCGCAAGCGACGCCGCCGAGTCTTCGAGCGAGACCGAGAGGTCGTCATCGCGCACGACGATCGCGCCGCACGCTTGCGCGGCTCGCAGCGCGTCCTCTCGCGTCTTTCGCCCCACCAACAGCGGCCCGTATGCGCCGGTGATCGCCTCCCAGTAGCGACCAAACGCCGCCTCGATCTCCCGCGGAAATCGTCGAAGCCTCCCTCCGCACGACGGGCACCAATCCATGGGGCGCAGGAACACACCGCGCTCGATGCCATAGCCGCCAGGGCCCGCGAAGCTCTCGGGGACGACCCTGAAAGGCCCATCTGGAAAGCTCGCGAGCAGCTCGAGCGCGTAAAAGCATGCACACGAACTTGGGGCGACGCTCGCGTCGGATTGGGCCATGGGGGTGCAAGTATAAAGGATCGCCACTCGGAGCGAAGGACGTCGCGGAGCGTCCCGCGGGCCGCGACGCTTCCCTCGCGCGCCGCAGCGGCGGTACCATGGGGGGGAACAGGTGACCTCGTGACCCCGTGACGCGCGCCGTCGCGACGCCGCGCGGTCGCGAAAGGAGTGTCCGTGACCCATCCTCCTCCCGGCGAGCCCCGCTCGCACGAGCCCGGGCCCGACGTGATCGGCGAGGTCCTCGCCGCCTTCGGGCCCGACGGGCTCACGCCGCGCGCCGACCTGCTGCTGCCCATGCTCCACGCCATCCACGACAGGCTGGGCTACTTGCCGCCGGAGACGACCCCGCGCCTGGCGCGCGCGCTCAACCGGTCGACCGCGGAGGTGCACGGCGTCATCACCTTCTACCACGACTTCCGCGCCGCCCCGCCGGGCCGGCACGTGCTGAAGCTGTGCCGGGCCGAGGCGTGCCAGGCCATGGGCAGCGAGGCGCTCGAAGCGCGCGCGAAGCGCCGGCTCGGGGTCGACTACCGCGAGACCTCGCGCGACGGCGCCGTGACCCTCGAGGCCGTCTATTGCCTCGGCAACTGCGCGCTCTCCCCGGCCGCGATGGTCGACGGTCGCCCGGTCGGGAGGCTCACCGCCGCGCGCCTCGACGCCCTGCTCGCGGAGCTCTGCGCCCCCGCGGCGCCGGAGCGCGCCCCGTGAGGCGCGTCGCTCGGGTGTACGTGCCGCGCGACTCCGCCGCGGTCTCGGTGGGCGCGGAGGAGGTCGCCGCCGCCATCGCCGCGCGCGCCGCCGCCGCCGGGGTGCCGCTCACGCTCGTGCGCAACGGGTCGCGCGGCATGTTCTGGCGCGAGCCGCTGGTCGAGGTCGAGACGCCCGCGGGCCGGGTCGCGTACGGCAACGTGACGGTCGACGACGTGCCCGGCCTCTTCG
>DAORJJ010000043.1:0-22261 GCA_035439005.1 Polyangiaceae bacterium | reverse complement strand
CGGCTTCGTGATCACGCGCCTCCACGCGCGGTACACGAAGGAGTCGCTCGGCGAAGATCTCGTGTTCCGCGCGGCGCCCGCCATCATGGGTGGACGCGAGTTCATGGGGACCAACGGCAAGCTCGAGGAGCGCTCTCGCCCGAGCGACTACGCGAACAACTTCCAGGCTCGCTACGCCGTCCGCCACCCCTGGACGGGCCCCATCGCCTGCGAGAGCCCCGTGCGCGGCCGCTGGGGAGGCCCGCCCGCGGGGATCGAAGGCGACACGCGCCCGAAGCCGGCGCAAGGGCTCGCGTTCGCGCCCAGAAACATGCAGCTTGCATCTTTCCTCCGCAGCGACGCGCCGGAGCTCGGGGTCGTGGCGGCGGGGGCGCTCGTGTCGGGCGTAGGGCCAAGCGGGTCGAGCGCCCCGGGGCCCACACCGGTCCCCGTCGTCGACGCGGGCAGCCCCGGCGCGGACGCGGCCGCCCCCTCGGCGGACCCCAACGCGCCGAAGAAGCAGGGGTGCGGAGGGTGCGACGTCGGCTCGTCCGGCGGCTCGTCCGGGGCGCTCGCGTGGCCCTTCGTCGCGCTCGTGGCCTGGCGCACCCGGCGGCGCTCGCGCGCGAAGGCCTGAGGGGTGTCGAAGCCTCAGGGACCGTAGATTCGGAGAGTGGGGCCCATGGCGCTCTCGCGCGAGAGGATCACCACGCCGGCGCGCTGCGTGTCCCCTGGGGTCCTGTCGGGCAAGCGCGTGTCCCACCTGTGGTCCTGCACCACGAGGAACGAGGCCGTCCCGTCCGTCTGGGCGCGCACGAAGTCGGTGACGTCGAAGAGCTTCTCGGTGGGCGCCTCCGAGTTCACGAGCAGCTGCCCGAGGATACGGGTCGTCGCGCCCTGGCCCGCGACGACGTTGCTCGCGATCTGGTTGCCTGCGGCGACGCCCTGCTTGAGGGCCGACGGGAGCCCCGCCCACGTCGCCGTCGTCTCGGTCCACGTGTCGTCCTCGAGCCCGTAGAGGTGCGAGAACACCGTGGCGCCCGGCGCGGAAGCCCCCGCCTGCAGCGCGAGCAGCACGCGCCTCGACCCGGCGACGCCCGCGGGCAGGGGAAACCGGAGGATCGCGGCTCGCCGCCCGTCGCTCGTGCCGTCGGCGCGCACGAGGAGCGGGCCCGCGCCGCTGGGCGTCGCGCTGCCCGCGCCGTCTGCGAGGGTCGCGTCCCCCGCGGCGGGCACCACCGTCGGGAGCGCGGCGCCGCCGTGCACCGACACGAGCCACACCGACTCGGGCGGCATGCGGGCCAGCGCCACCCGGCCGCGGCTCAGCGTCGAGGTGTGCGCGATCGCGCCCCGGTGCGCGCCGCTCACCTCCTCGGTCGTGACGAGGCTGCCTTCGGGCAGGCCGAGCGCGGCCAGATCGATGTCGAGCTCGGCCGTCGCGAGCCCCTTGTTCGCGACGAAGACATAGGCCACGTTCGAGGCGTCGCCCCGCGTCACCTGAATCCACACGTCTCTCGGGAGCGCGCTCGTAAAGGCCAGTCGCTCTCGGCTCTTCCCGGACGCCTTGGTGAAGAGGCGCCAGACCTCCGCGGTCGCCGAAGCCCCGCCCCCGCCGCCTACTTGAGCTCCACCACCCTGAGCGAGCGGGCGAGCACGCGCTGCCCCGCGAAGCCACTCGCCTCGGTGGTCCACAAGGGCGCTTGCGCGCGGCCGAGCGCGGCGGCGACGATCGCGTGGCGCTGCGCGACCGCCTTGGGGTCGGCGGTGGTGTTCGAGGGCAGCGCGCTGACGGCCTGCCGCGCGAGGATGCCCGCGTCGCGGCCGAGCGCGGCCCACCACCCGGGCACCTGCCCGAACTCCTTGTAGTATGCAGCGACCTCGGGGTCGCCCAGGGCCGCGCGGCGGTCTCGCTGGAGCGGCAAGATGCCCGCGCTCACAGCGAACACGCGCGCGACGGTGGACGGCTCGGAGGGTGGCTCGGTGTCGAGGACCACGCCGACGAGCGGCCGCGGGCCGGCGGCGCCGCGCGACGCGAGCTTGAGCTCGGCCAGCGTGTCGGTGAGGCACTCGCGCGCGCCCGCCACCACGAAGGTGCGCACGCGCTCCTTGGCCCACGCCTCGTACGGGAAGCGCGGCATGCCAGGTCGCGGGGCCTCGACGTCGCAGTCGACGGTGTCGCGCGCCCGGCCGAGCCCGCCGAGCGCGAGGGAGGCCTCGATCGCCTCGCGGCCCTTCCCCCGCGACGTCGTGAGCAGCTGCACGCGCCGGTCGCCGAGCGGGGCCAGCGCTCCCGCGAGCACCGCGGCCTGCGGAGGGCGCGCCTCGCCGATGACGTAGCCCGCCTGCGTGGGCACCGGCTGGCGGGCCGGGGGGTGGAGGAGCACGACGGGCAGGCCGTGGGCCTCGCCCCACTTGAGCGCGTGGTCGGCGGAGCGCCCGTCGAGGCCGGCGATCACGACGCCCGCGCCCTCGCCGAAGAGCTCTTCCATGGCGAGGTCGGAGGCCAGCCCCTTGCCCTCGCTCGCGTCGGTGCGCACCACGAGCCGAATGGCGTCGGCGCGCTCGGTCGCGGCCTTCGGGAGCTCGAGCGCCCACGACACGCCGCGGAGCACCGCGGCGGCGGCCTCGCGGCGCTCGGCGTCGCCCGTGGAGAGCAGGAGGCCCACGGTGCGGCCCTGCACCTCGCGCAGGCCTCGGCGGCTCGCGGCGAGCTCGAGGATGGTGGGGCCCGAGTCGCCCAGCGCGTCGGAGCCACCGGGCGTCACGTCGAGGAGCCAGCGCGCGAGCGTGGCGTCCTCGTTCTCGACCACGATCGCGGCGACGCGCACCGCGACGAGGCGCTGGATCTCCGGGCTGTAGCCGGTCTGCTGGGTGGTGCGCATCGCGCGGTAGGTGGCCTCGAGCACGCCGGCCGGCATGCCCTCCAGCGCGGCGGCGATCTTCGCGCGGCTCCCGACGCGCTTGTCCTCCGACACCCCGCGCAGCCACGCGTCCATGTAGCCGATGGCCTCGTAGTCCTCGCCGGCGCCGAGCGCGGCGAGGCTGAGCTCCTCGAGGAAGATGCCGCGGAGGGTCTCGTCGACCGCCTTGCCCGCGAGCGGCTGGAGGAGCGCGAGGGCCTGCGGGTGCGCGCCCCGTTGGCGGAGGGACTTGGCCCGCGCGATCGAGAACATGTCGCGCTCCGGCCCCGCGTGGAGCGCTCGGGGCGTCGACTCGAGCAGGGCGAGGAGGGAGTCGGCCTTGTAGTACTCGCCCGCCTGCATGAGCAGGAACGCGAGGTAGAGCTGCGCCGTGGTCGCGGTCCCGTCGGTCGGGAAGCGCTTGATGTGCTGCTCGAGCGCGACGCGCTGGCGGTCGGCCCCCACGTCGCGCCGCTCCCACGCGTCGCGCAGCTCCTCGAAGGCGAGCGTCGCCTCCATCGTGCCGGCCGTCGCGTAGACCGGCCTCGCGTCGCGCGCGCCCCGCCCGCAGGCCGCGAGCGCGACCAGCGCGACGAGCGCCGCCGCGGCGAGGGGCGGGCTTCGGGAGAGCGAGGGGCCCATCACCGCGGAGCTTAGGCGCCCTCGGCGCTCGCGTCTCGCTCCCCGCGGCCCCGACGCCGCCGGCGACCCCCTCGTCGCTAGATTAATGAGGAAATATCGATAGATAGCGCAGGACCCTCGTCGGCCGGGCGCCCCCCACGCTCCTTGACGTGGGCGCCCCCTTCTTCTACATGCGAA
Organism: Polyangiaceae bacterium; assembly: GCA_035439005.1. Taxonomy (GTDB): domain Bacteria; phylum Myxococcota_A; class Polyangia; order Polyangiales; family Polyangiaceae; genus JAAFHV01. The sequence goes on along the minus strand of DAORJJ010000043.1, from coordinate 18,563 downwards.
CCGTGTCTACAGGTTCAGCGACGGCCGCGGCGGGCGGCGAGCACGCCGAGCGCGGCTCGCTTGGCGGCCCGCGGCGTGCCTTCGTGCTCCGGCGCCTGCACTCGCTCTCGGGCGTGCTGCCTCTCGGCGTGTTCCTGGCGGTCCATCTTTGGACGAACGCGTCGCTCCTCGGGGGTCGGGCGCCGTTCGATCACGCCGTGGGCGAGATCCAGAAGACGCCGCTGCTGCCGGTCGTCGAGGTGGTCGGCGTGCTCCTGCCGCTCGCGTTCCACGCGATCTTCGGGGTCTATCTCGCCACGCAGGGGCGCGCCAACGTGGCCGCCTACCCGTACGCGCGGGCCTGGGCGTACGTCTTCCAGCGCATCACCGGCGTCGTCACGCTCCTCTTCGTGCTCGCCCACCTCTGGGAATTTCGCGTCCAGAAGTGGCTCTTCGGCATGTCGGAGCTCGCGTTCTACGACACGCTCGTCGCCCACCTGTCCGCTGTGACGGCGAGCCTGCCCGTCGTCGCCATCGGCTACCTCCTCGGCATCGCCGCGAGCGTATTTCACCTCGCCAACGGCCTCGTCACCTTCGCCCTCACGTGGGGCTTCGTGGCGTCGCGCGCCGCGCAGCGCCGCCTCACGCGCGTCGCCGCGGTGCTTGGCCTCTTGCTCTTTCTGCTCGGCGCCTCCACGGTGCTCTCGGTGGCCACCGGCGCCCGCTTGCCCGCCTCCCCCACGCCGCCCGCCGGGAGCTGCCCATGAGCTCCGCGCCCCGCCCGCGCGCCCAGCGCGCCCCTCGTCCGTCTCGTCTCGCCGTCCGCCCCCGCAACGTCAGCTAGGAGTCGCAAAGTCGCCATGGCATCGAAGGCCACCACCACCTCAGAATCCGGGAAAGTCCGCCGCGTCATCGTCGTCGGCGGCGGCCTCGCCGGCCTCACCACGGTCATCAAGCTCTGCGAGGCGGGGGTCCCGGTCGACCTGTTCTCTCTCGTGCCGGTCAAGCGCTCGCACTCGGTGTGCGCGCAGGGCGGCATCAACGCGAGCGTGAACACGAAGGGGGAGGGCGACTCGCCCCAGGTGCACCTCGAGGAGACCGTCTACGGCGGCGACTTCCTCGCGAACCAGCCGCCCGTGAAGGGCATGGCCGACGCGGCGCCGGGCATCGTCTACATGCTCGACCGCATGGGCGTGCCGTTCAACCGCACCCCCGAGGGGCTGCTCGACTTCCGGCGCTTCGGCGGCACGCTCTTCCACCGCACCGCGTTCGCGGGCGCCACCACCGGCCAGCAGCTGCTCTACGCGCTCGACGAGCAGGTGCGCCGCTACGAGACCGTCGACGTGGAGGACGACAAGGGCATCGTCATCCGCGGCGAGAAGATGGTCCGCAAGTTCGAGTTCTGGGACTTCCTGTCGCTCGTCCTCGACGACGAGGGGCGCGCGCGCGGCATCGTGGCGCAGGACCTGAAATCGATGCAGATCGAGTCGTTCCCCGGCGACGCGGTGTGCCTCGCGACGGGCGGGCCCGGCATCGTCTTCGGGCGCAGCACGAACAGCGTGATCAACACGGGCACGGCCGCGGGCGCCGTGTACCGCCAGGGCGCCGTGTACGGCAACGGCGAGTGCATCCAGGTGCACCCCACCGCGATCCCCGGCGCCGACAAGCTCCGCCTCATCTCCGAGAGCGCGCGCGGCGAGGGCGGGCGCGTGTGGGTGCCCAAGGACCCGAAGGAGAAGCGCCGCGGCAAAGACGTGCCCGAGCGCGACCGCGAGTACTTCCTGGAGAACAAGTACCCGGGCTACGGCAACCTCGTGCCGCGCGACATCGCGAGCCGCGAGCTCTTCCTCAAGTGCTTCCACGAGGGCAAGGGCGTCTTCAACCAGAAGAGCGGCAAGAACGAGAACGAGGTCTACCTCGACCTCACCCACATCCCCGAGTCGACGCTGCGTCGTAAGCTCGCGGGAATCCTCGAGATTTACGAGAAGTTCGTGGGGGAGGACCCGTACCACAACCCCATGCGCGTGTTCCCCGCGGTGCACTACTCGATGGGCGGCCTGTGGGTCGACTTCGAGCGCTCCGCCGACGGCGGCCTCGTGAAGGGCTCGCCCCGCAACCAGGCCACGAACATCGAGGGCCTCTACGCGGCCGGTGAGTGCGACTACCAGTACCATGGGGCGAACCGCCTCGGCGCCAACTCGCTGCTCTCGTGCATCTACGCCGGGCTCGTCACCGGCCCGGCGATGGCCACGTACCGGGCGAACCTCCAGAAGAGCTCGTGGGACCTCTCGTCGTCGGTGTTCGAGCAGGCCGAGAAGCGCGAGCAGAAGAGCTACGACGCCGTGCTCAAGATGGACGGCAAGGAGAACGCGTACGTGCTCCACAAGGAGCTCGGCGACACGATGCTCCGCGACGTCACGATCGAGCGTCACAACGACGTCCTCGAGAAGGTGCTCGAGAAGGTGAGCGAGCTCGAGGAGCGCTACCTGAACATCGGCGTGACCGACACGAGCCCGCGCGCCAACCAGGGCGCGCAGTTCGTGCGGCACCTGAAGAACATGCTGGTCATCGCGAGGGTCATCGCCACCGGCGCGAAGAACCGCGACGAGTCGCGCGGCGCCCACTTCAAGCCCGCGTTCAAGACCCGCGACGACGACAACTGGCTCCGCACGACCATGGCCCTCTACAAGGAGGGCGACGGCGGCAAGAGCGAGGTCAACTTCGTCCGGTCGATCGACTACAACCTGCTCGGCAAGAGCCTGCACATCACCGACGAGGTCGACATCTCGCTCGTCGCGCCGCGCGCGCGCAAATACGAGACCGCGGGCGCGGCGAGCGCCGCCGCGACGGCCGCGAAGAACGAGCCCACGGACGCCGCAAAGGACGCAGGCGCGAGCGCCTGAGGAGGACCACCATGGCAACGAACAAGTCCGCAAAGACCCAGCGCGTGCGCGTCCACCGCCAAGACGGCCCGCACTCTCCCGAGACCAAGCGCGTCGAGGAGTTCGACGTGGAGTGGCACCCGCAGATGAACGTCATCAGCACGCTGATGGAGATCCAGCGGAACCCGGTCACCATCGAGGGCAAGACCGTGGCGCCCGTCGTGTGGGAGTCGGTGTGCCTCGAGGAGGTGTGCGGCGCGTGCACCATGTTGGTGAACGGCAAGGTGCGCCAGTCGTGCACCGCGCTCATCGACCAGATCTCCCCGAACGGCGAGCCGATCGACCTCGCGCCGATGACCAAGTTCCCGCTCGTGCGCGACCTCGTCGTCGACCGCAGCCGCATGTTCAACGACCTGAAGAAGGTGAAGGCGTGGATCAACCTGGACGGCTCGCACGAGCTCGGCCCGGCGCCGCGGCAGTCGCCCGAGAACCAGGAGGAGGCCTACCCCCTGTCGCGCTGCATGACCTGCGGCTGCTGCATGGAGGCGTGCCCGCAGGTGAACGACGGGTCGAGCTTCATCGGTCCCTCGGCCATCAGCCAGGTGCGCCTGTTCAACCTGCACCCGAGCGGCAAGATGCACGCGGCCGAGCGCCTCGAGACCCTCATGGGCGAGGGCGGCGTGGCCGACTGCGGCAAGGCGCAGAACTGCGTCGAGGTGTGCCCAAAGGAGATCCCCCTGGTCGACAGCATCGCGCAGGTCTCGCGCCAGGCGACCAAGCAGCTGCTCTTCGGCTGGCTCCTCAAGTAAAAGCGCGTGCAGTCTACATGAGCCGGCTGCGACGATAGGTCGCATGGGCAGGTGGGCGCGACGGGGGTACTCAGAGGCATGACCTCGCCGCTCCGCCCCTCGCGCCTCCTGCTCCCCGTGCCCCTCTTGGCCGCGGCGCTCGTCGTCCTAGCCTCCGCGGCCTGCTCGGACGATCACTCCCACGGGACGACCTCGTTCGCCACCTGCCTCGCGATCGTCGACGCGTGCCACCCCGTCGATCCGGGCACCGGCGAGATCCACGAGTGCCACGAGGCGGCGGAGTCGGCGACCAGCGACGACGCGTGCGTGGCCAAGAAGGACGCGTGTCTGGCGCTCTGCAAGGCCGCGCCCCCCGTGGGCGCGGACGCGGGCCCCGTCGACGCCGCGAGCGACGCGAAGCCCGCCAGCGACGCGGCGACCGACGCGGCGCACGCCCACGACTGAGCGCCGCGACCTCAGCCGCGCTCGGCGAGCGCCGACACGCCGGCGCCGGTGATGCGGTACACGACCTCCGCGTCGCCCGCCTCGCGCTCGTCCTCTTCGCCGTCGGGCGCCTCGCCGTACTCGCCGATCGCCTCGACGAGCCCGAGCGCGCAGAGCCGGTCCATCGCGTCGTACTCGTCCCGCGAGAGCTCGCGCGAGTCGAGCCCGCCGTGGTCCTCGTCGGAGAGGCGCACCTCGCGAAGCAGCGCGAGCTCGGCCGCCCCGAGCCCGGCCGCAGCGCTCACGGCGTCCTCGGGAAGACGTCGAACGTGTACGAGTACTCGCCGTGGTCGTCCTGGGTCACGAGGCGCACGCGCACCCGATCGGCCAGCAGCTCTCCCGCGATGTCACGCGGGCGCTGCACCCAGCTCGTCACGACCGAGTGGATGAAGCCTCGCACGTCATCGTCCCAGCGGGCCTGGAGCTGCCCGAGCGTGAGCCGCCGGGTGCCCGTCTCGATGAGCTCCTTCAGCTCGCCGAGGTCGACGCACGACGCGCGGAAGCCCACGCCCGTGTCGACCGCCGTGGGGAGCCTGCCCGCGAGCCCCTCGTCGAGCTTGAGCGCGTGGGCCTGGCGCGGGTCGACGCCGCGCCCGGGCGGGGGCGACTTGATCGACGGGAAGGGCGGGAAGGGCCTCGGAGTGGGGCCGTGGGTCTCGTCATCCGACACCCCCGCATGATCGCTCACACTTCGTGGCCACGGAAGGGAAACAAACCGGGGCCAGATCGCGCGACCCGCGTGCTACGGAACGGCGCATGGCGTTCCCTACGCGCTCCGCCGTCGTCGCCGGGGCGCTCGTGCTGCTGCTCGGCGGGGGCCTGGCGCTCCGCGCCCGGGGGCCGGAGGTGCCCTCGGTGCGGGTCGCGCGCAGCGATCTCGACCACCGCATCGTGGCGAGCGGCCGCGTGCTCGCGCCGGCGCGGGTCAACGTGTCGGCGACCTCGCCGGGGCTCGTGGTCGCCGTCGGCGCCGCCCTCGGGCAGCACGTCGACGCGGGGAGCCTCCTCGTGCAGACCGACGACGCGGAGGCCCGCGCGAGCGTCGCGCAGGCGAAGGCGGCCGTGGAGCAGGCGCGCGCGCGGGTCGCGCAGCTCCAGCACGTGGGCGCCATCGTCGCGAGCCAGGAGCTGAGCCAGGCGCAGACGAACCTCGCGAAGGCGGAGGCCGACCTCGCGCGCACCTCCACGCTCGTCGCGTCCGGCGCCGTGCCGCGCACCGAGCTCGAGACCGCCCAGCGGGCGCTCGATCTGGCCCGCGCCCGAAAGAACGCCGCGGAGGCCCAGCAGGTCGCGTCCGCGCCGATGGGGGCCGACTCGCGGGTCGCGCTCGGCGCGCTGCTCCAGGCCGAGGCCCAGCGCACCGGCGCGGAGGTGCGCCTCGGGCAGACCCGCATGGTGGCGACGAGCGCGGGCACGGTGCTGTCGCGGAGCGTGGAGCCTGGCGACGTGGTGCAGCCAGGCCGCACGCTGCTCGTCATCGGCGTCGACGGCGACGTGGAGCTCGCGTTCCACGCCGACGAGCGCAACCTCTCGACCATCGCCGTCGGGCAGAAGGCGCTGGCGTCGGCCGACGCCTTCCCGAACGAGGTGTTCGACGCCCAGGTGAGCTCGCTCGCGCCGTCGATCGATCCCCAGCGGGGCACGGTGGAGGTGCGCCTCGCCGTCGCGAAGCCCCCCGCGTACCTGCGCCCCGACATGACCGTGTCGATCGACCTGCTCGTCGCCTCGAAGAAGGCGGCGCTCGTCGTGCCGACCGACGCCGTGCGGGGCGCGGCGACGCCGAGCCCCTGGGTGCTCGCGATCGAGAGCGGGAAGGCGGCCCGCCGCGCGGTGAAGCTCGGGATCCGCGGCCAAGGCGCCGACGGCACCACGGAGATCACGAGCGGGCTCGCCGAGGGCGACGAGGTCATCGTCCCCGACGGTCGCCTCATCGAGCCCGGCCGCCGCGTGCGAGCGGTCGCGCGAGCGGAGCGCTAGCGGTGGCGGCCCTGCCGTTCGAGTGGTTCGTCGCGCTGCGCTACCTGCGCGAGGAGCGCGCGCAGACGGGGCTCATCCTCGCCGCGGTGTCGGTGGGGGTGAGCGTGGTCGTCTTCCTCTCGGCGCTCATCTCGGGGCTCCAGGCGAGCCTCATCGACAAGACCCTCGGCTCGCAGCCTCACGTCACGGTGCGCGTCCCCGACGAGCGCGCGCGGCCGCTCGCCGCCCCCTCGGAGGGGCGCGCGATCGCCCGCGCGGTGCAGAAGGCCCCCCAGCGCCTCCGCTCGATCGACCAGTGGCCCGCCGTGATGCACGACCTCGAGCGCGTCCCTGGGGTGCTCGCCGTGTCGCCGTCGGTCACGGGCGCGGGCTTCGCCGAGCGAGGCCTGGCGAAGCGCCCCGTCGTCGTGCGCGGCGTCGACCCCGAGCGCTTCGGGGCGATCATCGACGTGCAGAAGCGCCTGCGCGCCGGCCGCTTCGAGCTCGCGGGGGCGACCGTGGTGCTCGGCAGCGTGCTCGCGGCCGACCTCGGCGTGTCGGTGGGCGAGAAGCTCCGCGTCGTCACCCCCGAGGGCGTCGACGACACCGTCACCGTGGGCGGCATCTTCGAGCTCGGCAACAAGGGCGTCGACTCTACGTGGATGCTCACGTCGCTCCGCCAGGCGCAGTCCCTCTACGCGCTGCCCGGGGGCGCGACCACCCTGGAGCTCAAGGTCCGGGACGTCTTCGACGCCGAGCGCGTCGCCACCGACGTGCGCGGGAGCCACCCGCTGCTCGTCGAGAGCTGGATGTCGATCAACGCCGAGCTGCTCGCGGGCCTCTCGGCGCAGAGCAGCTCGAAGCTGCTCATCCAGTTCTTCGTGGTGCTCGCCGTCGCCCTCGGGATCGCGAGCGTGCTCATCGTCTCGGTTGTCCAAAAGTCGCGTGAAATCGGGATCTTACGAGCGGTCGGCACCCCGGCGCGGCGCGTGCTTCGGATCTTCCTCATCCAGGGTGGTCTGCTCGGCCTCGCGGGCTCGGTCGTCGGCTCCGCGCTGGGCGCGGTCTTCGCCCTCTCCTTCGCGCGGCTGGCGGTCGATCCGGGCGGCGCGCCCCGCTTCCCCATCACGCTCACGGCCGACCTCTTCCTCGGCGCGACGCTGATGGCCACGGGCGTCGGGCTCCTCTCCGCCGTGCTGCCCGCGCGCCGGGCGGCGAAGATGGACCCTGCGACGGCGATCCGCCATGGCTGACGCGCTGCGGGTCGAGGGCGTCGTGAAGGCGTTCGGCCCCGCCGCGCGGGTGCTCCATGGCGTGGACATGGCGGTCGGCGCCGGCGAGGTCGTGGCGCTCATGGGCCCCTCCGGCTCGGGCAAGAGCACCCTGCTCAACATCGCGGGCCTCCTCGATCGGCCGACCGCGGGCCGGGTCGTGATCGACGGCGTCGACACCTCCGCGCTCGACGACGCCGGGCTCACGGCCCTCCGCGGCCTGAAGCTCGGCTTCATCTTCCAGTTTCACCACCTGTTGCCCGCCTTCACCTCGCTCGAGAACGTGATGCTGCCCGCGTGGGGCCAGCTGGGCGCGCCCGCCCCTGGCGCCCGCGAGAAGGCGACGGCGCTGCTCCGCGACGTCGGGCTCGGCGATCGCATCGACTACAAGGCGACCCAGCTCTCGGGGGGCCAAGCCCAGCGCGTCGCGGTGGCGCGCGCGCTCGTGCACCAGCCCACGCTCGTCCTGGCCGACGAGCCGACCGGGAACCTCGACACCGAGTCCTCGGCCGAGGTGCTCGCGCTCATGCGGCGGTTCAACCGCGAGCTCGGCACGGCCTTCCTGGTCGTGACGCACGATCCGGGCATCGCGGCGCGCTGCGATCGGCGCCTCGAGATCGTCGACGGCAAGATGCGCCCGGAAGCCCCGACCGGTGGTGTAGCGTAGGCGCTCATGGCCGCCCCACGCCGTCGCTCGCGCCTCGCGCGCCTCGCGCGCTTCGTCCCGGTCGTGGGCCTCGCCGCGCTCTCGCTGCTCCTCTTCGACTGCGCGCTGCCCGAGGCGAAGATCCCGCCGTCGCCCGCGCACGCGGTGCCGTACTACGCCAAGGTCGACTGGGCGCGCGCCGACGCCGAGATCGTGACCGTGCTCTCCGAGTACCTCAAGGTCGACACCACGAACCCACCGGGGAACGAGACCCGCGGCGCGGAGCACCTCGGCAAGCTCCTCGCGGCCGAGGGGATCCCCTACGAGATCCTCGAGTATGCGCCCGGTCGGGGCAACCTCATCGCGCGCCTCGAGGGCTCTGGCAAGGAGCCGCCGCTCTGCCTCGTCTCCCACCTCGACGTCGTCACGGCGGAGGCGGCTACATGGAAGCCCGGTCGGGGCCCGCTCTCGGGCGCCGTCGCCGACGGGTACATTTGGGGCCGCGGCGCGCTCGACATGAAGAGCCTCGGCGCGGTCGAGCTCATGAGCCTCGTGTGGCTCAAGCGCATCCACGCGCCGCTCCGGCGGAGCGTCGTGCTGGTGGCCGTCGCGGCCGAGGAGACCGACAGCGGCGGAATACGCTTTCTCGTCGACAAACACTGGGACAAGCTCGGCTGCTCGCAGTCGGTGAACGAGGGCGGAATAGGCATCAAAGATCTGCTCCTCGAGGGGCAGACCGTCTACCCGATATCGGTCGCCGAGAAGGGCACTCTGTGGGTGAAGATGACCGCGCACGGCGAGGCGGGGCACGGCTCCACGCCGGTGCCCGGGCGCGCCCCGGAGCGGCTCCTCGCGGCGCTCGACAAGCTCTCCAAGCGCGATCCGGCGCCGGTGATCGACCCGGCGATCTACGAGCTCGCCGCGCGCGCGGGCTACGACACGGGCGGCGTCACCGGCCAGGTGCTCCGCCGCCCCTTCCTCGTGCGGCAGCTCGTCCTCGGCAAGCTCCTCGCGAACCCGCCGGCGCGCGCCACGCTCTTCAACACCGTCAACGTGACGGGCTTCGAGGGGCGAAACGAGCCCAACGTCATCCCCTCGCAGGTCTCCGCGATCCTCGACTGCCGCCTCCTCCCGGGCACGTCGCCCTCGGGCTTTCTGGGCGAGCTCAAGACCCTCGTCGCCGACCCCCAGGTCACGTTCGAGGTGCTCGACAGCGCCGCCTCGCGCGGCAACACGTGGCAAGACCCCTTCTTCGAGGCGCTCGCCCGCCACGCGATCGGCGGCCGCGCCCACGTCGTCGCGGGGCCCGCCCTCTCGCCCGGCTACACCGACTCCCTCTACCTCCGCGACAAGGGCGTGCACGCGTTCGGGTTCATGCCCTTCGAGGTCGAGAAAGAGGAGCTGCTGGGGTACCACGGAAAGAACGAGCGCCTCAGCGTCGTGAACCTGCAGCGCGGGCTCCGCGCGCTGTTCCGCGCGATCGTCGACGTGTCGGTCGAATGAGCCGTCCGCGCGCTCGGGTCTACGCGCTCGCGCTCGCGCTCGTCGCGGCGCTCGCGGCGCCTCTCCCCGCGCAGGCCGAGCCGGGGGCCGACAAGAGCGAGGCGAACAACGAGATCGAGGTCGCGCCCGACGTCGCGCTGCCCGCGCGCCTCGACGCCATCGAGGTGCGCGGCCTCCTCCGCACGCAAGAGTTCGTGGTCCTGCGCGAGCTCGGCTTCGAGGCCGGCCAGGTGGTCGCGCGCCCTGCGCTCGATCTCGCCATCAAGCGCCTCTGGAACACGACCATCTTCTCCAAGGTGCGCGGGCGGGTCGAGCGCCGCGCGGGGCGCACGGTGCTCGCGCTCGACCTCGAGGACCGCTGGACGCTCAACCCGCTGCTCGGCTACGGCTCGGGCGGCAACGCCTTCTTCTTTCGTATTGGCGCGGCGGACAACAACTTGGCAGGGCGCTTCCTCGAGGCCCAGGCGCAGTACCAGTTCTTCGACGGCTTCCACGGCGGCCAGGTCATCCTCCGCGATCCCCGGCTCTTTCACCGCCGCATGGAGCTCACCGTGCAGCTCGAGCGCCTCGTGCGCCCGCGCCCGCGGTTCTCCGACCAGCGCACCCTCGGCGCGGTCGAGCTCTCTCGGCTCTTTCTCAGCGACCGCGTGCGCGTGGGGCTCCGCGCGAGCGTCTTCGCGGACCGCTTCCTCGAGCCCCTCGAGCCGCCCGCCGAGTTCCCCGCCCCCACCGAGACCGCCCTCTTCGAGCCGTCGTTCCGCGTGGGCCGCGTCGACACCGTGCGGCTCCGCCAGACCGGCGCGACCCTCGAGCTCAAGCCGGGGCTCGGCCTCCCCGTCGGCGGCCCGGGCTCGCAGTTCGCGCAGGGCCAGCTCGAGGCGCTCCTCTTCGCGCTGGTCGGTTCGCGCACCAACGTCGCGGTTCGTCTTCGGGCGGCTGGGGTCTCCGAGGTGCCGCGGCACCTGCTCGTGTACGCGGGCGGGCTCGACCTCGTGCGCGGCTTCCCCGACAACCACGCCGCCGCGCGCGCGCTCGCGCTCGCCAACGTCGAGCTCCGCGTGGTGGCCTTCGACTCCACGTGGTTCGCGGTGATGCCCACGGGCTTCGTCGACGGCATGGTGTGGCGCACCGAGGAGGGCGCGCGGCGCGGCGCGCTCTCCGGAGGGCTCGGCGTGCGCTTCCTGATACCCAAGTTCGTCGGGACGGGCCTGCGGCTCGACGCGGCCGTGCCCGTGGAGAGCCCGTTCAAGGTGTCGCCCAGCTTCGGCGTGTATCAGTTCTTCTGAGCGTCGCGCGCGTCGCCCTGGCGGTCAACGCGTCAGCGCACGTCGGGGAGGGGAGTGCCCTCTTTGCAGATCTTGCCCACGCGCACGTCGAAGTCCTTCAGGTTGCCGAGGATGATCGAGATGTAGAGATCGTCGGCCGAGGAGATACTGCCCACGATGAACTCGCGCCAGAGGGCGTACACGTGGACCGTCTTGCCGGCCGAGCGCTCGTAGAACGCCTCAATTTGGTAGTCTTGGTTGAACTGAGCGTCGTTGCCTTTGAGGAACGTGGCGGGCTTCACGAGCACGGTGCGCGAGAGCACCACGTCGCCCCCGGTGGGGCTCGCGCCGGGCACGAAGCGCGCGCCGCCGCGCAGATCGCTCTGGTACTGACGCGACAACACGGTCGCGGTCAGATCGGTGGTCCAGGTGAGGGTCTTCACCTTCCGCGTGAAGTAGTCGTCGGAGCTCGACGTGTAGGTGCGGAGGTAGTTGTCGTACGTCTTCGGGAAGAGCTCGGGCTGGTTCTTGGCGGCCGCGAGCTTCTCCACCTGGGCGAGCGTGCACGGCAGCTCGGTGAGGATGATCATGCCCTGCGCGGTGGAGACGTCCCGCGCGGGGAGGCCGAGGTCGGCGACGTCGGCGGGCTTCAGGGGCTCGAGCTTCAGGTTGGAGTCGCCGCCGTTGCCGTCGATCGCCCGCTGCATGACGCCCTCGACGTCGCGGAGCAGCGCCTTGTAGTCGGCGTCGCTCCCGGCCTCGTACTTCGAGAGGAGCCCGCGCGAGAGCACGCTGAGCTCCGAGCCGCCCTGGCCTGCGACGTCGGTGGAGAGCGAGTCGAGCGTGCCGAAGTCGCAGCCCGCGAGCGCGACCACGCCGACCACGCCGAGGAGGCCGAGCAGACCGAGGGAGAGCCGAGAGAGCCGCGAGGTCCGCGGGGCGGGCGACCGCGCGACCGCCGCGCGGGAGAGAGCGCTAGACGACATGGAGCTGAGAACCTCCCCTCCACCATAGCCGAGCCGCCGCCGAGCGTCGCGCCCTGCGCGCGCGCTCCGCTCACGACAAACCGCGCAAGGTCGAGTACCAAGGGAGGATGGTCTCGCGCCGCCCCCGATGGCCGCTGCACGCCGCCCGCGCTGTCTCGCCCGCCGCCGCGTTCGCGCTCGCGCTCGCGGCGTGGTCCACCCCCGCTCGTGCCGGAGTGGAGCTCGAGCCGCCGGCTCCGGTCGCCGCTCCGGTCGCCGCCCCGAGCGCCCCGGGGTCCGCCGCTCCCGGCCCTGCGGAAGCGCCCGCCGCGACCTCGGAGCCCGCCGCGGCAGCCGCGCCTCCCCCCGCGAAGCCGCCCGGCGGGGAGCAGGTGCCGATGCCCGTCCCCACGCCCCGCACGCGCTGGGTCGCCACCCTCGGCGTCCTCTCGGTGCCGCGCCTCATCTCTTTCGAGGCGCACGCGCTGCTCCGTCAGCGGCTGGGGATAGGGCTCGTCTTCGAGTACCTGCCGCCGGGCATCGCGAAGTTCGGCGAGGACACCACGCTGTCGCTCCTCCAGGTCGGCGTCCAGGGGCGCTACTTCCCCTTCACCGACGCCGACGGCTGGTTCGCTCGCAGCCTCTACGGCGCGCTCGCGGTCGGCTACCAGTACTCGCGCGCCGACTCGTCGAAGTTCGGGAGCGAGGTCGACTACCTCACCGAGAGCATGTACTTTGCACCTAAAATCGGGCTGCTCGTCACCCTGAAGAGCGGGCTCACGCTCGGCGCCGATCTCGGCGCGACGCTCCCGCTCGGCGCCACCACGTCGTTCACCTCCGACGGCACCGAGGACTCGAACGCGCGCAAGGCGGCGAAGACCTTCGGCATGTTCGTCATCCCGTCGCTCACGCTGTTCCGCGTCGGCTACAGCTTCTAGTTGGGCGTGCGCTGGCGGTCCGCCCGGGTGCCCCAAGCGCGTCTCAAACCTGATTCTTTTCGCCAATTTCCAGGGCTGGCTTACCCTGGATTCCATGCGCCTCGCCCGCCGCCGGATGGTCTCGCTCGCTCCCGCGCTCGCCGCGCTCGCCGCGCTCGCGAGCGTCTCGCTCGCCGGCGCCCTCGCGAGCGGGTGCTCCTCGACGCCCGCGCCGCCTCCGGCGGAGGTCGCTGGCGGCGCGAAGGGAGTGTTCTCGCCCGAGGCCGACCTCGCCGCCGAGGGCGCGTTCTGGGACCTCCCGTATCCGTCCGACCTGCGCCTCACCGCGGCCGGCGCGCCGGACCTGAAGAGCTTCCCGAACCCGGCCCTCGCCATCATCGACGAGTTCAAGAAGCTCGCCGAGGGGCGGAAGGGGTTCCCCGTGGTGCCCGTCGCCTACTTCCGCTTCGACGCCCCGCTCGGCGAGCGCAAGGAGACCGACGCGTTCGCCGCGACGAAAGACTCCCCGGTCCTCCTCGTGGACGTCGACGAGAAGAGCCCCGACCGCGGCAAGCTCTACCCCGTGGTCGCCGGCGCGCCCGCGCCCGACGGGTATGTCCCCGAGCACCTCCTGACGCTCGCGGCGCGCCCGGGCGTCGTGCTCGCGCCGTCCACGAAGTACGCGTTCGTCGTGCGGCGCTCGTTCACCGACGCGGCCGGCCGCGGGCTCACCCCGGCGCAGGCCTTCGAGCCGGTGCTGCGCGGCGAGGCGCCGGCGGGTGCGCGCGGCGAGGCGCTGCGTGGCCTCTACGCGCCGCTGCTCGCGACGCTCGACACCCTCGGCGTCGCGCGGACCGACGTGGCCGCCGCGACGGTGTTCACCACGGGCGACGTGGTGGCCGACACGGCGGAGCTTGCGAAGCGCGTGTCCGAGCGGTTCCCGGTGGCGACCGCGTCGTTCACCCTCGAGGCGCTGCCTTCCTTGCAGAATGCACCCTTCTGCCACGTCACCGCGAAGATCGACCTGCCCCAGTTTCAGCGAGGGAAGGCGCCGTTCGACACCGAGGGCCTCTTCGACCTCGGCGAGGACGGCGTGCCGAAGAAGCAGCGCGACGAGTCGATCGCCGTGTCGTTCTCGATCCCGAAGACGGTCATGCCGCAGGGCGGCTACCCGCTCGTCGTGTACTTCCACGGCTCGGGCGGCGTCGCGCGGGAGTTCATCGACGGCGGCGAGAAGGGCGATCCGTTCGACGTGTGGCCCGCGGCCACCCTCGCCCCGCTCGGCTTCGCGATGGCGGGCGCCGCGATGCCCATCAGCCCCGACCGCGTGCCCGGCGCCAAGTCGTTCGACTACGTGAACCTGAACAACCTCCCCGCCGTGCGCGACACGTTCCGCCAGGGCATGCTCGAGTCGCGCCTGCTCATCGACGCGCTCGCCAAGACCGAGATCCCGAAGTCCGTGCTCGACGGCTGTGCGGGCGCGAGCCTGCCCGCGGGAGCCACGGCCTACAAACTCGACCTCTCGCGCCTCAGCGTCCAGGGCCAGAGCATGGGGGGCATGTACACGAACCTCGTGTCGGCGATCGAGCCACGGATTCAGGCGGCCGTGCCCACCGGGGCGGGCGGCTTCTGGACGTATTTCGTGCTGAGGCTCACGGTCATCCCCAACGCCTACAACCTCATCCGGCTGCTCATCGGCACGCGCGAGCAGGTCACCTTCATGCACCCGGCGCTCCACCTCATCGAGACGGCGCTCGAGGTGATGGACCCGCTCGTGTCGACGCCGCGCCTCGGCCGGAGGCCGCTGCCCGGGCACCCGACGCGCTCCGTCTACGAGCCGGTCGGCAAGGAGGACAGCTACTTCAACACCGACATCTTCGACGCGATGGCGCTCGGCTACGGGCACCCGCGCGCGGGCACCGAGGTGTGGCCCAGCATGCGCGCCGGGCAGGCGCTCGTGGGCCTCGACAAGCCGGTCGAGTACCCGGTGAAGCAGAACCTCACGAGCGCCGACGGGAAGGCCTTCACGGGGGTCGTCGCGCAGTACGACAACAAGAACGCGCAGGGCACGTTCGACGGCCACGGCATCTACCGGCGCCTCGAGGCGGTGCGGTATCAGTACGGCTGCTTCCACTCCACGTTTCAGAAGACGGGAGTCGCCGTGGTGCCGGCGCCCGCGCCGCTCGGCACGCCTTGTCCGCAATAGGCGCTCCGGCCGCTCCGCGGCTCACGGCAGCGGCGTGATCTTCCATATCTCGGCGAGCCAGTTGCCCCGGCCGTCGAACGCGTTCCCCGAGCCCCAGTAGAGGGCGCCGTTGTGGACCCACGCCGTGCCGGCGTGTCTGCCGACCGCGCCCGGCACCGTGTCGAGCGCATACCAGTTTCGACCGTCGGGGGAGTAGTGGACGTCGGCGAGGTTCCCCTCGTCGCCCAGCACGTACCCGGTCCCGTAGCCGCCGAGCACCCACAGCCTGTCGTCGAACACGGCGACGTCATGGTAATAGCGCGGCCGAAACGGCGTGTGGGACAGCTCTTTGGTCCAGCTCACCCCGTCGGCGCTCGACCAGACGTCGTCGTACTCGGTTCGGTCGGGGCGAACGCCCTCTTGCTCGTAGATGCCGCCGGAGACGAGCCACATGCGCCCGCGGAACACCGCGTTGCCGCCGATGATGCCTCGCTCTCCCCAGCGTGGTGGCGTGGGCGCGGGCGAGCGCTCCCACTTCGCGCCATCGCGGCTGCTCCACACGTCTCCGAACACCTCGGGCGTGTCCGTGGCGTGCAGCGTCTGGCCGCCGACGACCCACAGCCGATCGTTGAAGGCGAACGTCACGTGGAGCACCCGCGCGGGATAGTCGCTCTCCTGGGTCACGTTCTGCCACCTGACCCCGTCGGTCGAGCTCCACACGTCGCGCTGGAGGGAGTTGACCGGGTCGCCGCCGACGATGAACATCTTGCCGTCGTGCACCGCGTAGCCCGCGAAGTGGCGACCGCTCCAGTCGGCCTCCGCGTCGAACGTGGTCGGGTCCTCGTAGGTGTGAGGCTTCACGAGCGACCACGTCACCCCGTCGGCGCTGCTCCAGACGTCGTTCAGCGAGGCGTATTTGTGCAAAATGGGGTTCCAGCCGCCTATCCCGTACATGCGCCCGTTGAAGACGAGTCCCCCCATTCCGTCGCGTGGCCCGAACGGCAGCGCGCTCGCTATTCGGGTGTACGAGTATTGCCTCTTTCGTGAGGGGGCCATAGGGATCGGGTTCGAGTCGGCCGCGTAGTCGCCGAGGCGCACCCGAATACGCAGGTGGGTGCCGCCCGTGGCCGGCACGCGCACCCGTGCGCGGCCGCGGCGGAGGTCAATCTGGGGGATGGGCAGGGGCGTCCAGGTCGCGCCGTCGTCGAGCGACAGCGACACCGCCCCGAGCGGAGAGGGGGGTGTCGGGACGTCGGGAGCTTGCCAGAGCACGGCGTGGTCGCTCTCGCGCTCCCAGGGCGCCTCGTCGGGCTCGGGGGCGAGGAGTGCCACCTTCACGAAGACCGGGGGGCCGAGCTTCTGAGGGTCGAACGGCTCCTTGATGCACGAGGCGAGCACGAGGCACGCGAGCGCCGTCGGGGCGAGCACGCGCCTCACCATACGAACAGCCTGGCGCCGTGGGGGGGGACGCTGGCTCGCTTCGGCGCCGGGGCCCGCGTGAGCGCGCCCGTCGCGGAGACGACGAGCTCCTCGGCGGTGCCCGGCAGCTCGAGGTCGGTGGCGTACGACTCGGCGGCCCACGCGAACACGCCGAGCGCCCCGTGCGCGCCGTCAGGCGTCGACTTGCGCCACACGTGGGGGACCTCGGTGTCGGTGTTGCCCATGAAGAGCGGGCTCGGGAAGAGCTTCGGATCCAGCGCGCTCATGAGATCGCGCGGGCGCGCCGCCACGCCGTCGCGGGAGAGCGCGAGCAGCTCGGGCGCGAGCGCCGTCGCTCGCCTCGCCGCGCTCGCCTGGCGCGCGTCGCCGAGCAGGTAGTTGCCGCCCGACAGCGCCGAGAAGACCGCCACGGTGAAGGCCTCGGCGTCGGTGATGCGCCCGCCCCGGAGGAGCACGACGTCGGGGTCGAGCGCCCAGAAGGCGTCGGTGTGGGCGCGAAACGCCACGTGCCGCGCCTCTGCGCTGAGGAACGGGTAGGTGGGCTCCGGGCTCGTGACGAAGGCGATGTCGGGCCCGATCCGCATGCTGTCGACCCAGCCCACCGACGGCAGGAGGGGGGCTCCGCAGCCCGTGAGGTGCACGTCGGGCACGGCCTCGCGGACGGTCTTCATCCAGAGCGCGTAGGCCTCGAGCGAGGTGACCGGCTTCTGGCGCACGCCCTCGGTGGCGCCGCCGAAGAGGAAATCGAGCTTGAGCGTGCGGTAGCCCCACGCGCGGAGCTGCCTCAGCTGATCGGTGACGAAGGCGCGCGCCTCCGGGTGGGTGACGTCCAGCGTGGCGTAGGTGGGCCCGACGTTGTTGAAGGTGCGGAGCTTGCCGTCGGCTTGGTGCACGAACCACGTGGGGTGCGCGGTGACCTCGGGGGCCTCCACGGCGACGTAGAAGGGCGCGAGCCAGAGGGCGGGGCGGAGGCCGGCGCTGGCCTGCTCGGCGTTCAGCGCGGCGAGGTCCGCGCCGAACGCGGGCGTCGCCGACCACGCCCCCCAGCGCGCCTCGTAGCCGTCGTCGAGCAGGAAATCGCGGAGCCCGAGGGGCGCGAGCGTGGCCCCGGCGAACGCGGCCTCCTCGCGGAGCGTCGCCGCGGAAACGTTTGTATAATACATGTTCCACGAGCCCCAGCCGCCCAGGGCGGGCTGCCGCGGCGCCGCGGGCGGGTGGAGGCGGGCGACGTGCCGCGCGTAGTCGTCGAGGCTCGCGCGGGCGTCGCCCAGCGCGACGTAGAGGCCGTCGAGGGCGCGGGTCTCGCCGGGCGCGAGGGCGATGGCGTCGCCCGTGGCCCCCTGCACGACGCGGAGCCGAGGCGCGCCCTCGCCGTCGAGCGCGATGTAGGTCTTCAGCACCGTGCCGCCGTCCGCGCCCACGGTAACGCCCACCCCGCGCGCGTTCGTCGCGGCGCCCCACCACCACGAGACCCCCGCGAGCTCCCCGAGCACGGCCTCGTTGTCGCCGCCGTGCGGCGCGGTCCCGAGGGCAGGCGCGAGCGCGCTGGGGATGGCCTCGACCCCTGTGTACGACCAGCTCTGGTAGCCGTTGTGCAGCAGGCGATCGACGCCGAGGCCGAGGCCGGCGCCCTCGCCGGTCGACCACTCGAGCCCCACCACGGTGACCGCCGCGCTGGACGTGTTCTCGATGAGGACGCTGCGGACGGCGGCCGTCCCCGAGAGCGCCCACGCGCCGCGCACGCGCACGGGGCTCGCCGGGTCCGACGCGCTCGCCCACGCGGGGGCCTCGGGGGAGCCGGTCGCCACGCGGAGCCCGAGGCGCAGGGTCGTCGCGCACGCGCCCGCGCCTACGAGCGTGAGGTCGGCGCCCGGGTCCGCGCCGAGGGTCGTGGTGCACGCCGTCTCGCTCGCTGGCGGCGCCGCGGGCTCGCTCGCGCACGCCGCGGCGGTGAGAGCCGCGACGGCGACCGCCGCGATGCCGAGGGCATGACGCACGCCGGTGACGTTAGCACGCGGCGAAACGTGGGGGGAGATCGCCGGCCCTAGAGGCGCGAAAGAGCTCAGAAATCCGTCGCGAGCGGGCGATCGCAGCGGCCGCCCTGCCACACGAGCCCGCGCGCGCAGCAGTGCCCCGCGGAGAGGGTCTGGCCCTCCTCGCAGGCCGGCTTCACGGGTTTCGTGGGCGAGGCGGTGGCGGCGACGTGCGCGAGGGCGACGGTGGGCGCGGCGGACGGCGCGGTCGTCGGGGCCGTGGTGCTCG
>DAORJJ010000042.1:0-22336 GCA_035439005.1 Polyangiaceae bacterium | reverse complement strand
GACCCCGACGCCCCCATCGCCCCCATCGACGGCACGGACCCCGACGCCCCCATCGACGGCACGGCGCCCGACGCCCCCAGCGGCGGCATGGGCGGAGTGGAGCCGGACGCGGCGGGAGCGGGAGCGCGCGGGTGCGACGCCGGAGTGACGAGCGGCAGCGGCATCGACTGCGGCATCAGGTGCGTGCTCCCGAAGGACGAGGTCATCGCCGAGGGCGCGCCGGGCCCCGCCGCGACGGCCGCCTCGGCGCTCCGCAGCGCGGCGCCTACCTCGCCGCTGCTCGAGCCGAGCGGCAGCGTGCTGAAGCCGGGCGCCTCGCGCGAGGGCTTGGGCAGGGACGCGAGCGTCTGCGCCGGATCGCGGCGGTCTTCCGCGGCGGCAGGTGGTGGCGGTGGCGGTGGTGGCGCCGCGCGCTCCGCGATCGGGGCGGTCCGACGGAGCGCTTGGATCTCCGGCGGCGCGCGAGGCGCGCTCGCGCCGACGGGGAGCGTCGCGGCGAAGCTGTCGTCGCGAGGAGCCGCGGGGCCCGCGCCCATCGCCGCCCGCACGTGCGCCGAGTCCATGGCGGCCACCTCGCTGAGCAGCCGACGCGCCACGTCGGCGGGCACCTGCTTGGTGACCATCGCGTCCGAGAAGCCGCCGGGCGAGGTCTCCGAGTCCGGCTCTTCGTCAGGGGGGACGAGGGGAGCCAGCTCTCGCTCCCGCTTGCGCTGACGGAGCGTCGACTCGTCTTCCTCGGGGATGGTGGAAGGCGCCGCCTCGCTCGCGGGGAACGCCTGGCCGGACAGCGGGGTCGCCCTCGCGAGCGTGCGCTCGGCGGTCTCGGCGGCGTCGGGATCGCCCGGCATGCGAATGGCCAGCAGGTTCGGCGCCGAGACCCGTCGAATGCGGCGCAGCGCCTCGGCGTCGACCGCGCCTCCTTGCTTCGGCTGCAGCGACGGCGCGCTCTCCGGCCCCGCCGTCGGTTGGGGAGGGAGCTTGGGCCGGGTGAGCTTCTGCATGAGGGCGATGTCCTCGTCGAAGTACTCGACGCGCGGCCCTCCCTTGCCCTTCCCGTCCATGGCGGCAAGTGTACCTGGGGGAAGGGCCGGCGGGCCACCTTTGCCTTCGCGCGGGCGAATTGGCTCGCGCGGGAGCCCGCTGGGCCGACTCGCGCGCCGTGCTACACCCGCCGGATGGACTCTTCCATGACGCTCCTCTCGGTGGTGGCTGCCGCCTCCGCGCTCGTCAGCCTCCTCGTGCAGGTGGGCCTCGTCGTGCTCGTGGCCACCGTGGTGCGCCGGCACCGGCCCGACGCGTACGGCACGCTGCTCGTCTGGTCGGGGCTCGCCGTGGCGTTCCATCTCGTCGGGATGGTGCTCACGCCCGTCCTCATGTTCGTCGCCGGACGCGGCGGCACGCAGGCCATCGTCGCCGTCCAGGCGCTCACCACGGGCGTCGGCCTCGTCTTCCAGGTGACGCTCGCCGCGATCCTCGCGCGCGGCCTCGTGAAGCTCGCCGAGCCGCCCCGGGCGCCTCAGTTCGAAGGCGCGCCGCCGTACCGCTGAGCGCGCGGTCGCAGGTCCGCCCGGGCCGCGCGCCTCGGCCGCGCCTTCGTGGTATCTCGGCCGCATGCGGGCCCCGCTCTCGTCGCTCCTCGCCGCGCTGGTCGCGTGCAATCTGCATGGATCGAAGGGCGCGCCCGACGCCTCCATGGAGGCGGCCACAGTCGCCTCTGCGCCGATCGACACGATCGACGCGGCCCCAGTCGACACGTACGACGCCGCGCCGCACGTCGCCGCGGCGAAGACCACGTACGCCACGCTGTGCGCCGGTTGCCACGGCCCGGAGGCGCGCGGCTACGCGGCCGATCACGCGCCGTCGCTCGTCAGCCCCACGTTCCAGGAGAGCGTGACCAACGAGTTTCTCTTCCGCTCGATCGCCGAGGGCAGGCCCGGCACCGCCATGGCGGCCTACGGGGCCGTGTCCCACGGGCCGCTGTCCGACGAGCAGATCACCGGGCTCGTGCTCTGGCTCCGCGACGGCGGCGCACCCCCCAAGGCGCTCGTCGAGCCCGGGCGCGCCGCGAGCGCGCGCGGCGGCGCCCTCTACGCGAAGCACTGCAAGTCGTGCCACGGCGACGCGAAGGCCCGCGGCGAGGGCGTGTCGCTCGGCAACCCGAAGTTCCTCGCCCTCGCGTCGCGCGCGTTCGTGCGTCACGCGATCGTAAACGGCCGCCCTGGCACGAAGATGGAGGCGTGGGGAGAACCGAAGCTCACCGCCGCCGACATCGACGCGCTCGTGGCCTATGTGTTCGAGGGGCTCGCGGCGCCGGATCCGGACGGCGACGGGTCGGAGGGGCAGCTCCCCGCGCCACGAGGCGACGAGCCGCTCGTGGTCAATCCTGGCGGCAAGCCCCCGTCGTTCTCGCCGCGCTCCGACCCCTGCCCCGCCGTGGAGCACCCCGAGCAGAAGAAGCCCGACGCCGGGCGGCGCTGCGAGCCCAACCGGCGCTACGTGCCCGCGGCGCAGGTGGCGCAGGCGCTCGCCGACAAGCGGCGAATGATCATCATCGACGCGCGCCCCACCTCGGAGTGGATGCGCGTCCACGTGAAGGGGGCTGTCTCGATACCCCACCACGATCCGCGCAGACTGCCCGAAATCAAGAACGACGGCACGTGGGTCATTGCCTATTGCGCATGCCCGCACCACCTCTCGGGCGACATCGTCGACGCGCTGCGCGCGCGCGGCGTGAAGAACAGCGCGATCCTCGACGAGGGCATCCTCGAGTGGCATCGCCGTGGATACCCCGTCGTCGCCGCGCGCGGCGTGAAGCCCCCGCCGAGGCAGGTCGGCCGCCACTGACGCGCCACGAGCGGGCCCGGCGCGGCGGGGTGCCGCGCGCCCCCTGCGGCGCGAGAAACTTCGGATCGTGACGCGACAAGCGCCCCGCTGCGTGCTTGCATCAAGGCATGGGGAAGCTGGGGACCACGCCGCGCCGACGGCGCTCGACCGCGCTCGCGCTCGTCGTAACCGCGCTGCTCGCCGCCGCGTGCTCGCTCACCGCCGCGGACGACGACGGGCGCGACGCAGGCGCCTCGTCCACGACCACCGTCACCGTCGTGCCGCTCCAGGTCCTCCCCACGCGAGGCATCGTCTCGCCGTACACGGGGCGCGCGTACGCGACGCAGATGTCGGCGGTCGGAGGCCGGCCGCCCTACGCGTGGTCCATCTCGAGCGGCGCGCTGCCCGAGGGGCTCACGCTCGCGCCGAGCGGGCTCCTCAGCGGCACGTCGACGGCCACCGGCGCGTACTCCTATGGCGTCACGGTGACCGACACGAAGGGCGCCAAGCGCAGCATGACGCTCACGGGGAACATGAACAGCGGCGCGACGCCGATCCCGTTCGTGATCGCCACGTTCACCCTGCCGGCCTTCGGGCTGAACCAGGACCTCGGCTTCGAGCCCGCGTTCGTCGGCGGCACACCGCCCTACACGTTCGGCGCGACCGACCTCCCGGCCGGCGTCACGATGGATCCGGCGACGGGCACCTTGATGGGTCAGCCCACGACCGCGGGCTCGTTCTCCTTTCCGCTCACCCTCAAGGACTCGCTCGGCAACGTCGCGGGCGGCACACCGGTCACGGTGTCGATGAGCGTCAATCCGCCCCGCGTCGTGCCGGCAGGCGGCGGCGGCGGCGCGGGCGGATTCAAGTGCGCTCCCTACGACTCCACGGTCCCGGCGGGGTTTCAGTACGCGGGTATCTTCGAATACAAGTGGGAAGACTCGACCGCGAAGCCGCCCACGAGCGGCACGGGCAGCTTCCGCGTCAGCTTCGACGCGACGTGCCTCGCGCCGGCCACGAACGGCAGCGTGGTGCTCAAGATCACGAAGGTGAACGGCTCCGACGCGTTCTTCGGCACCGTGGGCAGCGCGACGCCGAAGGAGGGCTCGGTGATGACGATGCCGGCCGATCCGCCGACCACTCCGAGCAACAAGAGCCAGCCGGGGCAAGGAGTGGTGCTCCTCTTCCCGAACGGCGCCACCCTCGCGACGACCAACGACCAGCCGGGGCTCTTCAACGTGCTGGCGGCGACCTCGCCGTTCAAGATCGTGAGCAACCCGCAGCAGTCCGCGACCTGGACGCTCGTGAACGTGACCACCGGGAAGGCGTTCACGCACGGCGGAAACCCGAACGCGCGGGTCACGGGCACGAGCTGGAACTTCGACCACCTCTGAGGGCGGCGCCGGGCTCGCGCCTCAGCGCTTCTTCTTCTCCGAGAGCGCGGCCACGTCGCGCTTCAGGCGGTCGATCTCCGCCTGCTGGCGCTGCACCGTGACGACGAGCGAGGAGGTGTACGCGTACAGATCGACCCGCGAGTGCTCGCGCATCACGAACGGCGCGTCGGGCGAGTCCTCGATGATGAAGCCGAGGCTCGGCGACGGGCCGTCGCTCGGCTCGCGGTAGTCGTACGAGGCGATCTTGAGCGAGAGAACGTCGCGGGACACCCGCTCGCGGTCGGCCTCCGAGAGGTAGCGGATGTTCTGCTTCTTCGCGCGCGTCGAGACCGGGCAGCCGCCGGGGCCCGCGTCGCGACGCTCGGTGAGGCACGTGAGGTAGCTCGCGCGCTGGCGGCAACCGACGCCAGCCTCCCCCTCCTGCCTCGCGGGGACGAGCACGCACTTGTCGCCGAGCGTCGCGCAGGGATCCTCTTCCTTGATGCCGAGCTCGCTGCACTTCTTGTACGTGGGGTCGGGCAGCTCGACGGGGTCGGTGAAGGAGCACCCGACCGGATCGCCGCTGCCGCACGGGTCGGAGTAGTAGCGCGGTGCGCGCGCAGCGTCCGCCGCGGGGGCGTCCGCCGCGGGGGCGTCGACGCCCGCGTCCGCGCCCCCGTCGCCGCCCGACACCGCCGTCGTGCACGCGCCCAGCGCGCCCACGCTCGCCACTGCCACCCACCCGAGACGACGCGCGATCTTGCTCATGACGGCACCTCCAGCCTCCATGTTAGCGGCACGTCCGCGGAAGTCGCGCTCGCGCGCTCCCGGCGAGAAATTCGTGCGACGCTGGAGGATGCCCTCGACGCAGGCCACGGCCCGAAGACGCGCGTACCTTCTGGTGCTGCTCGGCGCGGGCCTCGCGCTCGCGGCGTGCGGCCAAGCGCTTGCGACCGGACCGGCGTCGCCTGGAGACGCGGGCGCGGCGCCCGTCGACCCGGGCGACGCCGGCGACGCCTCGACCCTCGACGCGGGCGATGGCGACGCCTCGACCCTCGACGCGGGCGATGGCGACGCGGGCGATGGCGACGCGGGCGATGGCGACGCGGCCTTCGAGGCGCTCTGCCAGCGCCCGCCCGGGGACGTCGGCGTGCGCTCCGACGCGTGCCTCGCCAGGCTCGACCTCGGGGGCAAGCAGCTGCCCTACTACAGCTCGCACTCGCTCGAGGTCGCGCACGGCGCCATCGAGTCGCTCGTGCTCATCACCCACGGCAACTCGCGCAACGCGTGGGACTACTACGATCTCGTCGTCGCCGCGGCGGTCGCGCGCGAGCCGCGCCATACGGCCGTCGTGGCGCCGCTCTTTCAGAGCTCCAACGCCACCTGCGGCTACGACCCGAAGGCGCCGACCGACCTCTACTGGGGCTGCAGCGACTGGAAAGAGGGCCTGGCCGCGAAGAACGACCCGACCGACTCCTACGGCGCGCTCGACGCCCTGCTCGCGGCGGCGAAGGCCGCGTTCCCGAGCCTGCGCCGCGTGACGGTCGCCGGCTACTCGGCGGGCGGTCAGACCGTGCAGCGCTACGCCGCGGGCAACCGCGAGCACGACCGCACACCCACCATCGCCACACGCTACGTGGTCGCCAGCCCCGGGTCGTACATGTACCTCGACGGGCGCCGCGTGCGGCCGGACGCGACGTGCTCGAGCGCCGCGGCGTGCGCGCTCACCACGGC
This sequence comes from Polyangiaceae bacterium, assembly GCA_035439005.1. Lineage (GTDB taxonomy): Bacteria > Myxococcota_A > Polyangia > Polyangiales > Polyangiaceae > JAAFHV01. The sequence continues at coordinate 16,406 of DAORJJ010000042.1, read as the reverse complement.
CTCCTTCGAGGTGCCCGCCTACGCGCCGGGGTGCGCGACGGCCGAGCCCGCGGTCGTCGCGGGGAGCGACGCCTACGACGCCTACCGCTACGGCCTCGAGGCCCGCGAGGGCTACCTCGCGCCGATCCCCGACGCGACGCTGCGCGCGCAGTACGTGGCGCGGCCGATCGTGTACGTGCTGAGCGAGGGGGACTCCGCGGCGAGCGGCGCGCGGCCCACCGCGTATGGCTCGCTCGACAAGGGCTGCGCCGCGATGGTGCAGGCGCCGCTCGGCGCGTCGTTCCGCCTCCAGCGCGGGCTCGTGTACCACGCGTACGTGACGACGCTGCTCGGGGCCACCCACCGCCGCGTGCTCGTGCCCGTGTGCGGCCACGAGGACGACTGCGTGCTCGGCGCCCCCGCCACCCTCGACGAGCTCTTCGGCCCCTGAGCCGCGAGAGGCCGTCATGGGCGCGGTCGGCTCGGCCTCGCAGGGACCACGCGCTCGTCGCGTGCGGCGCCGCGAGGTTGTGGTCGGTGGCGCGATCCGCTTACGCTCGGCGTCGCTGGGAGGGGGCCCGCCGACAACGAGGAGAGTGAAGATGAGATCATCGCACGAGTCGCCAATGGGGGCCGCGCTGCTCCTGACCGCCGCGCTGGCCGCCGCGACCACGGCCACGCAGCCCGCGAGCGCGCAGGCGCCGCCGACGCAGGCCGCGAGCACCCCGGCGCCGCCGCCTCCCGGGGCCCCGGTCGTGGTGCCGGGCTACATGCCCCCCACCCTCGCGTGGACCAAGGGGGATCCGATCCCCGCGGGCTACACGCCCTCCACCGAGATCCGCACGGGCTTCGTGGTCGGAGGCGGCGTCACCCTGGGCGTGACCTGGCTGTTCGGCAGCGCCCTCCCCAGCGTCGTGCTCCTCACGGGCTGCGGCAAAGAGGCCGGGCCCTGCGCCACCGGCGCGACCCTGCTCGTCCCCGGCATCGGGCCGTTCATCGCGATGGCGCCGCTCGCCGCGTGGTCGAAGGGCGACACGAACGCCGCTCCCGCGTACGTCATCCTCGCGCTCGACGGCATCGTGCAGTCGACGGGCGCCGCGCTGCTGCTCTACGGCCTGCTCGCTCAGAAGGACGTCCTCGTGCGCAAGCGCGAGGTCGGCGAGAACGCCCTCCGGTGGATGCCCACGCCGATGCGGCTCGGCGCCTCCGGCCACGGGCTCGGCGTCGTCGGGACGTTCTAAAACACGAACACTTTCAAAGACTTACCAGAGGCGGGGATGGGATTCGAATCTAGGGAATCACGAGATATCGGGTACTTATCTCGATTCTTCGAGTCCAGTCGATCCAAGAAACACCGGGAATGGTGAGGGTGCCAACCCGACTTTGGCCAACAATTGGCCAACGGAAAACGACCCTCTCGCCGCCACCCTTCGCGCCGGCCTCGAGGCCATCATCCGCGAGGCCATCCGGGCGGAGCTCGCGAGGCGCCGAGCCTCGAAGTAGAACACGACGAGCCGAAAGCAGAGAGTGCTCAATTGAGCACTCTGCTCAGGATGCCCCACGCTGCGCCAGTTTCGGAGGGTGACCCGATGGTCGCCCCGGGCGGAGCGGAGGCCGGAGAGGGAGGCGTGGGGACCGTCGTTGCCGATTTCGACGCGCCCACCCAGAAAGCCCGTGTTTCTTCTCGCGGCCGAGCCAAAACGTCGAGAAAAACCCCGCCCCCGGTTTCGCGCCCGTCCGATTCCCCGGGGTTTCCGGTCCGTGGCCGGAAAGGTCGCGCCCGCGGCATCGTCCACCGCGACCTGTCGGCGCTTGCAAGGTGCGCCGCAACCTCTGACGGCTAGGCCGCCTGCGAGTCGGCGGGCTCGGACCACCACCCAGCGTCGATCCCGTAGACGACGGCGAGCGCGGAGACGAGTGGGCCGCTGGGGATCGACTCGCCCGACAGCGCGCGCCCTACCGTGGCCTGACTCAGACGGCGCCCGACGCGCGGGGATACGGCGTCCGCCACCGCGCGTTGGCTCAGCGCTCGGGCAATCATGATGCGCCGCAACTCGACGGCGGCGCGGCTCAGCGGCTTTGATCGCATCGAGTCGATCGTAGCGCACGCCGCGATCATCGTCAACCAAGCTTGATTCGTCGGCGCATCGCTTCTAGGCTCCGGCCTATGGCCGCTGGCATTCGACCCGAGGTGCGAGACTACGCGAAGGCGGTTTTTGCGGAGCTGTTGGCCACGCGGAGTCAGCGCACGTTGGCGAGGGAGCTGGATCTCCACCAGAGCAGGATCTCGACGGCGCTCAACGAGGGTCGTGTCAGCCCGGAGAGCTTGCGGCGTGCGGCCGGAATGGCGGGCCGGGCGAGCGAAGAGGTGGAGGCCGTCCTTAAGGAATCCGTCGGGCCACTGTTCGACAGCGGCTCGCTGGATCGCCCGCACCGTCGAGCGCCGCGCGAGAGGCTCCCTGACCCGGTGGTCGCCGCCATCGAGCAGATCCAGCGCCTCGACCCGGGCACCGATCTCCACGACGCCCAAGCGGCCGCCCACGCATTGTTTCACCTCGGCCACCTGGTGACCCCGCCGCCCACGCGCACGTTGCTTGAGGCGCTCCAGACCGTGACGCGGCTCCGCGCCTGGCTGGACCAAGCGGCCGAGCTCGACCGTCTTCGGTGGATGGTCGACAAGCTCAGGAGCGAGGCAAGGGCCGACGATTCAGAGGTCGACCCGCGACGATCATCAGTGGCGATAACCAAAGATGGTTGACTCAGAGATCGATCGGACCTAAGAACACTCTTACGGGTCACGCATCGTCGCGGGCAAGTCGCCCGGGGCAGTCGTGCGCCCGGGGAGACCAGCCTGTGATCCTGACTCTTGTTCCGGCCGCGAAGCGCCGCCCCAAACGGTGGGCGACGCCGCTCAGCGCAGGCGTAGTGGAGCGCGCGAGGCGCACGTGCACGACCGCCGCGCGATGCGAGCGCGCCAAGCGACACGCGAGGCGCATGGGTGCGCGCCCGACCCGACGCGAGGAGATCGCGGAGGCCGCTGTGGTGCGGGCGCAGGGCCGCGCCGATGCCGCTCACCGCCACGTCGCAGAGTGCGAGCGGTGCGACCACGCGCGCCGCATGGGTGGACACATGGAGGCCTACTGGCTCGCGCTGCAGGATGCCCTACGGGCGACGCGCCGTGACGGTGTCGTCGGCCTCGCCGGATACACCCGCGCCCGCGAGCTCCGCGCGTACGCCGACGAGATCCTCGCCCAGATCACCGCGGGCGAGCTCCGCCCGATGCCGCGACGATGAGTCACGCCCGCGCATCGGCCTCTCTCCCAGCGGAGGGACGTCGACGCGTGGGCATGACGCCCACGACAAAAGAGGCACGGCCCGACGGTGGAACGTCGAGCCGCACGGTTGCCTAGCCACCTGACAGGAGACCCAGCAATGGACCAGAATAGCACACCGAAGAGCCGCGCGCGTCGCACGCGGCAAGCCCCCGACCACGAACCACGGACCATCCGCTACTGGCCGATCTCGATGCGCGAGGAGCTCGACAGGCCGATCGGGTTCGCCCCCACGTGCCCCACGAGCTCGAGCTACCCGAGCACCGGGCGGAAGGTGGCGTCATGAGCGGCCCGATCAAGGTGACGGCACCCCGCCGGGTCGAGGGTGGGATCCTGGTCTACCTCTCGAGCGAGGACGTCTACGTCAGCGCCGCGATCGTCTGCGACCGCGAGCTCGACGGGCTCATGAGCGTGACCCCGGACCCGGTCACCCTCGTCTGCCCCGACGGCTCGACGGTCACGGGCCGACACGCCGGCGTGTTCATCGCCATGCTTCAGGGTGCGCGACCCGCAGAAGCCGCTGGGAGGCTCCCACGTCAGCTCGCCGGGCTGGTCGACTACGCCGAGCGCGTCGTGCTCGCGCTCGCCGTCGTGGGGCTCGGGTCTCTCGCCCGCGAAGCCGAGGACGCCGACAGGCGCACCGCGGAGCGCGAGGCCGCACGCGCCGCCATCGCGTCGTGGGAGGTGCGGTCATGAGCCTCGCCAACCGCGACGCGTTCCCCGGCGTCATCGCGTGCACGTGGCCCCGCCGGGGCAAAATCTCACCAACGATGGCGGCAAAGGTGCGCAAGCTCGCGCAGCGCGTGCGGCGAGAGGCCGGGTTCGGGCCGTTGCACGTGACCCACGTTGGCGCCGTCGCGAAGCACCTGGGAGCCGAGATCCGGCTGGTCCTGACGCCGTACGCCGGCTGCACCACGCGCGAGGGTGACCGGTGGGTCTGCATCGTCGCGGAGTGGCTCGCCCGCGACCCCGCGAGCGTGCGCATGGTGGCCGCCCACGAGCTGGGGCACTGGTCCTTCCGGTGCGTCGAGCCGCACCTCGTGAGCGAGTTCGAGTCGCCGCTTGAGGAAGAGTTCGGGGCGCACCTCTTCGCGAACGAGTTGATCTTGCCCGCGACGCTGGCGCGCCGTGCGCACGCCGAGCTCAACGGCGACACCCTCGCGGCGGCGAAGCAGACCTACGCCTTGATCGATCTCGTGGAGAAGCGCTGGCGGTCCATGCGGCTCCGGCCGGAGGCCTACGAGGCGGAAGAGGCCGCCGGGCGCAACACACGACGGATTGAGGGCGCCGCGTAGGGCGCCCAAATAGGCACTCTCCCCCAAAAGCGCGATGTCACACAATCGTCACAGGCGACCCTTTAAGTCCACGAAATCACTCGTCGCGGTATCCCGCAAAACGGCGCCGAATTGTGTCGACTGTGTGACAAGCGCAAAAACTGACACCAAAGTCCGGTAGCCCCGATCGCTGTAGGGGTGAGAGCAAATGACCACCTCACCTTCTCAGCCCTTGCCGCTGCCCACTGACACCGCCCGCGCGCTCGTGGGCGCCGCCATTGCCCGGCATGGCACGACCGCTACGGCGCGCGCCATGGGCGTACTGCCGCGCACCATGTTGCAGTGGTTCGCGGGCGCGTCGCGACCTTCGACCGACGACAGCATGAGAGGCCGCGTGGCACTGCTCGCGAGCCTCGACCCCTAAGAGCCCAAACGCCCCGAACCTCGGATGCCGGACATAGGTCGGCCCCGGGGAGCGACCAAGCACCCGGGGCCGGAGATGACATGTCAGATTGTAGTCAGTCACCCGAAGATGTCCAGTTGCCGCCGCTGAATGGCCGCCTCGTCGCAATCGGCAACATCCGGATCGCGGTCGACCTCGCCAAGCAGTGCACCTCGCCGCGAACGCGGGCGCAGCACCGCGCCAGCGCCCGCAGGATGTACGACGCGCTCGAGCGCGAGCTCGCGAAGGTGCGGGTCGCACTCGAGGCACTGGAGGCCGAGGCTGCGCTCGACGGGGCGGAGGCGACCAAGTGAGGCATCCCGGCGACGACCACGACGATCTCGCGGGCGAGCAGGCACCGGGCGAGCACTGGGCACGAGCGACCTTCTTTGAGGAGCTCCGGAACCCTGCGGGGCTGCGCGTGGGGCTTCACCTCGCCGACTTCGTCGCGAACGTGTCGAGCCACGCAGGCGCGAAGCACGAGCTTCCTCTCGTGAGCTTCGCGACCTTTACCGGCGACCGCCGCGCGCTGGCAAACGTGGAGACGGTTACCGCGCTCGCGTTCGATCTCGACGTGCCGCAACCAAGCATGGGCGCGCTGGTCTCGCACCTGCTCTCAGCGCCCGACGTCGACGGCCTCGCCGCGTACGTGCACACCACATTCACGAGCGCGCCCGGCGCGCTCAAGTCGCGGACCATCATCCCGATCTCGAGGCCGATGAACCCCGACGAGCACGGGCTCGTTTGGCGCGTCTTGGCCGACGCCCTCGCCCGAGGTGGCATCGCGGTAGACGGCGCGTGCAAGGACCCTTCACGCGCGTTCTTCGTGCCGTCGCGGCCGCCCTCCGGAGTCTATGAGCACGCGAGCATCGCGGGCGATGCGCTCGACGTCGACGCGTGGATCGATGTCGGGCGAGTCATGCGCGAGGCCGACGAAGCGGAGCGCGCCGCAGAAGCCCGACGCCTCGCGATGCGCGCTCCGCGGCGACTCCCAGTAGCGCCCGGGAAGGCCGACACCTTCGAGCGCGCGCGCCGCTACCTCGCGACCATGCCGTCCGCCATCGCTGGCCAGCGTGGGCACGATGCCACCTTCCGCGCTGCGCTCGTCGTCGTCGTGGGCTTCGGCCTCGAGGACGCCGACGCGCTTCGAGTGCTCGCCGAGTGGAATCAGGGATGCTCGCCGCCGTGGGGCGAGCGCGACCTCGCGCGGAAGATCACACAGGCCCGAGAGCACGGGCGCCTACCCGAAGGCTTCCTACTCGCCGCGGAAAGGCGGGCGAACCCATGAGCACCCCGAAGCCACTGGCGAAGGTCCGCGAGATCCACGAGCGCCGCAAGCGGAAGGCCGAAGCCGAGAACACGCCCGCGGCCTACACGGACCTGGGGAGCGCGTCGCACCTCGCTCTCGAGCTGGGGCACGTGGTGCGGTACGTGGGCACGTGGTCGTCTTGGCTCGTGTTCGACGGCCGCCGATGGGTGCGCGACGAGCAACGGCGCGTTGAGGCGCTCGCGGCCGATGTCATCCGCGCGGACCTCGCGAGGGCGGCCGAAGAGATCAAGGTCGCCGCCGAAACGAACACCCTCGCGCCCGGCGCGAACGACCGCGTGAAGTGGGCCCTCAAGAGCCACGACGCGAAGCGGATACGCGCCGCGGTCTCGCTCATCCCGGCCGCCGATCAACGGCTCGCGATCACTCACCGCGCGCTCGACTGCGACCCATGGGCGCTCAACGTCGCGAATGGCACTCTCGACCTTCGTACGGGCAAGCTCCGGCCGCACGACTCGGCCGACCTGGTGACGAAGTTGGTCCCGGTCATCTTCGACCCGGCGGCGAAGTGCCCGACCTGGGAGACCTTCCTCGTCAAGGCGATGGGTGGCGACGCGGAGCTCGTGGCGTACCTGCAGCGCATGATCGGCTACGCCCTCACCGGAGTTGTCCGCGAGCACGTGCTCGGGTTTCTCTTCGGCGGCGGCGCGAACGGCAAGAGCACCTTCCTCTCGACCATGCACGCGCTGTTCGGTGACTACGGCGCTCGAGCGCCGCGGGGGCTCCTGTTCAAACACCAGGGCTCCCAACACGAGACGAACCTCACGACCCTCTTCGCCGCGCGCTTCGTCTCGTGCGCGGAGATCGGCGAGGCGGACGCGTTCGACGAGGCGCTCGTCAAGGACCTCACCGGAGGCGATCCGATCTCCGCGCGCCGCATGCGCGAGGACTTTTGGACGTTCGACCCGACGCACAAACTGTTCATCGCGGGGAACCATCGGCCTCGCGTCCGTGGCACGGACGAGGGAATCTGGCGCCGCATCCGGCTCATTCCGTGGTCGGTCGAAATCCCGAAGGCGGAGCGCGATCCGGAGCTCCCCACGAAGCTCTTGGCCGAGTTGCCAGGCATCCTCGCGTGGGCCGTCCGGGGCTGCGCCGCATGGCAAGCGCAAGGCTTGGGTGAGCCAGTGGCCGTAAGCGAGGCGACCGCCGCGTATCGCGAGGCCTCCGACCCGTTGCGGGAGTTCTTCGAGGGCTACCTCGTGTTCGGCGACCACGGCGCCAAGGTCGCGCGGAGGGTGCTGCGCGAGGCATACGAACTGTGGGCGAGGGAGAACGGCGCGGAGCCGTTGGGGGCCAAGCGCTTCGCGGAGGGGCTCCGGATTCGAGGGGTCACGGACTCCAAGGTGCGCGTCTTTGGCAAGCCAGTGGACGCCTGGCAAGGCGTCCGTTTCCGGACCGACGACGAGCGCATGGGAGAGGCGGCCGAATGATTACGCGCACTTGCGGCGTTCGGCCGGTAGTGAGTAGTGACCAGGTAGGGAGCAGTTCTCCTATTCGCCCCTCGCGTACGCGCATGATCGGTGGGAACCCGGTAGTGCCCACTACTTCCTCACTACCCACTACGCCGCGCCCTCGCGCCGAACTGGCGAACCGTCTCGGGTCTTGGGCACACCGCCGCCAGACCGCCGAGAATGCCCCACAACGGCCTTTGCGCCTCGCCGCCCCGACGGGTCAACGGTCCGCCGAAGACGCGTCTCGGGGCAACGTCGACAGACTCGTCGGCCGAGTGACTCGACTGGAGACGACGGGCGATCGTCAGGACACGAGGGAGGGAGGGGGCCCCTCCCAGCATTGTACGCCTCGCGTTGGCGCAAGTGTGCGTAATCATAGGGTATTACCCGGGTGGGGTCCGTCCGCCGGAGTGGACTCGTGGCCCAATATATGAGCCTCCCCGCACCAAATCACCTCACAATTACGGGCCTTTAGTGGCCAATAGTTGAAGTAAAATGGCAAGAAAGCGACAACAGAACAGCGCGGCTCAAGAGCAGTGGTACCGCCATGCCGCTGGCACCGGCCGGAGTGCCGTGGAGCTCGCCCGCGAGGCCGCCGCGTACGGCTGGACCGGCATGTCGGCGGCGACCATCGGGCGGAGGCTGGTCGAGATCCGAGGCTCCCAGCGCTCCGGCAAGCACGGGTGGACGCCTCCGGCCGCTCGCCGCCCCGTGGCCCCCGTGGCCCCCGTCGTGGCGCAGCCTGCGGCCGACGCGGACCGCCTCGCGGCGCTGCTCTTGGAGCAGGCGGAGGCCGCCGACTCACTGGACGTGGACGCGGAGCGAGCCCGGCTCCTCTCGGCGCTCTGCAGCGCCGACACGTGGGAGGACGCCGCCGCCCTCGAGTTGCGGCTCGCGTGCCTCGACCCCGCTGTGGCGGAGCGCCTCCGCTTCGAGGCCGGCGAGACCCGACCCTACGCGCTCACGACCGCGGGCGAGCACCCGCTCATCTTGAGCCGCCCGCGTGACCTCGCCGATCTGGCGCTCGCCGTGCGCGAAGACGATCCCGAGGCCGCCGCGGAGCTGCTCGCCGAAGCGCACGAGCTCGTGAAGGAGACCCGACCATGACCGATGACGGCATGCCTCGCCGGCCGGAGCGCACCGCCCGGTTCACGCGCGACAACGCGCGAGCGAAGACCACGCGGCCGGAGTTCCGGCTGCAGTTGGACCGCCGCTCCACAACGCTCACTCGATGCCCGATCGCGGCGCTGGGGCTCGTGAGGACGATCGCGGTACTGCACGGCGAGGGCCTGCAGGCGCGCGGCCGCATCGGCTACCAGACCCCTGGGGGCCAGCCGTGCGAGGGAGCGATCTACTTGTACGCCGATGTCGCGGCCGCCGCCCTCGAGGCGATCGCCCGGCATGAGGCCGGGGAGGCCGTGGACGTCGAGACCGGCTCATGCTTCCCGCGGCCCCCGGTCCGTATCTGGACCGCGACCGACGAGGGCCAGCGTGGGATCTGCGTCCGCTTCGGTCGCGCAGGCAAGGGCCCGCCGGTCATGCCGATCCATGGTCGCGAGCTTCGCGCCCTGGTCTACGCGCTGCGCGCCGTCGTGGCGCTCCGCGACCGCGAGGCCGCATGACCGCTGGCCTACGCGCTCACCTCACCACCCTCACTTCCGCGGCCTAGGAGGCCGCCAAAATGCCCAAGCACGACCAGTACCCGCTCGCCCAGATCCAGGCACTCGCCGCTCGCCCGCGCACCGCCCGCTCGCCCGTCGGCATGTGGACGTTGACGAACATCTTCGCGGCGCGCGACGCGCAAATGGCCGGCCAGTTCGAGCGCGCTGTGCGGCTCGCGGAGGCGATGCGCACCTATGCCCCGCTTCACGTCGCGCGGAAGAACCGCCTCGAAGCGCAGAAGGGTATCGGCGTCGCCGTCGAGCCCGCGAAGTCTCGAGGCCTCGCGAAGCGCATCGCGGCGGAGGCCGCGGACCTCTTCGGCGAGGACGGCGTCGGCCTCTCGGCGTCGACTGCCGCGGACATCGAAGGGTGTCTCGTGGATCACGGTCTCGCCGTCGGCATGACCACGTGGATCCCTCGCGAGGACGGCACGCGGACCGACGCGCTCCACACATGCTGGCCCCTCGAGTTCGTCCGGCGCGACCCGCTCACGGGCGGCTTGCTCGCTCGACTGCACGACTTCTCCGAGGTTCCGATCGTGCACGGCGACGGCACTTGGACCGTCTACTCCAAGCACGAGGACCACCCCGAACGGCAGGACGCCGCGGTCCTGTCAGGCGCGCTCATGTGGGCCGTCGGGGCGCACGCTACGCGCGATTGGGCGAAGGGCTCTGTCTCGCACGGCAACGCGAAGGTCATCGGCGAGATGGCGGCCGGCGTCGCCCTGCAGGACTCCGAGAGCGGCGCTCTCACCGACGAGGCGCAGGCGATGATTGAGCTGCTGCGCAGCGTGGCTCAGGATGACGTTCCGATCGGCATCAAGCCCGCGGGCTCGAAGCTCGACTACCTCGTCAACTCGTCGTCAGCCTGGCAAGTCTGGAAAGAGCTCGTCACCCTCGCGGAGAAGGGCGCCGCCCGAATCTACCTTGGGACCGACGGCACTCTCGGCTCGCAGGGCGGAGCCCCGGGCGTCGACGTGGACGCCCTCTTCGGCGTCGCGCGCACGTACATCGAGGGCGACCTGCGGTGCATCGAGCGGGCGTTCTACTCGGGCGTGTTGGTGCCTTGGACCGCGGTCAACTTCGGTGACTCGGCGCTCGCTCCGCGCCGCCTGTACCAGATCCCTGACGTGGACGGGGACGCAGCGATCGAAGCGCTCGCCAGGCGTGAGGCCGCGTTCTTCGACGCGTTGGCGCGAGCCCGCGAGGCCGGATGCGTGGTCGACCAGCGATGGATCTCCGAGGCCGCGGAGCGGTACCGCGTGACCGCCCCGACCCTCGCGGAGCTCGCCGCCGCTGCGCCCGCGAGCGCGCCCGCGCCCGCGCCGAAGGTGGCCGCGTGAGCCCCTCGACCCTCGCCGTCTACCGGCGCGCCCTTGGCATTCCTGCCGACGCCACCGACGAGCAGGCGCTCGACGCCATCCGGGCGATCGCGGCCACCCGCTCGCCCAACTTCCTTCACCACACCACGCGTGCACCCTGCACAGAAAGGAAGGCCACCATGGCCAACCCGCCCCCGATCGATCGTCGTACCCACCCCACCACTGCGCTCGACGCCCGACGCCGCGCCCACATCGCCCTCGCGGTGGACTGGAGGAACCAGCCCGCGCTCAGCGGCGAGATCGCCGATCGGATCTGCGCGATGGCGCAGACGGGCGACTTGGCCGAGTTCATCGGCTCGATCTCCGAAGCCGACCTCGCGGAGCTGTACCGCCGCATGAGCCTCTCTCCGCGCACTCGCCGCGCGGCCGAGGTGCTGTATGCCGCGTGCGACCTCCGCGCCATGGCGCAGCGCTTCGCCGCGCCGCTGGCGCACGTGCCTCCGCCGGCCCCCGCTGCGCCCGCCCTGCCGACCGCTGGCAAGCTCACGGCCAGGGAGCGCGAGTACTGCCGGGAGTTCGGCACGAGCGAGGCGACATACCTTAGGCTTCGGGCCGAGAGAGACGCCCGCAACGCCAAGGCCGATGCGGCGCGGCTCGCTCGACGTCGAGCCGAGCGCGAGGCCATGAGCGTGGCCGCTGCAGCCCTGCGGGGTCGGCAGTGAGCGCCGTGCGCGACCGCAAGTGCTCCACCACGCGCCTTGTTCGCAAGGCTCCGGAGCCTCCGCCGGAGACGCTGGACGAGACGTTCCTCGACCTCGCGCGGCGCAAGCTGGGCCTGGCCGCACATGTCCCACGCGAGGAAGTGCTTCGTGCCCTCGCCGCTCACTGCTCTTTCATTACCTGAGGTTCCCATGACCAAGACCAACAAGGCCAACGTGGCCACCACCACCACCACCACCGTCGACGTCGACGTCCTCGCCGCCGCCTACCAGACCGCCAAGGCCAAGGTCGCCCCCACGGCCGCCGCACTCCGCCTCGCGCTCGGAGGTGTTCCGTCCGTCGACATCGCGGGGAACGTGGCCTACCCGATTCGACCGATCCAGATCCCCGCCGCCCGGGCGGAGATCGCGCACCTCGAGGCCAAGGACGCGGCCGGGGAGGCCGAGACCGCGCTTCGCGCGGCGCTCGACGCCAAGGACGGCGACCGCCTCGCCGCACTGGCCGACGAGCTGCGCGAGGGCCACGCCGCGATCGTGGAGCTCGTCCAGCGTGCACAGGCCAAGGAGCGCGAGCTCTACGCGCGCCTGGACACGTGGCGAGGCCAGCGCGCCGCGATCGCGAAGGAGCGCGAGGCCGCCGGCCTCCCGCTTCCCGCGGACGCGCCGACGGGGGCGAACCTCGTGGAGCTCCGCCAGCGGCTCCAAGAGCAGCTCACGCGCCCGCCGTCGGTCGCCGCCCGCGCCACCAACGCGGAGCGACGTCGCCGCCTGGCCAACGCCATCGCCACCACGAGCGCCCAACTGGAGCGCGAGGCCCGCGAAGCCGAAGAGGAGCGCGAGCGCATCGCCGCGCGCAAGGAGCACGAGCGCCGCCTCGCCGTCGCGCACGAAGGCCGCATGGCGGAGCAGCGCGCCGCGGAGGCCGCTCGACAGGCCGCGGAGGTCGCGGAGAAGGAGCAGCTCGCGGCCGCGTGGGCTGCGCGAGGCATCACGGGCCGCGTGCTCGGGAGCGAGGCCACCAAGTGAGCACCACCCACGGCAGCACCAGCGCGATCACGATCCCGAGCGACGGCGACACGATCGACGCCGCGGACGTGAACGTGCCGATCACCGCCATGTGGGACCAGCACGACGCGCTGGACACGCTCGTCGCCCTACAGGCCATCCTCGTGCCTACGCACGGCCTCACGCCGTGAAGATCGCGAGAGCGAAGGCGCTGCTCGCAGGCGACGCGAGCGGCGGTGCTTCGTGACAACTCGCGCAGCGTGACCATGAGTGTGTGACCGCGCGCTCTCGGCGTCGGGTTCTCTCAGCGGAGAGGGCTCGACGTCGACAGCGGGCCGACAGGGAGACGAGAGACATGAGCAAGAGTGATGCAGTCCAAGACCTCGCGCGCGCCCTGGCGAACCTACTCGGCGCGTCGACGCCAGCGCCCGACGAGCTCGTCTGCTTCCCGTTCGGCTTGGAGGTGTCGAGCGCGCGAGCGCTGGTTGCCTCCGGAGAGATCCCGACCAGGAAGATCGGCAGGAAGACCTACGCCAAGCGGAGCGCGATCCTCGCGTTGATCGACGCCGCTCCGAAGGTCGCGAACGACGCACACGGGGAGCCCCACGACGAGCTCGCCGCCCTCGCCAAGCGCACGCGTGCGGGCGCTCGACGTTGACCGTAGACGCGACGAGCGCCACCCTTGCGACCGATGGAGCCAAAGCGATGACGAAGGCCACACGAGGCCGCCCAAGGTCGGGCTCGCTCGACATCCGCAAGCGTGCCGATGGAGGCGTGACGATCTGGGGACGCGTGCGCCTCTCCGATGGTACACGGAGCGGCGTCATCCCAGCGCCCGACGGCATGACCGTGCTGCAAGCGAGGCGATGGATCCTCGCGTTGCAGGCTCGCGAGGACGTGGAACACGTGGTCTACCGCGCGAAGGTCGAAAGGGAGCGCGCGCGCGCCGCCGAGACGAAGCAGGCGCACCCGAGCGAGACCGTGGACGTGTGGTTTCGGCGACACCTCGCCGCGAAGGAATGCGGGGAAGGCCACCGACAGACGAGCGGGTTCCGCTGGGGCAAGCACGTCTCGCCCATCATCGGGCACCTTCCGATCGCGACCCTCACGCGTGACCAGATCGAAGGCGTGCGGGACTACCTCGACACGGCGGTCGACGGCGGCATGAGCGGAGCATCGGCACGCAACGTGTGGTCCCTCGTTACGAGCGCGATGAAAGACGCCTGCGCCGCCAAGGACCGGACGTTGCGCGTGCACTCGGCGCCGTTGCACGTTGGGATCCTGCCGCCGAAGACGACGCGAGCGAGGCGCCGCCCGTGGCTCTACCCGAGCGAGGCCGCTGCGCTCTACCGGTGCGAGGCCGTGCCGCTCGAAGCTCGACGCCTGTACGCGCTCGCAATCGGGCTCGCGCTCCGGCCCGGTGAATTGCAGGCCCTTCTTTGGTCGGACATCAGTACGGAGGCCCGATCGGCAACCGTCTCGAAGGCGTGGGACCATGCCGCGCAGAAGGTCGGACCACCGAAGACGGAGGCCGGTCAACGCACGTTCCCGATCCATCCCTCGCTGCTTCCACTGCTCGCCGCCATGCGCGGAGATCCACACGAGACCGTCATCCGAAAGACGGACGCCGACCGCATCGCCGGACAGTTCCGCGCACACCTTCGACTCGCTGGGGTCGATCGCGTTGCTCTCTTCGCCAAGACGGCGACCACCGAGCCCGTGGACTTCCGTTCGTGTCGCGACACCGGGGCCACCTGGCAAGCCCTCGAGGGCGTGCCCGTGACCGTTCTCCGCCGCCGTCTCGGGCATCAGTCGCTCGAGACCTCCGACGCCTACTGCAAGGCCGCGGAGTCGATCGACGGGGAAGGCATTGGCCGTCCGTTCCCAGCGCTGGACGCACTGCTACCCGAGGGTTTTACCCACACATTCCACCAACAGAGCGAGGCAACCTCAGTGATTCCGAATACTTACCAGAGGCGTGGATGGGATTCGAACCCACGTATGATGGTTTTGCAAACCATTGCCTAACCACTTGGCTACCACGCCCTGCACGCCCCGCGGTCGCGGGCGAACCTGACCACGGTGCCTTTAGCCGACCCGACGGGCAAAGGTCAACGCCCGAGCGCATCTCCCCGCGAGCCGCGCGCTCCCCGGGTCGTTTCCCGTGCCCGCGGGCCCCAAAGCGCGCGGCGTCGGCGCTATCCTGCGGGCACATGTCCCACCGATCCTCGCTCATCGCCGTGCTCTTCCTCGTGGTCTCGCTCGTGCTGGCCGGCTGCGCGAAGCCGTGGGTGGTGGTCAGCCAAGCGAACCCAAACCCCATGGCGGCGACCTCCCGCTTCTCGGTGACGAAGCTCACGTTCGACAACCTCCAGGTCGGCACGAAGAGCGACAAGGAGTACGCGGAGGAGAAAGAGTCGAAGACCGCGGACGCCTGGCAGGGCGACAAAGTCGAGATGACGCAGGCGTTCGCGACGGCGTTCCTCGACGCGCAGGCGCCCCTCCAGACCGGCGACGGCGGCGACTTCGTCGTCAAGGTGAACTGCGCGTACATCGAGCCCGGGTTTTACGCGTACGTCGCGAGCGCCCCGGCCGACATCCGCATCCGGGCCACGATCCTCAACAAGGCGGGCGCGGTCGTCGACGAGATCGAGCTGCGCACCTCGTCGTCCGACATGGCCAAGCGGACCCGCCTTCGGAACGCCGCGCGCAGCGCCGGCGCGGGGCTGGCGAAGTACCTGCACGAGCGCCTCTCGCTGTGAGCTGGGACTCACG
Source organism: Polyangiaceae bacterium (assembly GCA_035439005.1). Taxonomy (GTDB): domain Bacteria; phylum Myxococcota_A; class Polyangia; order Polyangiales; family Polyangiaceae; genus JAAFHV01. Next base: position 1,116 of record DAORJJ010000042.1, on the reverse strand, counting down.
CAGCCCTTCGGGGGCGCTGCTCGTCGCGCCCACCACGGACGACCCGGCCGAGTCGCAACCGGAGGCCGCGCTGGCGGAGGCGCCGGCCGTCGCCGCGCCGCTGGAGCTCGTCGCGCTGCGGGCGGAGGCGGCGTCCCTTCGAGGGGAGTCGCTGGCGCTCCGCGCCGAGCTCGGGGAGCTTCGGAACCTCACCGACGCGCTGGTGGAGCTCTTGGCCGAGAAGGGCATGCTCGACGCGGACGACCTCCGCGCGCGGCTCGCCAACGCGCGGCGACCGCTTTCGAGCCCCACGCTGCCGAGCGAGAGCGGGCACCCGTACCGGGGCTCGGGCAAGCCCGCGGAGCCGCCGCCGCCGGGCACCGTGGCGTGCGCGCGGTGCGGGACGATCGTGGCCGAGCGCAAGGTGTTCCTCAACGCCGACGGTCGCTTCTGCCGCGACTGCTTCGAGCCGGGATGACGCCCGACGCCCGCCGGGGGCTCGCGGCGCGCGCCGCGGTCGTCGGCCTCAGCTTCGCGTTTCGGGCGCCGGAGCTCGTGCACGCGCGCGAGGTGAACTCCGACTCGGCGATCGTGGGGCTCCAGGCGATGCACCTCGCGCGGGGCGAGCTCACCGCGTTCCTCTGGGGGAGCGGCTACCAGAGCGCGGCCGACGCGTACTGGGCGGCGCCCTTCTTCGCGGTGCTCGGGCCCACGCCCTTCGCGCTCGTGCTCTCGGCGCTGTCGCTGCACGTCATCGCGACGCTCGCGATGCTCTCGCTCGGCGAGCGCCACGCGCGGCTCGCGGGCGTGGCGAACCCGGCCTTCGCGGGGGCGCTGCTCGCGCTGCCGCTGGTCTTCACCACCGCGGCCATCCACACGTACGCGCTCTTCCCGCCGCGGCAGCTCTCGATCACGCTCGCGCTCGTGGGCGTCGCGGTCCTCGACGGGGCCTCCGCGCGCGCGCGGCCCCACGCCCACCTGGCGCTCGGCGGGGGCCTCTCCGCGCTCGCGTGCGCCGCCGATCCGTACGCGCTGTCGTTCGCGCCGCTGGCGGCCCTCTCCCTCGCCCTCGCCGCGCTCGACGCGCCGGGCGGCGCGGCGCGGTCGAGCTTGCGGCGCAGGCCGTCGATCGTCGTG
>DAORJJ010000041.1:0-22424 GCA_035439005.1 Polyangiaceae bacterium | reverse complement strand
GACGGCCAACTACCCGGCGCGCTCAGATTTCCGCGTTCTCACTCGCTCGCCGACACGCGGTGAACGCGCACGGGGTCCCCATGGACGTCTACCGCGTGCGGAGCGACGGCCACGGCGCGCACGACGCGGTGCCCTCGTACGTGTGCAACTACACGGCGGGCGGCGTGCACTCGGTCGACCTCGGCAACGCGGGCGACTTCTGCTTCACCACCAACCTGAACGGCTGCACGTTCGGAGTGGGCCCGGTCGTCGCGGGCGTGCGGCGAGTCACGCACGCCAACACGGGCGGCAACGCGCCCCTCCAGCGCGCCCAGGTGTGGGGCTCGCAGGGCGTGCCGCTCAACTCCCCGCTCGTCACGCTGCTCGAGCCTTCGCAGTACCGACGCCTCGCGCCAGGCGCCAACCTGAACGCCACGGTGTTCGGGATACGCACGGGGGTCCTCTGGCGGTTCTACTTCCAGCTCTACACGGCGGTAGGCGGGGGCAACTTCCAGGTGCACGGGGTGTTCCCCATTCTCTGAGACCGCACCGCGCGGCCCGCGGAGCCACGCGTCCGCGAGTCCGCGCGCTGCCGGCGACGCCGGGAGACCATGCCGCTTCTCGACCCCTCGAACGACCCCAGCGACGCGAGCGATCCCACCCTCGGCCCCGGCCTGCGCGGCGAGCGGCCGATCGAGGTGTCGTGGGGCGACTGCGACGCGTCGGGCATCGTGTTCTACCCGCGCTACTACGCGTGGTTCGACGCGTGCACGCACGCGCTCTTGTCGGGCGCCGGGCTCGGGCACGCCGTGCTGCGCGCGCGCTACGGCCTCACCGGTACGCCGCTCGTGCAGGCGTCGGCGCGCTTCCGCTCCCCCGCGACCTACGGCGACACGCTCGTGGCGTCGAGCCGGGTGGCGCGCGTGGGCCGCAGCTCGTTCACGGTCACGCACCGGCTCGCGCTCGGCGGCCGCGTGGTCGTCGACGGCGAAGAGACCCGCGTGTGGGCCGAGGACGCCGCGAGCTCGCCGCCGTCGCTCCGCGCCCTGCCCATCCCCGACGACGTCCGGGCGCTCTTTCTCGGCGAGTGAGGCCGCCGGCCCGAGGCTCGGGCGGAGCGGTGGGCGAATCAGCGCGGCGGGACCGTCGCCGCCCGCATCGGCTAACTCGCTAATTTTGCTAGCATTTCATCGACGCACCGCTCACCCGAGGCGTGACCGGGCCCCGCCCACGGCCGGCGGCTGCATGTTTCGCGTCACGCGAGGTCCCCACGCTGGGCGCGACGTGGTAGGTGGCACGCGCAAGCCCTGAAACCACCGCCCTCTTACGAAGAGATATTCCCTTGGCCGCTCGCATCCCCCTCGACCGCATCCGCAACATCGGCATCTCGGCGCACATCGACTCCGGCAAGACGACGCTGACCGAGCGCATCCTGTTTTACACGGGTCGCATTCACAAGATCCACGAGGTGCGCGGCAAGGACGGCGTCGGCGCCAAGATGGACTCGATGGACCTCGAGCGCGAGAAGGGCATCACCATCCAGTCCGCCGCGACTTACTGCGAGTGGCGCGGCTCGCAGCAGCAGTTTCAGCCGATCAACATCAACATCATCGACACGCCCGGCCACGTCGACTTCACCATCGAGGTGGAGCGCGCGCTCCGCGTGCTCGACGGCGCCATCCTCGTGCTCGACTCGGGCAAGGGCGTGCAGAGCCAGTCGATCACCGTCGACCGGCAGATGAAGCGCTACCACGTGCCCCGCATCGCGTTCGTCAACAAGATGGACAACCCGGGCGCGAACTACGAGCGCGTCTCGCTCATGCTGAAGGAGAAGCTCGGGCACCACCCGGTGAACCTCCAGGTGCCGATGGGCGCCGAGCACGAGTTCGCCGGCATCATCGACCCCATCGTGGGCAAGGCCTTCTACTTCGACGGCGCCGACGGCGAGACCATCCGCGAGGAGGACGTGCCCGAGGCCTACGCCGCCGCCACCGCGGCGGCCCGCGAGAAGATCATCGCCGACGTCGCCGACGTCGACGACGAGCTCGGCGAGAAGTTCCTGAACGAGGAGCCCATCTCGGTCGACGACCTGCGCGCCGCCATCCGCCGCGCCACGCTGGCCCTCAAGATGACCCCGGTCATGTGCGGCTCGGCCATCAAGAACAAGGGCGTGCAGCTCCTGCTCGACGGCGTCGTGCACTACCTCCCCCGCCCCACGGAGGTCGTCAACGAGGCGCACGACCAGAACGACAACGAGGCGAAGGTGCTGGTCGACTCCGACCCCACGAAGCCGTTCGTCGGGCTCGCGTTCAAGCTCCAGCAGGACAAATACGGCCAGCTCACCTACTTCCGCGTCTACCAGGGCACGGTCTCGGCGGGCGACACCATCTACAACGTCAGCAACGAGATGCGTAAGGTGCGCGTGCCGCGCATGTTCCGCATGCACTCCGAGGACCGCGAGGAGATCCCCTCGGCCGAGGCCGGCGACATCGTCGCCTTCTACGGCGTCGAGGCCAGCTCCGGCGAGACCTTCACCGACGGCAAGGTCAACTGGACCCTCACGTCGATGCACGTCCCGGCGGCCGTCATCTCGCTCGCGGTGGCCCCGAAGGACCGCTCGACCGAGGTCAACTTCTCGAAGGCGCTGAACCGCTTCACGAAGGAAGACCCCACCTTCCGCGTCCACCAGGACGAGGAGTCGCAGCAGACCATCATCAGCGGCATGGGCGAGCTGCACCTCGACATCTACATCGAGCGCATGCGCCGCGAGTACAACTGCGAGGTCATCGCGGGCAAGCCGCAGGTCGCGTACCGCGAGTCGATCACCCGCCGCGGCGAGATCAACTACACCCACAAGAAGCAGACCGGCGGCTCGGGCCAGTACGCGAAGATCATGGGCTACATCGAGCCGCTCCCGGCCGACGCGGTCGAGACCTACGAGTTCCTCGACGACGTCACCGGCGGCTCGATCCCCCGCGAGTTCATCTCGTCCTGCGACAAGGGCTTCCGCGACGGCGTGCGCAAGGGCACGCTCATCGGCTTCCCCATCGTCGGCGTCCGGTGCGTCGTCAACGACGGCGCGGCGCACGCGGTCGACTCCTCCGAAATGGCGTTCAAGACCGCGGCGCTCATGGGCTTCCGCGAGGCGTACGCCACCGCGAGCCCGACCATCCTCGAGCCCATCATGAAGGTCGAGATCGACGCGCCGACCGAGTTCCAGGGCTCGGTCGTCGGCCAGGTCAACCAGCGGCGCGGCGTCATCCTCGAGACCGTCGCGGGCGACAGCGTCAGCGTCACCGCCGAGGTGCCGCTGAACGCCATGTTCGGCTACTCCACCGACCTCCGCTCCGCGACGCAGGGCAAGGGCACCTTCACGATGGAGTTCGCGCGCTACGCCGTCGTCCCGAAGCAGGAGCAGGACGAGATGACCAAGAAGTACCGCGAGAAGCTGGCCGCCGAGGCCGCCAAGAAGTAGCCCCTCGCGGCGCTTGATTCGGGAGACCCTGGCTTCGGCCCGGGTCTCCTTGATTTTTTGTGGGGACGGCGCGTCGCCGCGCTCAGAGCCAGGTGTAGGCGCGGCGGAACACGTCCCGGCCGCGCTCGTGCACGAGCGCTCCGTGCGAGAGCACGAGTTTGTCCGTGTCCCACGCGAGGATGCGGTCCACCTGGCGGCGCGCCACGCGGCGGTCGCGCACCATGAGGCGCTCCGGCCAGCCGAACCCGGGCTGCGTGTTGCCCATCGCGCGGGCCAAGAGGCGCGTGCGCGCGCTCGCGAGCGTCGAGAGGTTCAAGAGCGCGTCGGCGCAGATGAGGGTGCGGCTGCGCTCGTGGAAGAACACGACCTCGTTCTCGCGCCGCGACGAGAAGTAGACCTGCGCGAGCTCTCCACGCCACACGGCGTGGGGCTCGTCGGCGAGCACGCACGTGAACGCCAGATCGGGGCGCTTCCACTCGAGCCCGGGGCACGCGCCGTAGACCGCGGCGGGGTACGCGTCCATCCACGCGCGCACGTGCAGGTGGTGAAAGAGGCTCGGCGCCACGACGGCCCGCACCGGCCCGAGGGCGTCGACCGCCGCCCGCGTCTCCGCGTCGAGCCCGACCGGCGAGTGCACGAACAGCCCGCCGTCCGCCATGCGCGCGATCGTCATGCGCGAGCCACACTCCACGCCGAAGAAGGCGGCGGAGCGGGTGTCGGTCCACACGTCGTCGGCGAACGGCTCGAGCATTCCCGCAGCGTAGTCCCATCCAGGGCCGACCCTCACGCCGATTCGCCCGCCCCGGACGGCGCCCTCGTCGCCGCCAAGCTGCTCGTCGCCGACGTCTGACCTCGCCCGCCGGCGCGACTGGCGCTAGGCTCCCCGCGCTCCGCTGGGAGCGCCGCATGAGCATCGGAAAGCAGAACCAGGCCCTCTACGAGGAGGCCGCCGTCGCAGAGCACTACGCGAGCGTCTCGGCGCTCCAGCCGGCCGAGCGCACGGTCTTCGCGCTGCTCGAGGCGCGCCTCGCGTCGTCCGACCTGCTCGACCTCGGCGTGGGTGGCGGTCGCACGACCGCGCACCTCGCCCCGCGCGTGCGGCGCTACGTGGGGCTCGACTACTCGCCGGCCATGCTCGACGCGGCGAGGCGGCGGTTCGCGGGGCGCGACTACGAGCTCGTCCTCGGCGACGCCCGCGCGCTCACCTTCGGCGACGGCACCTTCGACGTCGCGCTCTTCTCCCACAACGGCCTCGACTACGTCGATCACGACGATCGCCTGCGCGTCCTCGCGGAGGTCCGCCGCGTGCTCCGGCCGGGCGGGCCGTTCGTGTTCTCCACGCACAACCTCGCGCGCGACGAGCTCTTCTCCGCGCCCCCGGGCGAGGGCCTCCTGCGGCGTGTGCTCCGCTCGGCCCAGCGAGCCAGGGCGCGCGCGCTGAACCCCGGCCACGAGGCGAGGTGCGCGGGCCCGCACGCGGTGCTGAACGACGGCGCCTTCGGGTTCCGCGCCGCGACGTACCACATCCGCGCCGCCGCGCAGGCGGCCCAGCTCCGCGAGGCCGGCTTCGACGCGGTCCGCACGTTCTCCGGTGCCAGCGGGCACGAGCTCGAGGGCTCGGCGGTGGCGGCGGCCCGCGATCCGTGGCTCTACTTCCTCTGCAGCGCGACCGTGGTTGGCGCGCCGCGCGAACTGGAGTACTAGAGCCCTCCATGGCCTCCCCCGCTCCCGCCTCCGACGAGAAGACCGGCCCCATCGCGGAGAACCCCGGCATCATCGCGACCCTCATCACCCTGCTGGTCGCGGGTGTCTTCCTCGGCGCGCTCTACCGCTCGGCGACCAGCGGCCACGAGTCCGGCGGCCACGGCGAGTCGCACGGCGGCGAGTCGGCCCCCGCCCACCACTGACGCCCGCGCGGGCTACTCCGCGGGCTTGACGAAGGTGCCGAGCCACGCCTCGAGGGCGTCGCTGTCGTAATCGTCGGTGCAGTTCGGCGCCGGGAAGCGGCGCTGACCGAGCGCCTTGCCCGTGCGGCGCTCGTACACCGTCACGTCGGCTTCCACCGAGGCCTCGTCCTTGCGGCACCCCGCCCGATCCTTGGACGTGGTCACGGCCACGAGGTCGAGCTCCCGCACCGTGGCGGCCTTCCCGAGGAGCTGCGCGCCGGGCACCGAGAGCAGCGAGGTGTGGTTCCCGCCGGCCGCCTCCTCACCGTGGAAGCGGACCGGGCCGCGCGCGACCTTGCTCATGGTGTCGACGAGCGCGGGTCGCAGCTGGTTGGCGGGGACGTTCACGTTGCCCCGCAGCGTGACGCCGTCCGAGAACCCGACCACGAGCGGCAGGTCGACGTTGCCCATCGGGTAGGTCTTGAACATGTCCTCGAGCGGCACCTTCTCGAGGTAGCTGTCGAGAGGCAGGCTCACGCTGAGCTGGCGCGTCACGGTGCGCGCCTTGGCGCCCGCCAGCTCGACGGTCGCGAGCGGCTCGATGTCGGAGAAGTCGAGCCTCGCCTCGCGGTAGGCGGAGAACGCGGCGGCGCAGGCCTTTCCGATGCACGCGAGCCGCCTCGTGGCGGGGTCGTAGCGGAGCGCGGGGGGGCGCTTGACGACGAGCTTCGTGTTGGCCGACGCGTAGCGTCCCTTGAAGGGCTTGCGTGAGGTGTACTGGTCCGCGGTGACGGTGAGCGTGAACTCGGGCCGCAGCAGCGGAGCGAGCGCGGGGGACGACGGCGCGCGACCGTAGGGCTCGGAGCGGACCGTGGGGCTGGTGGGCGGGACGACGGTCGGGGTCGCGGGCCCGTCGAAGGGCTCGGGCAGGTCGACGCGGAGCACCGCGTGGCCGCGCGCGTCGGCGGTCGCGCTCCACGAGTGGGCGTACGAGGCGTCGTTCACGCGCACGTTGGCGCCGGGCTTGGTGTCGACGTCGATCTGGAGGACCTCCACCGCGCCGACCCGCGAGATCGTGCTGGTCGCCCGCACCTCGAGGGGCTCGGGCTTCGAGCAGCCCGCCGCGAGGGCCGCGAGGGTGAGCAGCGCGCCGCCACGGAAGGCGCGTGCGGCGACGAGAGACAGGCGAGCGGGGCGAGCGGGCATGAAGCCTCGAGGATAGGCCGTGGGACGACGAATGCGCGAGCCCCTGAAGACGCCCGAGCGTCGCAATCGGTCTACCGGCGCCTCATCACGACCTCCGACCGATCGCGCCCACTGCGCGACCGATCGGCGCGCGTGGGCTGGCCCGCGACGCGCGGAGGCCCCACCCTCTGATCATGACCGACGCGAGCATGACCGCCACCTCCCCGTACCGCTGCTCGGACGACGTCTGGCTCACGGGTCGGCGCGCGGCGCTCTCCCTCGCACGCGAGCGCGCGGCGCCCACCCTCCCCGACCTGACGCGCGCGACGGTCGCGTCCGTGGCCCGTCTGCTCGCGGGCGCGGCGGGCCTCGGGGGGGCGCTGGCGGTCGCGACGCTCGCCTGCCTGCAGCGGCCCCCGCTCGCCACGTACACGCTGCTCGGGACCGTCGGCGCCGCGTTCGCGATCGTGGCCGCGGGGCGCCTCGGGGGCGCGCTCGCGGCGCGCAGGCCGCACGAGCTCCCCCCGCTCCCCGCGCTCACGGGCTCCTCCGCGGTCGATCGGGCCGCCCTCGAGGCGCGCGATCCGCTCGCCGACCTCGACGCGCGCGTGGCCCGCCTCCGCCGCCTGCGCGGCGCGAGCCTGGCGCTGCCCCTCGTCGCCATGTCGCTGCTCGGTCCGCTGACGCTTCACTTCCCGTTCGCCGCGACCGCCGACGTGTCCGCGCGCGACTACGGGGAGTGGATCCAGCTCTCGGGCATGATCGTGGGCATCGCGCACCTCGTCCTCGCCGGGATGTCGGTGCGCTACGTGAGCCGCCTGCTCGCCGCCCAAGACACGGGCGTGCCGCTCGTCCTCCACCGCGAGTGGATGTTCGCGTTGGGCATCGTCGTCGTCGCCTCTTGCTTGCCGGGCATCGTGTTCCTCGCGATCCCCCCGGTGCTCACCGCGGTGACGGGCGTCGTGCTCGTGCCCATGATGTTCCACTGGGCCCACGCCGCCCTGCGCGACGAGGCGCGCGCCACCGACGCCGCGCGCGCCGCCCGCGACAGCGCTGCCGAGCCGAGCGCGCCCGCGTACGAAGCGGGGCCCCCCCCCTCCGACACGGCGCCGCCGGTCTTCGGTCGCACGGCCAGCGCTTGAACGCGAGGAAGAGGGCCGCGAGACGTCGGGCTTGGCAGTGGCGGCCGAGTTGCTAGTAGGGGGACCCTATGCCCCGTCGCCCCCGGACCTCGCGCGTCGCGCTCTCCCTCGGCCTCGTCGCCTGCGTCGCCGGCCTGGCCGGGTGCAACGACAAGCCCAAGGAGCGCGCGGCGGAGCCCAGCCCGGTGGCCACCACGGGCGGCGCGCAGCCGCGCATCCACGTCGGCCCGAAAGAGTCGGCCGACGCGTGCGACGGCAAGGGCGCCGGCGAGGCGTGCACCCTGGTGATCGGCGACCGCTCGATCGCGGGCCGCTGCGCGAGCCCCGCCCCGGGCGTCTCCGACACGCGCCTCACCTGCCGACCGGTGCCGCCCCCCGCCTTGTTCGACGCGTGCAACGGCAAGGACGCCGGCGCGGAGTGCAGCGTGCCGTTCGGCAAGCGGTCGATGCACGGCACGTGTGTGGCGCCGCCGCCCGGCGACCCCGAGAAGCGCCTCGGCTGCCGGCCCGGCGGCGCGCCCGCGCACGACGGCCACTGAGCCCCACGCGCCCCGCGCCGAGGGGCTAGAACGCGACCGGCGTGAACGGGCAGCGCGCGCGCGCCGGCTCGCAGCTCGGCACGCCGGGGCCAGGCATGCAGTTGATGAAGGCCGGGCAGTCGGCGGGCTGCTCGCAGCCGCAGCCGCACGGGCTCGAGAAGTAGCTCGTGCCCGGATCGCACGCGAAGCGCATCACCATGCACTGCTCGGGGTTCCCACGGTAACGCCGGTTCGGCTCGCGCGCCGGATCGCACGCCACGCACGCGCGCTTCGTGCACATGACCGCGCCGCTCTCGCCGCACGAGCAGGTGTTGCAGCCGTCGCTCGAGGGGAAGCTGTCGCCGACGGCGTGCAAGGTGCCTTCGTACGTGCAGCCGCGGGGCGCGCCGAGCACGCACGCGCCGGCCTCGCAGCGAGCGACCTGCTCGGGGCCGCCGTCGCGCGGGGGCGGCGCGCAGGGCGGGTACGGCGGCTTGCACGCGTTCTGCGCCGCGTAGTCGTCCACGCGCGACGCGTTGACGGCGATCGACTGCCAAGCGGTGCAGCAGCCGCCGCGGCTCACCTTCGCGCAGTCGACGTCGGTCGTGCAGGCGAACATGCCCGGCTTGACGCGGGCCGTGACGGTGAAGGTCGCGCGAGCCAGCGAGTACTCGCGGAACACGATCCGGAGCTGCGCCTTCGTGCCGAGCGACGCGGGGACCTTCACGGCGATGCGCGCGTCGAGGGTGCGCTCGCCCGCGGCGTCGTCGTTGAACGCCAAGAGCCGGCCGCGCGGATCGAGGAGCCACGCCATCGCGTCGGCGCGGCCCTCACCGGCGACGCGCACGTCGACCTCGTCGCCGCCGTTGACGTTGAGCGCGTACGACGCGTACCGGGGCGGCGGCGCGTAGCGCGCGGTGCGCGCCTCGCCCGAGCCGGGGATCTCGCCGAGATCGCGGATCGCGCTCGAGAGGGCCGACTCGATGGACTCGGCGGCGCCCTCGTCGCCGCTCTTCGCCGCGTCCTCGTCCGACGCGGGCACGGCGCAGCCCGCCAGCGAGGAGGCCGCTCCGAGGAGCGCGACGAGACCCGAGAGCGCGACGAGACGGACAGAGAGCTTCATGCGCGAGCCTTTGCCCCAGAAACCATGTGCGGTCAAGGCCTACATGCACCGCCATGGGCCGCCATGAGCCGCCATCGCCGCACCTCACGCCGGAGCGCGCGGCAGGATCTGCACGAGCGGCGCGCGGCCCCGCGCGAAGCGGCGCCACTGCCGGGGATACCCCAGCGAGACCTCGTCGAAGGGCACGCCGTCGACGAGGCGCGAGCGGCGAATGTGGAGGTGGCCGGACACCACGGCCGCCGCGCGGAAGCGCACGTGCCAATCGCGCGTGCGCTGCGTGCCGCACCAGATCGTGAACCTCGGGATGGCGGGGAGCTGCGCGACCTCCTCGACCAGGGGGAAGTGGTCGATGAGCACCGTCTCGCCGCTGTGCGAGGCGGGCAGCGCCGCGAGCGCCTCGCGGAGGCGCCCCTCGGTGAGCGCGCAGCGCGCCGCGCACCACGCCTCGATCGACGGGTACGGCGTGGGGTCGAGGAGCCGCTCGTCGGCGCAGAGGAGCCCGTGCTCGAGGGCCCAGGCGCGCGCGTCCTCGGGCAGCATGCCGGCCGGCGCGAACGAGTAGTCGTACAGGGTGAACATGGGCACGATGAGGCGCGCCGCCACGCCGTCGTCGAGGGTCTCGTACGGGTCCTCCGGCGTGAGCGCCCCGTGCTCGCGGCAGAGCGCGACGAGGGCCTCGTATTTCTCCACGCCGCGGAGGCCGTCGTCGGTGGTCCACAGCTCGTGGTTGCCGGGCACCCACACGAGCCGCGCGAAGCGGGGCGCGAGGGTCTCGAGCACGAAGCGCACGTGGCCGAGGGTCTCGCCGAGATCGCCGCCGAGCACGAGCCAGTCGCCCGGGTGGCTCGGCAGCCCCTCCACGATCGCGCGGTTCTCCGCGTGCCCCACGTGAAGATCGCTGATCGCCCAGAGCCGCACCCCATGAGAAGACCCCGGGAGATCGCATCGGTCAACCCGACCCGCCGCGAGGCCGTATAGTGAGAGCATGTCCGACGTGTCCGCTCGCCCGCGCGTCGCCCTCGTCCTCGCCGGCGGCGCCGCGCGAGGCGCGTACGAGGTCGGCGTCGTGCAGCACCTCCTCGAGGAGGTCTCGCGCGATCTCGGGCGCGACGTGCCGCTCGACATCCTCTGCGGCACCTCGATCGGCGCGCTCAACGCGTGCGCCCTCGCCGCGTTCGCGGAGGAGCCGCGCGGGCGTGGCGCGCGTCTCGCGAAGATCTGGACCGATCTCTCGGTCGAGCGCTTCGTGCAGCCCGATCTGCGCGGCATCTTCTCGATGGGCAGCCGGTGGTTCCGCGGCGAGCGCGAGCTCGGCGCCGTGCCCGCGCGCGAGGGCGGCCTCGTCGACCCGCGCGCCTTCGAGGAGCTCATCGAGACCGTCATCCCGTTCGGCGCGATCGACGGCAACATCGAGGGCGGTCGCCTCGACGCCCTCACGGTCTCGACCACCCACGTCGCCTCGGGCCGCACGATGGTCTACGTGCACCGAAGAGGGGGCGGCCTGCCTGCGTGGAGCCTCGACCCCACCATCACGCCGCGGGCCGTCAAGATCGCGCCGGGGCACGCCTTCGCGTCGGCGGCCATCCCCATCTTGTTCCGCGCCGTCCGCCTCGACGGCGAGTTTCACTGCGACGGCGGGCTGCGGCAGAACGTGCCCCTGTCGCCGGCCCGGCGCCTGGGCGCGCGCGGCGTCATCGTGGTCAACCCGCGCTACCTGCCCACGCCGGCCGACGATCAGCGCGCGCAGGCGACCGAGGACCTCTTCCCGGGCCCGATGTTCCTCCTCGGCAAGACGCTGAACGCGCTGCTGCTCGATCGCATCGACACCGACCTCGCGCGCCTGCGCAGCATCAACGACATCCTCGCGGCCGGCCAGCGCCGCTTCGGCCCTCGCTTCATCGACGAGCTCAACGAAGAGCTCGGCCACCCCAAGGGGCGCGGGATGCGGCCGATGCAGGCCCTCCAGATACGCACCTCCCAAGACCTCGGGAAGCTCGCCGCCGAGTTCGTCCTCTCCCCCGCCTTCGCCCGGACGTCTCGGGGCGTCGCCGGCCGCCTGCTCCGGCGGCTCGCGGTGAGCGACGCGCGCGACGAGTCCGACCTGCTCTCGTATCTCCTCTTCGACGGCGAGTTCGCCAGGCAGCTCATCGAGCTCGGCAGGAGCGACGCGCGCGCGCGCCACGCCGAGCTCTGCGCGTTCTTCGAGTCACTCCTCACCACGGACGGTGCGTAGCCGCAGAAAGCCAAGCCCATGCCCGCCATTCGTCCGCGGGGGCACACCGCCGCCTCCCGCCTCGCGCCCCGCCTCGCGCCCCGCCTCGCTCCCCGCCTCGTCCCGTTGGTCGCGCTCGCCCTCGCCTCGAGCGCGAACGGCTGCACGTCGGGCACGCGCAAGCCGGACCTCTCGAGCCAGGCCTCCGCGACGCGCTCGAGCGACCGGCTCGAGGTCCGCGCGACGACCGCCCACACCGACGACCGCGGCCTGCCTACCTTCTCCTTCTTGAGCGCGCGGCTCCCGGCGGGGCAGAGCCTCGCGGAGCTCGGCGCCGAGCGCGTCGCCGAGGCCTCGCTGCGCGCGGTGCTGGGGAGCCGCGCGACGGCCCGCGCGCTCGCGAGCGCGAGGCTCGTGGCGATCCACGACGTCGGGCGCGGCGCCATCGTCGTCGAGTACGACCAGATCGTCGACGGGCGGGAGGTGTTCCTGGGCGGCGTGCGCGTCGCGCTCGCGCGCGATCTCACCCCCCTCGCCGCGGCCGGGACGCTCTACCCCCAGCTGCCCGCGCGCGGCCCCGCGCTCCTCACCGCGGAAGAGGCGGTGGCCCGCGCCGCGCGCCGCATGACCGGCGCCGACCTCCCCCCCTCGCTCGTGCGCCACGAACGCGACGGCGAAGGAGGGTACGAGCTCTTCTCGATGCCCCCGCTCGACGGCCGGCTCGGCGACGGCGCGAAGACGCGCCTCGTGCCAGCGGCGCCCGTGCGCGTAAAGCCCGTGTGGTTCCCGGAGCCCTCCGGGCTCACGCCCGCGTTCGCCATCGAGCTCGACCTCGGGCCGGACTCCAGCGCCGACTCGGAGCGTCGCGCGTTCGTCGTGGGGGCGCTCGCGGGCCGCGTGCTCTTCGAGTCCTCGATGACGGCGACCGACGCGTACACGTACCGCGTCTTCGCGGACGGAGCCCCCGATTTCGTCCCCTGGGACAGCCCACAAGGCAACTCGTTCACGCCCTACCCCGCCGCCGCGCCGAACGGCAGCGATCCACCGTACGTCGCGCCCGCCCTCGTCACGCTGCAGAGCGCGCCGTTCTCCAAGAACGACCCCTGGCTGCCGCCAAACGCCGACGAGCTGCTCGGGAACAACGCGCGGGCCTACGTCGACAGGTCCGCGCCCGACGGCTACGACCTCGGCGACCTGCTCGTCACGCCCACGTCGCCCGGCAACTTCGACCGCACGCTCGACCCCCTGCGGCCCCCGCAGGAGACCGATCGCTCCAGCCGGGCGGCGGCGACGCAGCTCTTCTACGTGATCAACTTCCTTCACGACTGGTTCTATGACGCGGGCTGGAACGAGGTGTCGCGCAACCCACAAGCGTCAAACTTCGGGCGAGGCGGCGCGCAGGACGACCGCATCAAAGCGGAGGCGCAGGACGGCAGCGGGCGCAACAACGCGAACGCCACGACGCCGGCCGACGGCGCGTCTCCGCGCATCCAGATGTACCTCTACGACAGCTTCAACGGCCCGCGCGGGGTGACCGTCTCGGAGCCCGCGGGGCTCGCCGGCGACTTCCCGGTGGTCCCCTCGCGCAGCGGCCCGCGCGACTTCGACGTGAGCGGCGTCGCCGTGATCGTCGACGACGGCGCGGGGGCGCCCGGCGACGGGTGCGAGTCTCCGTTCACCAACGCGGCCGAGATCGCCGGCAACATCGCCGTGATCGACGCCGGCACCTGCGGCTTCCCGCTGAAGGCGTACAACGCGCAGCAGAACGGCGCCGTCGGCGTCCTCGTGACTGGCGTCACCACCTCGCTCCTCCCGAACCCGCTGCCGAGCACCCCCGCGGCGCCCGGGCCGATCGCGATCCCGGTGCAGGGGCTCGTGAGGCTCGACGGCGATCGGCTGAAGGCGGGCGTCGGCGCAGGCGCGCCGGTCGTCCTCCGGATGGCGGCCGCGCCCATCGACCGCGACGGCGCGCTCGACCTCAGCGTCTCGGCCCACGAGTGGGCGCACGTCCTCACCGGCCGCCTGATCGGCAACGGCAGCGGGCTGAGCGAGGTGCAGTCGAGGGGCATGGGCGAAGGCTGGAGCGACTTCGTGGCGAACCTCACCCTCACCCGAGCGGAAGACGCCGCGAGCCCCGCGAACGCCGGCTGGCGTGGGGTATGGGCGCACGCGGCGTTCGCGAGCTCTTCCCCGGGGAACAACGCGCACTACAACGGCAACCGCCGGTACCCCATCTCCGCCGACTTCGCGAAGAACCCGCTCACCTTTACGCACATTCAGAACGGCGTGGCCCTCCCCACGAGCCCGGCGCCGCGCACCGGTCAGAGCGGCGCGAACAACGCCGAGGTGCACGCGACGGGCGAGGTGTGGGCGGAGATGTTGTGGGAGTGTTACGTCGCGCTCCTCCGCGACACGGCGCGGTACACCTTCGCGGAGGCGAGCAAGCGGATGCGCGAGTACCTCGTCGCCGCGCTGAAGCTGACGCCGAGCAAGCCCACCTTCCTCGAGGCCCGCGACGCCCTGCTCGTGGCGGCCTACGCCGGAGATCCGCGCGATCACACCCTGTTCTACGAGGCGTTCGCCCGCCGCGGCGCGGGCGTCGGCGCCAAGGGCCCGAGCAAGACAGCCATCGACAACAAGCCGGTCACCGAGAGCTTCTCCACCGGACACTCGCTCGCGCTCGTCAGCGCGACCCTCGACGACTCGGTCGACCCGTGCGACGGCGACGGCGTCCTCGACAACGGCGAGATCGGGAAGCTCTCCGTCACCGTCCGGAACGTTGGGCCGGGCACGGTCAGCGCGGCGACGGTCGAGGCGACGACCACGCTCGTCGGCGCGTCGTTCCCTGGCGGCCCGAGCGCGGCCTTCCCGCCGATCGCCCCGTACGCCACCGGCACCGCGGTGCTCCAAGTCGCGCTCACCGGCGCGCGCACGGCGGCGACCGGGAAGTTCCAGCTCACCTTCGGCGACCCGGCGCTCGCCCCCGGCGGCGCTCCTCCCGGCGTCCTCGCCGCCACGGTGCAGTTCGACGACCGCCCCCGCTCCGCGAGGGCAGACACCATGGATGGGGCCACGACGCCGTGGAGCACCGCGGGCGATCCCGCGCTCAGCCAGCTGCGCCCGTTCAAGCGCGTGTTCGTCGCCCAGGACGGGCGCTGGCACATCGACGGCAACGCTGCCGCCTCGGACCAATACCTCATTTCCCCGCCGCTCGAGCTCGACCCGGCGGGCGCCTTGGAGGTCACCTTCCGCCACCGACACCGCTTCGAGGTGACGAGCCAGGGCAAGTACCCCGACGGCGGCGTCCTCGAGCTGAGCCGGGACAACGGGGCGACCTGGATCGACCTCGGCGAGCGCTTCACCGACGGCGGCTACACGGGCCGCATCGACGCGCGCAACGCGCCGCTCGGGCGCCGGGGGGGCTTCGTGGGCGAGAGCGCGAGCTACCCATCGTACGTCTCCTCGCGCCTGACGCTGCCCGCCGAAGACGCCGGGAAGACCGTCCTCCTGCGCTTCCGCGCCGCCACCGACGACACGACCGGCAGCGACGGGTGGGACATCGACGACTTCGAGGTGAAGGGGCTCGTCAACGCGCCGTTCGGCTCGCGCGTAGCCAACGCCGGCGTCTGCCTGAACCGGGCGCCGGTCGCGAGCGCGGGCGCGCCGCAGCGCGTGGCCGCGGGAGCGCGGGTCCAGCTCGCGGGGAGCGCGACCGACCGCGACGGGGACGCGCTCACGTTCGCCTGGACCCAGACCGAGGGGCCGCCGGTCGCGCTCTCCGACCGGACCTCTGCGACGGCTACGTTCACCGCGCCGCCGGTCCAGGTGACCTCGCGGATCGTGCTCTCGCTGGTGGCGAGCGACGCCACGCTGGCGAGCGCGCCGTCGACGGTCGACATCACCGTCGACCCGGGCCCACCCGCGACGGCCGCGCCCGACGCTCCCGCGGGCGACGAGGGCTGCGCGACCTCACCGGCCGCGGCACCACGCGGCACCGCGGCCGCGCTGACCCTAGGCGTCGCCGCCCTGCTCGCCGCCAGGAGGCGCCGCGCGCGCGCGAGCGACGCTCCGCGGCGGTCCCGCTGACGATTTAGGTCACCTGCGGGGGGCGCACGCGGCGACGCGACTTGATTTTTCCCGGGAACTCGCGCCGCGACCGCCGGCACGGGTGCTGCATTGTTTGGAGAGACCGCCGCGCCACCCCGCAAGGAGGACTCATGAACACTCGCGCCCTTCAGTACGCCCACCTCGACGACTTCGAGCCCAGCCCCGACGTCCGCGCCGCATTTCAAGACGTGGTCGACGCGCTCGCCGCGATCACCGACGGCCTCAACCGCGCGCCAAAGACGCCCGAGTCCCGCGCGTGGCTCGTCGAAGCCCACGTCTACGCGCGCACCGTGCGCAACTGGGACATCTTGCCGCCGTCCCCGCGGCAGGTGGCGGCCATGCGCGAGTGCCTGACCGAGCTGCTCGCGAAGATCTGGCTCGACGGCTAGCGAGTCGCGGCGGGCGCCCGCGCGTCGCGCGCGAGCCCCGCCATCGCGTCGACCATGACGTCCCACAAAGGTCGGGGGAGGTCGTGCCCCATGTCGCCGAGCTCGAGCAGCCGCGCGTTCGGAACCAGCTCGGCCGTCGCCCGCCCGGCGGCGGCGGGGATGAGCGGATCCTGCGCGCCGTGGATGACCAGCGTGGGCACGCGCAAGCTCCGCAGCGCGGCGCGGCGCGAGCCGGAGGCGCAGAGCGCCGCGAGCTGACGGGCGAACCCCGCCGGGTTCGTTCCCCGGTCGAACGACCGCGCGCCCATGTGGCGCAGGAGCGCGAGATCGGGCGCGTGGGTCTTGCCGCCGATCGCGTGGAAGGTCGCCACGGTGCGCTCGGCCGACTCTTCGCGCGTGCGCGGAGGGGGGCGCAGCAGCGCGCGGAGGGCCTCGGGGCGCGCGGCGAACGCGTACCGCCGATCGCCCGTCGTCGACGCGATCGACGTGAGCGAGCGCGCCCGCGCGGGGTGCTCGAGGCAGAACGTCTGCGCGATCATCCCGCCCATCGACATGCCCGCGATGTGCGCGCGCTCCACGCCCAAGGCGTCGAGCACCGCGCGCACGTCGCCCGCCATGTGCGACAGCGTGTACGGGGCGTCGACGCGCAGCCCCATGGCCGCGCGCGCCAGGGTGCGACGCGGATCGGGCACCGGCAGGTGCGACAGGTGGGTGGACAAGCCCACGTCGCGGTTGTCGAGCCGGATGACGCGAAAGCCGCGCGCCGAGAGGCGCTCGCACAGCTCGTCCGGCCAGAGCACGAGCTGCGCGCCGATGCCCATCACGAGCACGAGGGCCTCGCCCTCGCCGCCCGAGTCCTCGACGTGGAGATCCACGCCGTCGCCGCGCACGGTCGCCATGAGTCGAGAGTACCCGAAGCGCGCGGACACACGCCCATGTGTGTGCTGCCGCGCCCAAATTGAGGCACACGCGCGGCGCGAGCCTTGGACTATGCTCGTGCCACATCGCAGCCCATGAGAATCATGCCCCTCGGTAGCCGAAGGCCCGCGCCCGCCGCGCGGGTGCCGCTCGTCCCGCTGGCCGCGCTCGCCGCGGTCGCCTCGCTCGCCACGCTCTGCGTTGCCTCCACCGCGGCCGCAGCAGAGACCGCGGGTCGCCCCGCCGTGCCGCCGACGGGGGCCCCGCTCGGCACACAGCTCGAGTCCCCGGAGGAGCTCCGAAGTGTGGCGGTCCCCGACGATCTGCCCGACCTGCTGCTCAAGACCGGCAGGGTCGCGCGCCGCAAGCCCGAGCCCAAGGCGATCTTCTTCGAGATCCACGGCGAGTACCAGCTCCGCTACCAAGCGCAGAGCAGCGTGCTGATGGTGCCGACGGCCTCGGACATCGACAAGAACCCGGGCCTGCTCGAGGACTCGATCGGGCAGAACCACTTCGTCTCGCACTGGCTTCGGCTCGACCCGCGCCTCGTGGTGCAAGACAAGCTCCAGCTCGTGAGCCAGTTCGACCTGCTCACCGGCATGGTGCTCGGCCAGACCACGCACGGCGTGTCGGCCGACGACACCCCCCGCAACGACGTCAACGGCTTCAAGAACATCCAGCTCCGGTGGCTCTACGCGGAGGCGAAGCTCCCGATCGGCGTGGTGCGCGTAGGCCAGCAGCCGAACCACTGGGGACTCGGCATCCTCGCGAACGACGGCAACCACCCGACGCTCTTCGGCGACTACCGCTACGGCAACCTGAGCGAGCGCATCCTCTTCGCCACGAAGCCCGGCGGGGAGGCGTCCGATTTCGTCATCGCCGTCGCCGGTGACCTCGTGTTCCGCGACGCGAACGCCAAGCTCACGCGCGGCGATCAGGCGTTCCAGGGCGTGCTCGCCGCGTACTACGAGCGCGGCCCGAACCAGCTCGGCGTGTTCAGCACGTTGCGGCGGCAGCGCACCGACAAGGCGAGCCTGACATATGCAAGCTACACGGAGTCGATCGACGCCGCGGCGGTCGACGTCTTCGGCAAGTTCGCCGCGCCGGTGCCCGGGCACGACGCCTTCGTGTTCGGCGCCGCCGAGGGCGCGGTCATCCTCGGCACCACGAACGCGCTGCGCACCGCGGACCAGGCGCGTGACGACGTGAAGACCTCGGTGCGGAGCTACGGCGGCGCGATGGTGCTCGGCGTCGCGCACCGCACGCGCTCGTGCTCGGAGTGCGCGGCGAACACGCCGGGCGGCAAGGCGTTCTTCGGCGATCTCGTCGCGCAGATCGAGGTCGGCTACGCCTCCGGCGACGCCGATCCCTACGACGGCACGCAGAAGCGCTTCGTCATGGACGGCAACCACCGCATCGGCCTCGTCCTGTTCGACGAGGTGCTCCGCTTCCAGACCGCGCGCGCCTCGACCGCCGCGCGCGATCCGCTGCTGTCCAACGCCGAGCGCCCCTCGCCCGGCGCCGACCGCCTCCCGTCGAACGGCGGCATCTACGGCGCGAGCTACCTGAACCCCACCTTCCTCTACCGCCCGCACCCCACGTTCGACGTGAAGACGGGCATGGTCCTCGCGCAGGCCACGGCCGACGTGGTCGACCCGTACCGCACGGCCACGAGCGGCAGCTACGTCAACTCGACCGGCGGAAACCCGAAGGCGAAAGACTACGGGCTCGAGCTCGACCTCGGCGTGGAGTGGCGCAAATCGCTCAACCTCGGCATGACGTTCGCCCTCGGCGCGCAGGGCGGCGTCCTCTTCCCCGGCGACGCCCTCGCGAACGCGCGCGGCGAGCGCCTCAAGACCCCGTGGGTGGCGGTGACCCGCGCGGGGCTCTACTTCTGAACGGCTCACGACCGCGCGCTCGCGCTCACGAGAGACAACGGCCATGACCCCGATTTTCCGCTCACGCTCGCCAGGCACGCTCGGCGCGCTCGTCCCGCTCGTCGCGTTCGCCGCGCTCGTCGCGTTCGCCTGCCCCGGTTGCACCGCGGACACCATCCCCGAGCGCCTCGGGCCGGCGCCCCAGCGGGGAGGCCCGGAGGTGGTCTTCGACCCCACGCGGCGCCCGCTGCCAGCCGTGCCGCTCCCGAACGACGTGGCGACCTTCGCTGACCCCACGAGCCGCACCGGGCGGCGCATCAACGTGAGCCTCGTGGCGCCCACCGCCATGGAGGCGCAGGCGCGCCGCGACTTCGGCTCGCTCGAGGGCTGGGGCACCACCGCGCCGGTCACCGTGCAGTTCGCACACGCGGCGGGCGACGACCCTCGGCTGCCGGCCCTCGACCTCGGGGACATCGCGCGGCGCATGCAGGGCGACGACTTCGACTTCGCGAACGACCCGGTCTACGTCATCGACCTCACGACGGGCCTCCCCGCCTTCCTCGACGCGGGCAGCGGCGCCTACCCCGTCACCGTGCGCGATCCGCACAGGTACTTCCCGAACGACCCGCGGGTCGCGGAGCAGAACGTCCTCTTCGAGACCGTGGAGGAGGGCGAGGGGCTCCCCCAGGAGGCCTACACGCCCGCGCTCGACACCGACTTCGACGGCGTCCTCGACCACCCCAACACGCTGCCGGGCGCCTCCGCGCGCGGCGACGCGGCCAAGGCCGACTCCATCCTCACGTGGTACGAGCGGGAGAGCGACACGCTCATCTTGCGGCCGCTCGTGCCGCTCGAAGAGAAGCACGAGTACGCCGTCGTGCTCACCGACCGCCTCCGCGGCCAGAACCAGCGCGCGGTCGCCTCCCCGTTCGACGCGGTCTACCACCCGGCGCAGCGCCAGGCGGTGCGGCGCGTGGGCGACATCCTCGCCGATCCCCGCTTCGCGGCGTACTACGGCGACCTCTCCGGCTCGGGCCTCGAGCACGTGTCGTTCGTGTGGTCGTTCACCACGCAGCCCATCGCCGAGGACATGCACGCGCTGCGGAGCGGACTCTACGGCAAGGGCGTCTTCTCGCGCCTCGGCGCGGAGTTCCCGCCGGACGCGCGCATCTTCCAGGCCGGCGGCCTGAGCGAGGTGCCCGACGCCGTCCCGGGGTGGAAATCCGACCCCAGCTGCGCGCTGCGCGCGAAGGCGCCGTTCCTGCTCCGCCCGAACGACCCGGACGTGCTCCCCGCGCTCCAGCTGCTGTTCAAGGAGATCTTCGGGTTCAACGCCGGCGAGCTCAAGGCGATCTTCGACGCGTACAAGTACATCGACCACATCGTGATCGGCAGCTTCCGGTCGCCCTTCCTCATGGGCGATCCGCGCAGCACCGATCCCGACACGCGCATGGACGTGAACTTCGTCACCGGCGCCGCCAACGTGACCTCCGACGAGGTGCCGTTCTACGTCGTGGTGCCGAAGCGCGGCCCGGGAATGGCGCAGCCCTTCCCCGTCGCGCTGTGGGGCCACGGCGTCACCGGACACTCCGACGAGGTGCTCCTCTACGCCGGCGACTACGCGCGCCAGGGCATCGCCCTCGTGTCGTACAACAACCCCGAGCACGGCTCGGTGCTCTCGGGCTCCGATCGCATCCTCGCCGACGTGAAGCTGCGGGAGATCTGCAGCATCCCGTTCCGCGTGGCGTTCGAGAAGGGGCGCGCGCGCGACGTGAACGGCGACGGGACGCCCGACTCGGGCTTCTACTGGTGGACCTCGCACATCTTCCACACCCGCGACAACGTGCGGCAGGGGCTCCTCGACGGCATGCAGTTCGTGCGGGTGCTCCGCGCCTTCGACGGCAAGCGCTCGAGCGAGCAAGACTACAACGGCGACGGCAAGCCCGAGCTCGCGGGCGATTTCGACGCGGACGGCGTGCCCGACGTGGGCGGCCCGAACGTCGGGTATTACGCGTCCGGCGAGTCGCTCGGCGGCATCATGAGCGAGCTGCAGGGCGGGGTCGAGCCCGTGCTGTCGGCGACCGCGCCCATCTCCGGCGGGGGCACGCTGGGCATGGACGTCCCCTTCCGGTCGTACGGCGTCGTCGACTCGGTCGTCGGACAGGTCATGGGCCCGTTCGTGTTCTCGCTGCCGGCCGAGGAGCGCAAGGACCAGCGCAAGGAGCGCCGAAAGACCGCCTGCCAGCCGAACGAGCGCACCGTGCGGCTCTCGGTGAACGACGGCGTGGACGGCTACGAGATGGAGGTCGCGTGCCTCACCGAGGCCGAGCTCCAGGAGAACATGACCGTCGTCGTGAGCAACGTGAGGAGCGGCGAGCTGCGCTGCGCGCGCGTCGGCAAGGACGGGCGCTTCCGCGTGCCCATCCCCACGTCGACCAACGACAAACTCGACATCCAAGTTTACCCCATGAAGGACGCCGTGGTGTCCTACGGGACGTGCAAGCTCGCGCCCGGCGCCACGCCCGGGCGGCGCGTGAACACGTGGGAGCGCGCGATCTCCGAGCCGCTCCCCGTCGCAAACGGGGACGTCTCCAAATGCGAGGGCGACTCCGGCTGCGCGCAGTTCCGCGATCGCTTCTTCCCGGTCGGCGAGCCGCTCGTCGCGCCCAACGCGGGCCTCGGCCTTCGGCGCCAGAGCCCCGAGCTCCGCCGGCTCCGCGACCTCGCCCAGGTGGGCATCGACGCCGCCGATCCGGCGAACTTCGCGCCGTATTACCTGCGAAAGCCGCTCCTCGACGAGAACGACGCGCCGACGCCCCCCCGCGCGCTGCTGTCCACCAACACAGTCGGGGACAACTTCGTGCAGGTCGCCTCCGGGTTCGCGTTCGCGCGGGCGGCGGGCGTGCTCCCGTTCTTGCCCCCGCAGGCGCTGGCGAAGTACCCGCAGTACGCGGACTTCGTCACGCCGGAGGATCTCTACGAGAAGCTCGGGCGCAAGACGCCCCAGCAGGTGCTGATCGAGAACGGCGCGGTGGAGGGCATCGCGCGCCTCGGGCGCACCCAGGCGGGGCCGACCTGCCGCGCGAACTTCAAGGGCGTGAGCGAGCTCTGCCCCAAGGAGCAGACCATCTCCGCCGAGGCCTGCCGCACCGCGCTCTTCGACCCGGACTGGGTGAGCGAGGGCACGATGGGCTTCGACCAGCCGCACCCGGCGGCGCCGCTCCGCCTCGGCCGCGTCGCGCGCGTCGCCACGGGCGACGGCGCCGAGGCCTGGGCCGGCATGCAGGCCACGTTGCCGCTGCTGGCGGCGATGCACCCGATGAACCTGGACCACATCCACGAGGAGCTCGAGCTGATGGGTCCGGACTTCGCGTCCTACAACTTCGAGTGGCTGAGTCCCTCGCCGCGCTGGCGCGACCACTACTACGCGCACGACCAGACGCCGCACTATGAATACATGAAGAACGTGCTGCGCACCCTCACCCATTTTCGCGGCCCCGGACGCTGGGTGCTGAAATGCCCGCAGCACATGGAGCAGCTGCCGGTGCTGAAGAAGGTGTTTCCCGACGCCAGCGTGGTGATCACGCACCGCGACCCGATCGCGGTGATCCAG
>DAORJJ010000040.1:0-23109 GCA_035439005.1 Polyangiaceae bacterium | reverse complement strand
CGCGGCCTCCGCGCCGCGCACCACCGCGAGGCCCATCCGGCCGCTCGCGCCGACCACGGCGAGCGGCACGCGCGACACGGGCGCGGTCACGAGGCGCGCGGGTCGGCGCCCGCCCGCGACGTGAAGGCGCTCACCACCTCGAGCACCCGCGCGCGCGCCGCCTCGGAGACGGGCGCGAGCGGCGGGCGCACGGTCTCGGCGAGGAGCCCCGCGCGCGCCATCGCCGCCTTCACGGGGCCCGGGTTCGCCTCGACGAACATGGCGTCGTGCACGGGCAGCAGGGCAAAATGCGCGGCGCGCGCCGCCGCCACGTCGCCCGCGCCGCCGAAGGCCTCGAGCGCGAGGCGAGTGGCCCGCGACACGTGCCCGGGGAGCAGGTTCGACGTGACGCTGATGACGCCCTGGGCGCCCACGGCGGCCATCGCGAAGGTGAGGCTGTCGTCGCCCGAGAGCACGGTCAGGCGCCCCTCGCTGCGCCGCACGAGCTCCTGCGCTCGCAAGACGTTCCCCGTGGCCTCCTTCGTCGCCGTGACGTTCGGCGCCGCCTCCATGATCCGGAGCAGCGTGTCGGCCGCGAGGTCGACGCCGGTGCGCCCGGGGATGTTGTAGACCACGACGGGGCACGCGACCGCGCGCGCGACCGTCACGAAGTGCTGGAAGAGCCCCTCTTGGGTGGGCTTGCTGTAGTAGGGCACGACGACCATCACCGCGTCGGCGCCCGCGCGCTCGGCCGCGACCGTGGCCTCGAGGGTCTTCTTCGTCGAGAACGAGCCCGTGCCCGCGACGACGCGCACCGGAGCGCGCCCGCCCCTCGCGTTGGCGGCCTTCGCCGCGGCCACGCAGCGAGTCACGAGGTCGAGCTGCTCGGCCTCCGTGAGCGTGGGGCTCTCCCCCGTGGTGCCGCAGGGCACGAGCCCGCTGACGCCGCCGGCGAGCTGCGCCTCGAGCACCCGCTCGAAGGCCGCGTGGTCGACCGCGTGCTCGCTCGTGAAGGGGGTGACGAGCGCCGTGAAGGTTCCACGAAGGGTGACGTCGGGCATGCCCCTTCTTTCTACGGCTCGCGCGCGGGCGCAAGGGGGAAGCGGCGCGCCGCGCGGCGCGCGGCTCACTCCGCGATGCGCCACACGACCCGCGCGAGCGGCCGCCTCGCGTGCAGCGCCGCCAGCATGCCCTCGAGCTGCGCTCGTGGGCGCGAGAGCTCGAAGGGAAACCTGCGCGACGATCGCTCCGTGCCGAGATCGAACCCCTGTAGCTCGAGCTCGTTCCCCGTGCCCGGGAGCGCCGCCAGCGTGATCACCCGTGGGGCGCCCTCGCGGAGCTTCCACGTGTCCTCGAGCTCGAGCCACGCCTCGACGTACTCCTTCGCGAGGCCCGACGGCCCGCCGTCCTCGGTCTCGATGGTGATCGACGTGCTCTTGCCCCTCGTCACCTCGAACGCGAACGGGAGCGGACCGAACGTGGCCGGCGCGTAGCTGTCCTCGGCGAGCCAAGCGCGGAGCGTCTCGCCGTCGAGCGTCGCGCCCTCGCGCGCCGACGGCCCGTCGAGCTCTCCATGAAGCGTGAACGAGACGCCGCGAGCGACGTACGAGCGCCCGAAGCCTGTGCGCGCGAGCCCTCGGCCAGCCCCCATCAGCGCGCGCGCGATCACGAAGAAGAGCTCGGGCGCGACCGAGGCGCACGAGAGCACGTACCTTCGGTCGACGAAGCCCCCTTCGAGCGCGCTCGCGGCCACGTCGAACCCGGTGTCCTCGAGCACGTCGAGCCGCCCCGTCCCCGGCGGAAACAGCGCGCCCGTGCCCGCGCCGTGGGCGACGAGCTTCTCCCACGGCCACGCGTCGAACGTGCGGGTGACGGTCGCCAGGAACGGCGCGGCGAGGACGGCGAAGCGCGCGACGATCGTGACGCGCTGGCTCTCCTCGCTCGCGTGGTAGCGCACGGTGAAGGGGCGGACGTCCTCGCCCGAGGGACCCCAGATCCCTTCAAACGAGAGCCCCCGCGCGTCCCTCTTCGCGCGATCCGCGCCCGCCCGGAGCAGCGCCGGGACGAGCTCGTCGAGGCCTCGCTCGTAGGCGACGTGGAGCGGGGCCGCGCCCTCGAGGTCCACCGCGTTCGGATCGGCGCCGTGCGCGAGGAGGCGGCGCGCGTGGTCGGCGAGCCCGTGCTCGATCATCACGTGGAGCGGCGAGGCTCCGGAGCCCGCGTTCGGCTTCCCTCCGTGCGCCACGAGCAGGTCGATCACGTCGGGCGAGGGCGCGTGGCCGGTCGTCTCCCTGTGCACGTGCATCGGGGTCCGCCCGTCGCGCGACACGCGGTTCGGATCCGCGCCCGCTTCGAGCAGCGCGCGCACGAGCTCGGCCGAGCCGTCCTGCACCGCCCGGTCGAGGACGCTCTCGTCGTTGTAGCTCGGCCCGTTCGGGTCGGCCCCCGCGTCGAGGAGGGCGCGCGCGAGCTCGACCGCGTTCGCGTGGTGCACGACGCACGCGAGCGCGCTGCCCGAGCTCGTCTTCGCGTTCGCCGAGGCGCCGGCCGCGAGACAGGCCTTCACGGCCGCGAGCGAGGCGCCGCGGGCGGCCGAGAGCAGCGCGTCGTCCAGCGACGTCTGAGGACGGCCTCGCTCCTTCGCGAGCCCGAGGAGCTCCCCGAGGCGCGGCACGTCCCCGTCCTCCGCGCACTCGCGGAGCGCTTTGTCGATCTGCTTGTCGGTGAGCTTCCTCGGCCTCGTCGGGGCGGCCGTGGGAGCCTCGGCCGCGCCGAGGGGAGCACGAGGCGCGAACGCGCGCGAGCCCGGAGGGGGACCGGGGACGTGCGCCGGGAGCGCGCCCGGTGCGTCCTCGCACTCCCAGGTCGGCTTCCCGAGGAGCGCCTTGGCGCGCGCCCGGGCGAGCTTGGTCCCGTCCTTCACCGAGAGCCCGAAGAGCCCCGCGAGGAAGACGTCGAAGCCAGCGTGCGCGACCCCCAACATCGGCGTGTCGTCGTGATCGATGAAGAGGACCGGGTACTCGCCGAGCGCGTCAGGATCTCCGAAGTAGAGGATCCGCATCGAGTCGCTCCCTGCGTCGAGCGCGATGCCCATCCCCGGGAAGCGCGCCGCGCACACGGGCTCGTAGAGCTCCGCGAAGGGGCCGGCGTGCTCCGACACGATCTCCACGAAGGGCCGCGCCAGGAAGCGCCCGGCGCCGTCGAACCACGCGTAGTCGCGTCGTACGAGGCCGGCGTCGTACGAGAGCAGCGCGTGGAGCGAGGGCGAGAGCGCGACCCCCGCGGCGTCCTCCACCGCGCGGAGCCCCGCCGCGTCGAGAGGGCGGGGCTCGCCGACAGGCGACCGCGGTCCGCGCATCACGGCGGCGAGCGCCTCCAGGAGCTCCGCGCGGGGGACGGGGGACTTCGAGCGGGTCTTCGTGGCCATCAAGCGCATGCTACCGACATGCCGGCTCTCCGGGCAGATGAGCGCGCGTCGGCGTCCGGTCGAGGAGGAAAAAAAACAAGAACCCGCCGCCGCCGGTTCACGCGGCGCGCGCGCGGCGCCTCTACCGCCTCGATGAACCGCTCACGCGCGACGCGCGCGCTCCTCTTGGTCGCTTCGCTCTTCGTCCTGCCCGGCGGCTGCACGCCCACCACCCCGACCGGCGGCACCTGCGGCGTCGACGCGACGGTCACCGCCGGCGGCCGGCCCTACGGCGGCGTGGCCGGCGGCCGGGTGTTCGCGTCGCCGTCCGCTTCGCTCCGCGTCGAGCTCTCGGGCGCGGCGGGCGCGACGGTCGCGTGGTCGCTCACCCCCGCGAGCGGCGGCAGCATCACCGGCGCGGGCCCCGTCGCCGACCTCGTGGTGCCCCCCGCAGCGGGCACGTACCGTGTCACGGCGCGCGTGACCCGGGCCGACGGCACGACGTGCGAGGCGATCCTCGGCCTCGAGGTCACCGAGCCGGGCGCGTGCGAGGCGAACCAGATCGCGCTCGACCTCGTGACCCCAGGCTCGCCCGACGTGGCCGTGGCCGACACGCTCCCGCTCGCGCCCGAGGCCACGGTCACGCTCCGTGGGACCGGTCGCGGCACGAGCCGCGTGACCCTCGCGCTCGGCGCACCGACCGACGGGACGCTCGTCGAGCAGGGCCCAGGCCAGTGGACCTACAAGGCGCCCACGGCGCCCGGAGACTACCGGCTCGTCGCGACGAGCGTCGGCGCCGACGGAGTCCAGCAGTGCCGCCGGGTGCTCAACGTGAGCGTGCGCCAGGGCTGCACCACCTTCCGCCCGGTGACCTCGAGCGCGGGCGTCGTGACGCCGTTCGGCGCGACGCCCGTGACCGTGGCGCCGGGAGGCACGCTCACGCTGGACGTGCAGGGCGCGGCCCCGGGCGTCACGGCGACGTTCGCGATGGTCGAGCCGCCGCCGAACGGCACGCTCACGGCGCGCCCCCCGACCGGCGCGAGCTACACGGCGCCCGCCACGCCGGGCAGCTTCACCCTGCGCGCGAGCGTCTCGCTGAACGGGCAGCTCGCGTGCACGGCCACGCAGCCGCTCATCGTCGGGGCGGCCGCCGCGCCCTTCCGCCGGCCCTGGCCGCGCGATTTCCTGTCGGTCGCGGGGACGACGATCGTCGGCGGCTCGTCGAGCCTGATCACCCGCATGAAGACGGACGGGACCGGCTTCGAGGATGTGAACCTCCTCTCGACGAACGTGGGAGGCGTCGCGGCCACGACGGACGGCGGCGCGTATTGGGCCTACTCCCCCGCCACGACGACGCTGCTTTACGGAGCGACCACCGCGCCCGTGCCCACCCGTTACGACACGATGAACGGCAACGCGGGCGTCGCGACCTCCGACGGGACGAGCGTGTACTACTTCGCGCTCGACCCGCTCACCGGGGGCGTCCTCCGCAAGGTGTCGCCGCCCACCACGAACGGCGCGACCGTGGCCAACCTGCCCGTTGGGAGCGTCGTCGGCGCGCTCACGGCGTCGGAGGGCTACCTCTATTGGGGGAAGACGCTCGGCGCCGGGTCAGGGAGCGCCGCCGTCACGCGACGACCGACCGACCTCTCCGGGCCCGCGCAGATCGTCATCTCTGACGGCGAGCTCAACGGCCCGACGTGGGGCGTGGTGAGCGTGGCGGCCGACGCGACGAACGCGTACGCGCTCTTCAGCAACATCGCGAACGCCGCGCAGAACATGATCCGCGTGGGGAACGCGGACGGGAGCGGGGGCGCGACGCAGCTCTTCGTCGCCGCGCCGGGCGCCGTGGCCATCGCCGCCGACGCGACCCACGTGTATTGGCTCACGCGCGCCGACGCGCAGGTGCGGCGCAAGCTGAAGAGCGGCGCGGGCTCGGTCGAGCTGCTCACGAGCGTGGCAGGCGACGAGGGCTGGGCGCTCGCGCTCGACGCGACGTCGGTCTACTTCACCACGAACGACGCCCTGCACAAGCGCGCGAAGTAGCGGCGGCCCCCTCGGGGACGGAGACGGAGGCCGGCGCGCTCCGAGCGATCACTCGCTCCTCGACCTCCGCCGCGCGAGCCGCGTGACGGCGAACGCCGCGAGGCCGAGCACCGCGTACGTCCCCTGCGAGCTCGGCCCGCGCCCAGGCGCTATCTGCGCGGTGACGGTGCCGGTGGCCGTCGTCTGGTGGACGTTCTCGACCGTCTCCTGCTTCGGGGAGGCCTCGAGGAGGAGCGTGGCGTCGAGCGCCGCGTTCGGCAGGTCCGCGCGCATGCGAGTGACCCACACGTCCTTCCGGGTCATTCCGGCGAAGGCGACGTCGATGTCGTCGCAGTAGGTCTTCACCTCGCGCGGCGGGCCCGCGTCGACCTCGCCGGCGTCGCCCGCGTCCGGATCGAGGCTCGCGTCCGGATCGAGGCTCGCGTCGAGATCCGTGCGGCCCGCGTCGCCCGCGTCCCCGCGGCCCCCGTCCCCGCTGCCCGCGTCGACCGGAGGAGGGCGAGGCACCCCGTAGGTGGGGCACGCGGTCGCGTAGGCGTCGAGGAGCCCCGGGTTTCCCATCAGGCCAGGACCTCGCCCGCCGAGGCCCAGCTCGAAGCTGGGGTGATTGGCATATTCGGTGATGAACGCGCGCCCACCCTCGGTCGCCATGGCCGCCTTCGCGAGGGCCTGGTAGTTCGAGCGGTTCTGGCTCCAGTCCCAGATGAGCTTCGAGAGCTCGAGCGGGACCTCCGGGAAGTTCGCTGTGCGGTAGCGCCCCTCGCCGAGGAGATAGAGCGTGATGCCTACCTGCGCGCCCGCGCCGATCTGCATGAGGCGCAGGGGCAAGGTCGTGTCGGCGCCCGGCGAGACGATGCGGATCGGCTGCATCGCGCGGACGTCGCTGCCCGGTCGGAGGCGGAGCGCGATGAAGTCGTAGCCCTCCTTTACGTAGCTCGCGATGATCGGGCCGGAGCTCGGGGGGATCGCGTAGCCGTGCTCCTTCAGCCACTCGTCGAGCGCCTCGGGCTTCGTGGAGCGCACAGTGATGGTCTCGTAGGGACCGACGACCGCCTGGTCGACGATCTGGACCGGCGGCGGCGCGGGCGGAGCGGCGTCGGCCCCCGGTGCGCCGGGGTAGGCGCTCGAGGGAGCGCCCGAGAAGGACGCGCTCGCCGTGGTGGACCCGCAGCACCCGCCACCGCCACCCCCTCCGCCGTAGTAGTCGTCAGCGCCGTAGCCGCCATAATGACCGCCGTAGCCGCCGTCTCCCCCGTAGCCCGTGGACTGCGGCGCCATGATGATGGGGCGCGTGCTCGCGTCGAGCGCGGCGAAGAAGGCCTCGTTCGAGGGCTCGAGGCGGGTGCCCGGCTTCGCGGGGAGGACATAGGCGAACTCCTTCGGGTTGCCCGAATAGGAGATCGAGTCCCACAGCACGGTCTGCTGCCGGCCGATGGAGAACGCCATGCGATGATCGTTCACCACGGTCGACTCGCTCGAGCTCGCGTAACACGCGCCGCACGCCGCCGCGTCGGGCGCACTCCCGACGACCGCGGCCGCGGAGAGCGCCCCGGCGAGCAGCGGCCTCCACGGCGTGCCTCGCGTCCACCCCGCCGACCGTCGGACCTTCTCGCTCATTCTTGGCCTCCAAGCAAACCACGAGTATGACCCGGGCTCGCCGGCTGCGCGAGGAAACGTGTCAAAGTCCTCGTCGCGGACCTGAGGCGCGCGCCGCGTCCGATGGTAAGTCGTATCCCATGCGAACACGGCCACCCCCGGATCCCACACGCCTCACGGACGGCGCGCGCGCGCTCGCCCTCGTGCTCCCGCTGGTCCTCGCGAGCGCGTGCGGAGATCTCAAGGTCGGGCAAGACGTGGACGGCGGGAGCGACGCGGGCGCCCAGCCACCGCCGAGCGATGGGGGCGGCGCGGACGCAGGCCTCGACGTCCGGGTCGACGCGCTCGCGACGGGGAGGAGCCGCGTCGGCGCGCGCTCCACGGCGGGGTTCAAGCCCTGGCGCGGCGGCCTCGCCGTGCGCGGCGACCGGGTCTACTGGGTGGAGAGCGGCGCGCAGCCAGGCCTCTACGGGGTCCCCGTGGAGCCCTGCGCGAGCCCCGCGACGTGCGCCGAGCGGCTCGCGCCCCTCACGCGCCCGAGCGCGTTCGCGACCTCCCAGGATCACGCGGTCGTGGCCGACGTGACGACGATCAAGCGCTTCGCCTTCGCGGACGCGGCGAGCGGAAAGAGCGAGACGGTCGCGAGCCACACGGAAGAGATCGTGAACCTCGCCACCGAGGCGGGCGCGGGCCCCGCGAAGGTCTTCTGGACGGCGGGGACCGACGGCGCGATCCGCTTCACCACCGTGGGCGGGACGACCAGCACGCCCATCCACTCGAACGGCACGCCCGTGGCGACCGCCGTGGCGGCCGGGCGCCTCTTCTGGGCCGGCGTCGACCTCTCCGGCCAGACCGGGGCGCTCCAGAGCATCGGCACGAACGGGACGGGCGCGCGCGAGGTCTCGCGGTTTCAGGGCGGCCTCTCCGCCATGGGAGGCAACGGCACCTATCTCTACTACGCGAAGGGGCTCCCCTCGGAGATCCACCGCGTCACGGTCAGCTCCGGCCGGGACGAGACGCTCGATCGCGAGGCGCTCGGGGTCACGGACTTCGCGCTCGACGACACCTACGCCACCTGGACCGAGCCGGGCGACGCGCCCGACTACGCGAACGGGCGCGTGCGCCGCATCGCCCACGACTCCACCACCCCCGAGGTCCTCGCGGTGTCGGTGCCGCTGCCCGTGGCGGTCGCCGTCGACGGCGCGCGCGTGGTCGTCGCGAGCGCAGGCACCCGCGCGGCCGCCTACGCCGACGGGAAGATCCTGCGGCTCACGCTGACGCGGTGAGCGCCTGACGCGCAGCCGGCCCACGACGTCCGCGCGCAGCCCGCGTCCCCTCACAGCCCTCGAGCACCGCCCTATGCGCCACGTGCGTGGACGAAGTCGACGAGGTGTGCCGCCGTCGGCGAGCGCGCCAACGCAGTCGATGCGCGCGCGCGCAGGGCGTGCGTGCCAGTGCCTCCACGTTGTCCGAGGCGCCGCGTGACGGGGCCGCGTCGACTGGCGCGCAAGATGCAGGACCGAGCGCGACGTTCCTCATGAAGCCAACGCGCCGAGCCGTGACGTGCCCGCGATTGCCCCGCGCCTCGAGGAATCGCGTGGTGGACTCTGGGCCCTCTGCGCTCGCGGTCCCGTGGCGAGGGCTCCGCGCTCGCGCCGCCTTCCTCCTCGAAGGTGACCGCGCCTCGCGACTCGAGGGGGCGAGGCCGTGACGGACACCCGGCGCCCGCCCCCGTGGCCGCCGCAGGGGCCGCCTCAGGGACCGCCACCGGGGCCCGTCTCGCCGCTTCGCGCGCCGGGGCCTGCGTACGGCGGCGGCCCGCCCCACTACTCGGGACCGCCGCTGCGCCAGGCGGCGCAGGCTCCCTTCGCGGCCCAGGCGCCGCATGCGGCGCCGCCCGCGGTTCCACCGAACCCCGCCTGGCCGCGCTACCCGCTGCCGGCCACCTACCCAGGTCCGCCCCACTACTCGGGACCGCCCGTTCGCCCGGCGCCCTCTGCGGCGCCGCTCGCGGCCCACGCCGGTGTGGCGCAGTGGCCGCCCACGCCGCCCCCCGCGCCGCCCCCCACGCCGATCGCGGCTCCGCCACCGCGCAAGCCGACGCCGCGCTGGCCTTGGGCGATTCTAGGCGGGACGGTGCTGACCGGAGCGGTCGGCCTCGCAGGGCTCGCGGCTCCACGCCGGGTGGTTTGGCAAAGCTGGATTCTCGCGAAAGCTCTTGGTGGAGCGAGAGCTGGAGCCCAATCCAAAGTTGCCAGTGTCCGTGGACGTCCCAGGCAACCAAGGGAAGGTGGTCGCGCCGCCAGGCGCGGTGACGAAGAAGAGCACGCTCGCCGTGAGCGCCATCACGGGGCTCGCCGCGCCTCCCGAGGCGGACCTCGGCGGCACGCTCGACGTGCGCCTCGGGGACCTCACGCGCTTCGACGAGCCGGTCACGATCGAGATCCCCTACGATCCGGCGAAGGTGCTCGGGCGGCGAGGCAAGCGACCGTCGCTGCTCGCCTTGACCTACGACCCCGCCAAGCGCACGTGGGACCCTGTTCCCTTCTCGGTGGACGAGCAGCGGCGCATCGTGGTGGTCGACACGACTCACCTGTCGTTCTTCTCGACCGTGTTTCCAAAGCCGATCCAGATCGGTCCAGCGGCGCGGGTCGAATACGCTACCTACCCGTTCGCGGTCGACTTCGCGGACGCGAGCACCGCGCAGAACATCTTGAGCGGGAGCTTCGAGGCCGCGGCCGAGGAGGGCTGGGAGGCGAGCATGGAGTGGTTCGGCATCGGACAAGCCGTCGCCACGCTAGGAGAAGGAGGCGCTGCCTTCGCGAGCTACGCCGGAGCCGCGTCGGTGCTGGGCAGGGTCAACGACCTCGCCGGCAATCTCGGCATCGCCTTCGCGGTCGTCCAGCTCGCGCTCGACATGTCCAAGGAGGGGAACAAGCGAGTCGCGGTCGGCAATGCGATGAGGGCGATCGGCCTGGACGCGATCAGCCGCTGGGGCACCTCGGCGATGAAGGTCGCGGGGGTCGGGGTGTTCTTCCTCGACTACTCGCTGAACGAGTTCGCCAGCACGGCGTGGGCGGGCAGAAAGGACCTCTGGGCTCGAGCCTTCGCTTGCTACTACGCCAACAACGGGCGAACGCACGCGCAGTGGCTCGCGCGCTTCAAGGCGATCGTCTCCGAGGCGCGCACCCCGGACGCGGCCTCGGCAGGCATCCGCGACGAGGTCGTGGCCTATTCGAAGAACATATGGAGCGCCGACGGCGCCGATCTGGGGATGTGCCAGGCGGAGCTCGGGGCCGCGTTTCTTGGCTCCTTCGGCGGCCTCAGCGAGGCCACGAAGAAGGACCTCTCGGCGGAGTACGCGCGCCAGCTCTTCGCGGACCTCACCCCCGAGCTCTCGGCGCTCGCGAAGTGGGCGACCGCGCAGCAACAAGAGCGGACGCACCGGCTCCTCGAGGAGCTGCGAGGCAGGTGGAACCAGGAGACCACCGTCGAGATCGCCTTGAAGACGAAGGACCCGAAGCGCAAGCTCGACGGCGTCCCAGTCGCCATCACGACCAAGAAGGATCCGGCGCGCTGGCGGGGCACGACCGACGCGAAGGGCGTGTTCACGATGCAGATCACCGCCCTCGGCTACATGCTCTACGGGCGACCCACCGAGGTCGTCGCGACGCTCCCTGGGCCCGACGGGAAGCCGGAGCTCCGCAGGGGAACACTGGTCTACAAGCCCGGCAAGACCCGCGTCGAGGTCGATCTCGACGGCGTCGCGGGCTCCTTCGAGGGAGAGCTCAGCGGCACCTACACGGGGCCGGGGCTCGACGGGCCCGTGCCGATGAAGGGACCCATTCGGATCGTGGTCGACGACGCGGGGGTCGCGAAGGTCACCTTCGAGGTGAAGACGGGGTTCACCGCAGGGCGCGGAATGACCACCATGGCCTCCACCACGACCGGGACGGCGACCGGTCGCCTCGAGGGCACGACGCTCGCCGCGAAGGGCTCGGTGGCGACGCAGATGAAGGTCGTCGTGCGCCTCCCTGGCGGGCGAGAGCAGCGCCGTGACATTCCGAGCTCGTCGCCCGTGAGCGTCGACGCGACGCTCATCGGGAGCGACAGGTTCGAGGGGAAGGTGTCAGGCAACCCGGGCGCCAAGACGCTCCCCTTCACGGCCACCCGCCGCTGAGGGCGGCTCCCCTTCGGGCCTCGACCGCGACGTCGCCCATCTGCTCGCGCTTGGGAGGTCACGGCCTCGCGCGGCGGCGTGCGGGCCAAGTGTGCCACGGTGTCCGTCGCCCTGTCGCGGTGCGGCCCTGGATCGCTGGGTTTCCTCCCCGAAAGCCAGCGTGGTACGTCTCATGCTAGAGGGCAAGCAACCCGGGGGATCGACGATCATGAAGGCACACACACTCTCTGGACTCGTCTCTGCGCTGGCGCTCTCCGCCCTCGCCGTCGGCTGCGCGAGCGCCGATCCCGGGCCCACGAAGCCACCCGGACATGACCCGTCGACGCTCCCCGCGCCGCCGAAAGGCCAGGGCTTCCAGTTCAAGACCGACGCGTTCCCCGTGCCGGCGGGGGTCGAGCAGCAGAACTGCTACTTCTACCGCGTGCGTGACCTCGCGGCGGCGGGCGGCTTGCCCGAGGGGCAGCCGGTGAACCTGCACCGCGTGCAGATGGTGCAGCGGGACGGCTCGCACCACATGAACCTGTTCCGCGTGAAGACCATCACGGGCCTCGATCCGGCGAAGGGCAGCCGCCAGCTCGCGCAAGACGGCAAGGGCGAGTGCTTCAACAGCCCGAACTGGGCCGACTGGCCGCTCATCGCGAACACGCAGCAGGACGGCGAGGTCGACTGGACGTTCCCCGACGGGGTGGCGAACGTCTTCCAGCCCGACGAGTGGATCATGCTCCAGACCCACTACGTGAACGCGTCGACCCAGACCTCCCCGGACGGCACGGGCGAGGTCGCGGTCAATTTCTACACGATGGCTGCGGCCGAGGTGAAGGCCGAGCTTGGCACGCTCTTCGCGACGAAGCAGTCGATCCGCGTCTGCGCCAACAACAGGACCCCCACGTACGAGGGGAGCTGCCAGATCAAGAGCAAGACGCCCGTGAACATCATCGGGGCGAACGGCCACTTTCACTCGCGCGGCAAGACCTTCGAGATGTACTCGTGGGACGGGACGAGCCTCAGCACTCCCCCGGCCTCCGCGCGCTTCTACCGCTCCGACAGCTGGGACGACCCGCCGATGTTGCGGTCTCCCGAGCTCAACGTGCCGCTGCCGGCGAACGGCGGGGTCTGGTACACGTGCGGTTACCAGTGGCAGCCCCCGGCCCCGTCGATCGGGTGCGAGGGGCTGAACAAGCTCGACGAGACGAAGTACAAGACCCCCGCGGACAAGCAGGACTGCTGCTACACGTTCGGCCCGATCGTCGACACCAACGAGCACTGCAACGCGTTCGTTTACTATTACCCCAAGCAGGACGACGTGGCGTGCTTCTGAGCCCTCCGCGACGGCCGCGACGCGCGCGCCACCCCCGGCAGAGCGTGGACTAGAACATGACATCGCGAGCGCGTATCCGCCCGTCGAGGGGCGCAGGCCTCGCGCTCTTCGCCAGCGCGGCGCTCGGGCTCTTCGCTAGCGGCGCCGTGGCCTTCGGCTGCGCCGACTCGCCGGGCCCGGCCCCGCCCCCGCCGCCGCCCACCGAGTGCGGCGTGCCGTACCTCGGCGACGTCGACGCGCCGATCGAGATCGAGGTGCGGGCGCTGAAGGCCGACGGCTCCGACGTGCCCCTCAAAGACGGCTCCGAGCTCGCGCTCGTCTTCCCGCCGCAGGGCGGCCGCGTGGCGTTCGTCGGTGTGCGCGCGAAGAACCTCGACCCCTGCGCGGTCCAGCTCCTCGGCGCCCTCCGCGATCCGCGCAGCAAGCAAGTGCGCGTCGACGCGCGCACGGTGAACCTGATCCGCACCGCGGACGGGTACGGGGTGTCGGGGACGGGCAACACCGACGTCACCTCGGACGTCGCGATCGCGGCCTATTCGAACGTGCCAGTCTGCCCGAACCAGTGGTCGGACGAGAGCGTCTTCGAGGCCGAGTACGAGATCGAGGTGCGCGTGACCGATCGCGCGGGGAAGAAGGCGGGCGCGACCGTGCGCGTCCAGCCCCGCTGCGCCGAGCCGGCGCGCGAGGCCCAGTGCAAATGCCTCTGCAAGAAGGGCTACGTGCTCGGGGAGGCCTGCGGCGAGGACGCGGGCGTACTCGACGGAGGGAGCGGCGGATGAGCCTACGACCAACCTTGGCGCTCGCGTGCCTCCTCGCGCTCGGCGCCGCGTGCAGCCCGGCGGCGCCCGTCCCGCCCGCGCCTGACGCCGCGCCCGAGGCGCCGCAGTGGAGGGCCGTCCTCGAGAACCTCGAGGGGTCGCTCCTCAGCGTGTGGGGGCCGAGCGCGCGCGAGATCTACGCGGTCGGCGGGCCGCTCGGGAACGAGGGCTTCGAGTCGCTCGTGCTGCGCTACGACGGCGACCGGTGGACGCGCCTTCGGCCAGGCGGCGCCGCGTCGTTCTGGTGGGTCACGGGCACCTCGGCCGCCGACGTGTGGATGGTCGGCGAGAAGGGCCGCGTCACGCACTACGACGGGCGCGCGTTCGTGGAGCACCCGCCGCTCACGACGTCCACGCTCTTCGGCGCGTGGGCCGCGTCACCTACCGACGCCTACGCCGTCGGCGGCGCGGCCGAGGGTGGAAAGGGGCCGCAGAACGACGTGCTCCTCCACTGGAACGGGACCGCGTGGGCGCGCGAGGCGCTGCCGACCGAGGAGGGGCGCGCGCTCTTCAAGGTGTGGGGCCGCGGCCCGAACGACGTCTTCGTCGTCGGCGAGGCGGGCCTCGTGTGGCACCGCACCGAGCGCGGCTGGCAGCGCGAGGCGAACGATCCGCCGCTGGCGCGCGGGACGCTGCTCACTGTGTTCGGGTGCGAGAGCGGCGTCACGTACGCCGTCGGCGGACGGGACGTGCTGCGGCGCGAGGGCGACGTGTGGAAGCGCGTGGAGATCGAGCTCTTGAACGACGTGAACGGCGGCGCGTGCGGCCGCGACGGCACCGTGGTCCTCGTGGGGCTCGGGGGGCTCAAGCAGAGATACGTGCAGAGTACCTGGATCGACGACTTCGGCACGAAGCCCTACGCGGATCTCCACGGCGCGTTCATCGACGCGGACGGCGCGCTCTGGGCCGTCGGCGGCGGCTTCCTCGGCGCGCCGAAGCCCAACGTGCGGCGAAACGGCGTGATCGCGCGGTACGGCGCCGCGGCGATCTCGAGCGCGGTGACGCCGTGAGGAGGCTCGCCCCCTGGTCGGGACCTCGTGGCGCGCGCGCGGCGCGAGCGGCGGCGCGGGTCGGGGTGGGGCTCCTCGCGGCGTGGGCCGTGATCTCCTGCGCGAGCGATCCGGGCGCCGGAGCCGACGGCGGCGCGACCTGCTTCGACTACGCGTCGTTCGACGGCTCGTCGCCGAAGGTGGCCTTCCGAAAGGACGTCCTGCCGATCTTTCGCGGGTCGTGCGCCGTCAGCAGCAGCTGCCACAACCTCGCGGTGGGCGCCCCCGCCGACCGACCCTACCTCGGCCCGGCCCTCGCCGCGCCCGAGCCGACGGACGAGGAGCTCCGTGCGATCTTCGAGAAGAACGTCGGCGCGAAGAGCACCAAGGCGAAGGGGATGAACATCGTCGAGCCCGGCAAGCCTTCGCAGAGCTTCCTGATGCACAAGGTGGACGACACGCTGAAGTGCGCCGACATCACCGGCTGCTCCGGCGCGACCTGCGGTGTCCGGATGCCCTACGGCCAACCGGTGATGTCCCAGGAGCGCCGCGACACCCTCCGTCGCTGGATCGCGCAAGGCGCGAAGAACGACTGAGAACACGACGCCCTGCCCGGGAGCCCCGGAGCGCGCCGAGCGGCCGGGGGTGTGCGGCGCGTGCACGAGCGCGCGCGTGTGTGCAATGGGTTGCACGAGCCCGCCGCAGGGACGCGCGATTCGGCCCGTTCTTCGCGTGGCCCCTCGGTTGCAATGGCGCTCCGCAAGGAGCCCATCATGCCTCTCGATGTACGACTCGTTCTCGCGCACCTCGCGTCTGCCGCGCGCACCCCGCACCCCTCCGGGCGGCCCTGCGCCGTCGCGCGGCGCGCTCGCCTCCGCCGCGGCCTGCTCGCGATGCTCGGAGCCGGCGCGCTCGCGGGCGCGGCCGGGTGCATCTTCGACGAAGACGCGCCGTCTGCCAGGACCTGCATCGGGCAGTCTCTGCGGTTTGACGGAAAGCCGGTGGCGGGGGAGCTTTTCACGTCCCCGTCGACGACTCACCGAATCGAGCGCGTGGGAGCGCCCGGGTTCTTCACGTGGTCGATGACGCCCGGCGCCGGCGGATCCATCACGCCCGACACGAGCGGCGCCACGATCGTCACGCCGTCGGCAAGCGGCCGCTACACCGTCAAGGCGCGCTCGGAGGTCCTCGGCTGCGAGCTGGCAGCGACGCTGTCGTCGAAGGCATCGCCGCCATTGCCGTCGTGCGCGGCGACCGCGGCGCTCCTGAAGCTCGTGAGCCAAGGCACGGAGACACCCTTGCTGGGCGCGCTGTTCCTCAAGCCAGGCGAGACCGTCACCCTCCGCGGAGTCACGGGCGGGACGGTCGCGTCGGCGACCGGGGCCACGCTCGTCAGCGACGGAGCGGACCAGTGGAAATACACGGCACCGGAGCAGCCGGGCGAGTACTTCATCGGGGCGAGCACCACCGCTTGCAAGGGGGGGGTTCTGAGCGTCGTCGTGGGCAACGACTGCTTCGGCGCCGTGGCCACGGCCACGCGCTTCGGCGCGACCACGCCGTTCGGGCCCAGCGTCCTGCAGCTCGAGCCCGGCGGCAAGCTCACGCTCGGGCTCACGGGGGCCCCAAAAGGCGCGACGGCCGCCTTCTCGCTCGTCGAATCGCCCGCGTTCGGCTCCGTGGGCGCGGGGACCTATTCGGCCCCGAACAGCCAAGGCACCGCCACGCTCCAGGCCACGGTCAAGGCGGGCGCGCAGGTCCTGTGCACCGCCACGCAGCGGGTGGTCGTCTCGACCCCCACGCCAATTCTAACCCCGTGGCCCTCGGAGTTCCTCTCGGTCGCGGGATCGACGGTAGTCGGCGGCGATCCCACCGTGGCCGTCCGCGCAAACACCGACGGCGGCGCCTTCGAAGAGCTGAGCGGGGAGGCGACCCAAGTCGGGGGTGTCGCGGCGACGATCGACGGCGCCTTCTGGACGCAGGCGGAGGGGGCGACCACGGCGCTGGTCGGCTCGGTGCCGACGTCCCGCACGGTGTACGACCGCGCGGGCGGGCTCCCTGGCGCGGCGACTTCGGACGGCAAGAGCGTCTTCTATTTCGCCTCCGAGCCGTTCGTGGGCGGCACGCTCCGCAAGGTCACGCCCCCCGCCATCGGCGGCGAGACCGCCGCGACGCTGCCCCCTGGAGACCTCGTGGACGCCGTGACGACCGACAGCGGCTTCGTCTACTGGGCGGCGAGCCGAACGGACGCGAATGGGCTCACGCAGAGCGTCGTGACGCGGATCCGCACCGACCTCGCCGGAGCGCCGCTCGTGATGTCCCTGGCGCAGCACGGCGTCCCGGCCCCGTCGAAGATCGCCGGGATCGCCGCAGACACGGCGAGCGTCTATCTCCTCGCCAAGGCGCCGAACGCGAGCCAGAACACCATCCGACGTCTTTTCGGAATCGCGAGCGGCGGCACCGGCGCCTCAACGCTGTTTACGACCGCGCCCGACGCGGTCGCTATCGCGGCCGACTCGACGTACGTGTATTGGCTCAATGGGGGCGCGCAGCTCTGGCGGCGCGCGAAGGCCTCGTCGGGCGCGAGCGAGCTCCTCCTGACCGTCCCCGCTCCCGTGCCGGTCACTCCGGGCTACCGCGGGGTCGCGCTGGCCGTCGACGCGACGTCGATCACCTTCGCGACCACCAAGGGGCTGTATCGGCGGGCGAAGTAGGCGGGCGGACACGCTGCGACTCACCGAGCGGGCGCAGCGCGCGCGGCCTCTTGACTCAAAGACCGCGCGTGTTAACACTGTTCACATGGTCGCCGCCGAGATCCCGGACACGCGTGAGCGCCTCCTCCGGCACGCGCGCGAGGTCTACCTCGAGGGCGGCGCGGGGCACTTCTCGCTGCGCGAGGTCGCGCGGCGGTCGGGGGTGTCGGCGGCGGCGGTCTACCGCCACTTCGACGGCAAGGAGGCCCTGCTGTCGGCCGTGTGCGAGGAGGGCTTTCGCACCTTCTCGAGCTACCTGCTCCGCTCGCTCGCGCGCGAGACCCCGCTCGAGCGCCTCCGCGCCGCGGGCGACCTCTACCTCCGCTTCGCGCTCGAGAACCCCCACGACTACAGGGTGATCTTCATGTCGTCGGTGGAGGAGCTCGGGCTCGGCGGGAGCGCGCCCACCCCGGGCACGAGCCCGACGTTCCAGTTCCTCGTCGACCGCGTGCGCGACTGCGTCGACGCAGGCACGTTCGGCCCCGCCGACGAGCGAGCGCTCGCCGCCTCGATCTGGGCGCACGTCCACGGCCTCGCGTCGCTCCGCCTCGCCGGGCACCTCGGCGCGGCCGGCGACGACGACGCGTTCGCGGCCTTCTTCCGGAGCTCGACCGATCAGCTCCTCCGAGGCTTCGCGCCGTGACCTCCCCTTTTTTTGCGCCCGAAGTTAACACTGTTCACTTCACTGACCGACACGAAGGAGACGACGATGGCTGTTCCGATCAACGCGCGCCGCATGGGCCGCATCGAGGGCGAGTTCGTGGTGTTTCTCATCGGGATGCGCGTCAACCGCTGGTGGAAGGTGCACCAGTGGCTGCGCGTCGCGCTCGCCATGCCGCGCATGATGCGCGAGCTCACCACGCACCCCGAGCTCGGGTTCCTCGGGGCGGAGCAGTGGTTCGGTCGCACCACCGTCATGGTCTCGTACTGGCGGTCGATGGAGCACCTGCTCGCGTACGCCAAGAGCCGCTCGGCGGCCCACCTCCCCGCGTGGCGGGCCTTCAACAAGCTCGTGGGCACGAACGGCGACGTGGGGATCTGGCACGAGACCTACCGCTCGCGTCCGGGAGACTACGAGAACGTCTACGTCAACATGCCGCCCTTCGGGCTGGCGGGCGCGGGGCTCGCGAGCGACGTGCGCGGGGCCCACGCCCACGCGGCGGAGCGCCTCGCGGCGGGCCGCCCCGACGCCCCGACGGCGATCGCGAGCTGAAGCGCACGAGGTTCGCGGTCACGCGGCGGCGGCGAGTGCGGCGGGGAGCTCGAGGAACGAGACCACGCCGGTCTCGAGAGAATACTCGGCCCCCACCACGACGAGCTTTCCGGCGCCGACGCGCCCCGCGAGGAGGTGGCTCCCGTGTCGAAGGTGGTCCGACGCGTGGCGGACGTTCGCGCGGACGGCGGCCGCTACGAGGGCGTCGCGGCCGAGGCCACGTCCTACGAGGCCCGAGACCGCGGGCGCGATCCGCTCGACGATGTCGTCGATGTTGGGCGAGCCCGGGCGCTCGCCGGTGGTGAGCGCGTCGATCGTCGCCGTGACGGCGCCGCAGCGCGTGTGCCCCAAGACGACGACCAGCTGGGTGCCGAAGGTCTCCGCCGCGTACTCCACGCTCCCGACGAGCGAGGGCGCGCACACGTTCCCTGCGACGCGAACGACGAACAGGTCGCCGAGATCGCACCCGAACACGAGCTCGGCCGGGACGCGCGAGTCGGCGCACGAGAGCACGATCGCGCTCGGGGACTGCCCGCCGGCGAGCGCGCGGCGCCGCGCCTGGGTGCACGCCGCTGCGCTCGCCGCGGACGAAGCGATCGTTGCCTTCGCGAAGCATCGCGAGGGCGTCTGCGCTGGAGAGTGGGCGGCGAAGGTTCAGGCTCATGGGTGCTCCATCGGTGGGGGTCACAAGCGCCCATTGCGAGGGTCGTGCCGGGCGCAGCGGACGCGAGCGCGCCGAGTCTCTCGCTCAAACGACCGGGCGTTCCGCCCGGCGATTTCCCTTCGGCGAGACAGGCCAAGCGCGGGATACGTATCGTCTGGGACGCCTCCGTATCCTCCACAGTCTCACGGCGCGCGGGCGTCCTCGGGGCGGACGCGGCCGGTCTCGACGATGGCCCCGTCGCTCACGGTCCACGTCACCAGATCGGCCTCCACGTCGCCGTTCGGGTCGACCTCCACGTCGCCCGACGCGCCCACGTAGTCGACGCGCTCGCCGCGCCGGAGGGTGGCGAGGAGCTGCGACAGCTCCTGCGGGCCGTGCACGTTCCCGCCTCGCGCGATCGCGTAGAAGCCCCTCCGCAGCCCGGCGGCGCCGGCGTCCGGCCCCGCGCTCTCGAGCGCCAACGCCGCGTAAATCGTCGCGTCGAACTGGCTCGCCGCGAAGGGCTCGCCGCTCGCGTCCGCGCCGCCG
This sequence comes from Polyangiaceae bacterium, assembly GCA_035439005.1. Lineage (GTDB taxonomy): Bacteria > Myxococcota_A > Polyangia > Polyangiales > Polyangiaceae > JAAFHV01. Next base: position 3,622 of record DAORJJ010000040.1, on the reverse strand, counting down.
TCGACGGCCGACATGAGGTGAACGAACTCGAGGTACTCGGGCCTCCACGGGAGCCGCGTCGCGGGGCGCACGCCGCGGACGCCGTCCGCGACGGAGGCCGACGCCGCGTCGCGCGGATCCCTCCGGGCGTAGGCGATGAAGTCCGTGGTGGCGACGCTGTTTACCGCGAAGACCTTGGGCGGGCGCGGGCCCGGCGCGGCTCCGTCCGCGGACTGCCGGAGGTAGCGCGCCGCCGCCCTCGGCCCGAGGACGACCACGAGGCAGTCGGCGGCGGAGCGCGCCACGGCGCGTAGCTCGACCTCGTAGCTGACGCGAGGGGTCGCCTCGACGAAGCGAGTCTCGACGACGCGCGCCCCGAGCTCGCCGAGCGACCGCGCGAGCAGCTCTGTGAAGGGCCGCCCCTCGACGTCGTCGCGCGAGACGATCGCGACCGACATGCACGAGGTCCGCGGCTCGACCTCTCCACCGAGCGGCGCGACCACGGCGCCGCGCATCACGCGCGCGAGCGCCCGCGCCTGGAGCGCCTGCGACGGCACCGTGCGAAACAGCGAGCGCTCCGCGGGGCGCTGGAGGGTCGCGAGCGCCGGAGAGGTCGCGCTGCCGGTGATCTGGAGCACGCCCGCCTCCTGAGCCAGCGGTGCGACCACGCTCACCTGCGTGCTCGTCATGGGGCCAAGGAGCACCTCGAGCCCCTCGGTGCCAAGGAGCGCGCGCGCGGACTCGGCCAGGAACGCGCCGGTGTCGCCCTGGTCGTCCTTCACGACCAGCCGGAGCGGGCGACCGCGCACGCCCCCGGAGCGGTTGACGAGGTCGCGCGCGGCCTCCGTCGCCGCGAGGAGCGCGGCGCCGCTCTCGCGACGCTCACCGCTGAGGTCGAGGAGCACGCCGATCGGGATCGACGAGGCCGCGGCGGGCGCCTGGGTCGCCGGGGCAGCGCTCACCGCGCCGTCGTCGCTCGCGCCTGCCCCGGGTGTCCCTGCGGAGCGCCACGCCCACGCGCCGACGACCAACCCGAGCAGCGCGGTCGCCGCCGCGGGGCGAGCCCACCCGCGCGAGGGCGCGGCGCTCGCCGCAGGCGCCGGGCCGGGTGACGTCGCCTGCGAGAGCCCAGCGTCCGTCTCGAGCGTCGGCGCCTCACCACGCGGCTCGGCGGGCGGACCGTGCGCGCGCGTGGGGCTCTCGCTGCGGGGGGCGTCGTCGTCCGCCGCGGGGGCCGGGTCCTCGCGCAGCTCGACCGCGAGCTCACCGCGGGGCGCGTCCCGCGTGGTCACGTCCGGCGGCGCGCCCGCGAGCCCGAGCGCGCGCGCGAGCTCTGCGGCCATCACCGCGCCGTCAGGGAAGCGTTCGGCGGGCTCGCGCGCGCACGCGCGCTCGAACCAGTCGTCGACGGCGGACGGGAGCGACGCGAGCCGCGCGGTGAGCGTTGGGACGGGCAGGTTGTAGACGCCGAGCCCGAGCGCCTCGAACGACGCGCGCGGGAACGCGGGCTCCCCGGTGAGCGCTCGAAACGCGACGAGCCCGAGCGCGTAGAGATCGCTCTTGCCGTCGAGCTCCCGCAGGCCCGCGGCCTGCTCGGGGCTCATGTAGGTGGGGGTCCCGAGCGAGATCCCCGTGCCGGTCTGCGGCGCCGCGTCGTCGCGCCACCGCGCGACGCCGAAGTCGAGCACCTTCGCGAGGAAGGGCGCGCCGGGCTCCGCGCAAAGGAAGATGTTCGCCGGCTTCACGTCGCGGTGGACGATCCCGAGCGCGTGCGCCCGATCGAGCGCGTGCGCGACGTGCGCGACGACGCGCGCGACCTCCGCGGTCGGGAGCCGCGCCTCGCGCGCGAGGCGGGCGCCGAGGTCCTCGCCCTCGAGCAGCTCCATGACGATGTAGGGCCCGTGCTCCTCCGAGATCCCCGTGTCGAAGACCTGCACGACGTGGGGGCTCTTCACGTTCGCGCCGACCGCGGCCTCCTGCGCGAAGCGCCGTCGGAGCTCGTCGCTGCCGGCCATGCTCTCGGCCATCAGCTTGACGACCACGTCTTTGCGGAGGGCCAGGTGCTTCGCGATCCACACGGTGCCCATGCCCCCCGCGCCGATGCGCCGTGAGAGCTCGAGGCTCGGCGTCAGGCGCGTGCCGGGCGCCGCCGCTGGCGTCACGTGCGGAACGTCTCCGGATCGATGCCGAAGCGCCGCATCCAGCGGTGGATCTGCATGCGCGTCTTGCCGAGGACCCGTGAGACGTCCGAGACGTTGCCCTTGCTGTGCGTGAGCGTGGCCACGAGCAGGGCGCGCAGGCTCGCCTCGTCCTGCGGGATCGGCGGCGGCGCGGGCCCGGGCGGAGGCGCCGGGGAGGGCGAGGCGGCGGGCGTCGTCACCTCTTCGGCGCCCCGCCGCACCGAGGCCGGGAGGTCGGTGTCCTTCAAGGTCGCGCCCGGCGCGAGGGCGAGGGCCACGCCGAGCGCTTGGTTGAGCTCGCGGACGTTGAGGGGCCAGTCGTGCGCGAGGAGGACGCGTCCTGCCTCGGGCGAGAGGCGGATGCTCGCGGCGCGCGGGCCGGCCGCGCGCGCGATGAGCTCCGCGAGGATGACGCCGAGATCTTCCATGCGGTCGCGCAGCGGCCAGAGGGTGTGCGTGAAGCCGGCGAGCCGCGCGTGCAGATCGGGGCGCAGCGAGCCGACGGACTTCAGCGTCGCGGAGACGACGCGGAGGTCCACCGCCACGGCGCGCGTGCTCCCCACGGGCACCACCTCGCGCGTCTCGAGGACCCGCAGGAGCGCCGCTTGGGAGGCCGCGGGCAGATCGCCGATCTCGTCGAGGAACAGCGTGCCGCCGTCGGAGGCGCGGACGAACCCGGGCTCGTCGCGGAGCGCGCCCGAGAACGCGCCCTTGGTGTGCCCGAAGAGCTGGCTCTCCATGAGCGTCGGGGTGAGGGCGCCGCAGTTGACCGGCACGAAGGGGCCGCTCCGACCCGACAAGCGGTGGGCCGCCGCGGCGAGCACCTCCTTGCCCGTGCCGCTCTCGCCGAGCAGCAGGATCGGCAGGCCGGACATCGCCACGCGCGCGAAGCGGGCGAGCTCCTCCGCGTACGCGGGCACGAGCGACGCGACGCCGTACGCGCGACCGAGGAGGCTCGCGCTCTCGAGCTCTTCGGGGGCTGCCTCGGGCGTCGGCATTCCCTCGCGGAGCACGAAGTGCGCGGCGCCCATCTCGAAGCTCGCGCCGTCCGCGAGGGCGCGCGCCTCGATGCGCTCTCCGTCGATCAGCGTCCCGTTCGTCGACTTGTCGTCCACGAGGGTCCAGCCGCCCGCGCTGCGCACGAGCCGGCCGTGGCTCGACGAGAGGAGCGCGTCGGGCAGCTTGATCGACAAGACATTGCGCGCACCGTCGCGCTCGCGGGCGCTCGCGCGGCTCGACCCACGGCGGACGCGGACCTCGTCGAGCCCTTCGAGCGACCAGCGCGCGCCGCCGCCGAGTGGGCGGGCGCCCTCGAGGACGAGGAAGAGCTGGTCGACGGGGCGTCCCGATCCGCCGCCCGCGGCGTCTGGCGCGTCACGGCGAGTCGTCCGCTCGACGGTCTTGTCGGGCATTGGTAGATTCAGCTTTCTGCCACGCGAAGGTGGCCATATGCAAAACCCCCG